>CAZNVW010000001.1:0-50265 GCA_964576595.1 uncultured Verrucomicrobiales bacterium
AAGGAGCTGGATGTTTCTCTGGTGGCGATTGACGAGGCTCACTGTCTAAGCCAGTGGGGGCATGATTTCAGGCCCGATTATTTGAAGCTGGGTAAAATGCTCGACGAGATCGGCCGCCCGCAGACGGTCGCCCTGACGGCTACCGCGACGCCCAAGGTTCGCGAAGATATTCTCCAGCATCTGCATCTTGACGATCCCGATGTGACGATACGGGGCTTCTCCCGCGACAATCTCCATTTCCGCATTACTCACTGCGACAAGCAGCGGGACAAGTACCGCCGTATTACGCAGCTTGTCTCCGCCCACAAGACGGGGATTATTTACTGCTCGACCCGCAAGCATGTCGAGAGCGTTTATGAGGAGCTCAGGCAGACCGGAGCCAGGGTCACCGCCTACCATGCGGGCATGAGCGACGCAGAGCGGGAGGCCGCACAGAATCGTTTCATGACCAGAGAGGCCGATGTGGTCGTCGCAACCAATGCGTTCGGCATGGGGATAGACCGCGGAGATGTGCGCTTTGTCATTCATTTCGAGATTCCCGGCAGTGTCGAGGCCTATTATCAGGAGGCCGGCCGTGCCGGGCGCGATGGCGAAGAGGCGTGGTGCGAGCTCCTTTTCAATCACGCCGATCTCAGGACACAGGAGTTTTTCATAGACGGTACCAACCCCGGCGCTTCTTTTGTCGTTGATTTATACGAGATGCTGCGGCACTCGGCTGATGAAGAGACGCATGAGCTGAGCTGGACGATGCAGGAGATGGCGGAGAGGATGGGGCGCAAGAACGAGATGGCCATAGGCTCCGCGCTGGTGATCCTGATGAAGAATAACTGCATAGAGCGGTTTGACATTCCGGGTAAACGGGCCAGGGGTACGCGCATTATTTCTCCGTCCCTGACCGGGCTGACTATTCCGCTGGATGAGGAGGCCATGAAAAGCAAGGAGCAGAGAGACCGGGAAAAGCTCTCCCAGATTACTCGCTACGCCTACTCTACGGGGTGCCGCCAGATGTGGATTTTGAATTATTTCGGCGAGCAGAATTCCCGCCCCTGTGAAAAGTGCGATGTCTGCGAGGCCCGGGGAGGCGATCTGCCCGAGCCGCTGGGCGAAGAGGAGAGCCTGATTGTCAGGAAGGCTCTCAGCGGTATAGCCCGCGCGTCACGGCGGCTTCCCGACGGCTCCTGGGAGGGGATTTTCGGCCGCACCAAGATTATTGCCATGCTCCGGGGGGCAAAGACCAAGGAGGTCATGAATACTTCTCTGTGCCGTCTTAAAACGTACGGTATTCTCAAGGATTTGAGCGAAGATATGGTCTCGCGCCTTTTCCGGGAGATGCAAAATGCCGGGCTGACTCAAACCGGCGGCGGGGAGTATCCCCTGCTGACGATCAGTTCCGCGGGTTACGACGTAATGATGGGCCATGCAGAGGCTCTGATGGTCTGGCCCCTGAAAGGCGGGAAAGGCGGCGGCAGGACTCCCGCGCTGCAGAGGAAGGCTGCCCGGCATGCTCCGGACGGAGAGTTGACGCTGGGAGCGTTTGGCCATTTCGACGAGAATTTGTTCCAGGCGTTAAAGGATTTGAGGCGGGAAATGGCCGAGGAGGAAAAGCTCCCTCCCTTTTTCATTTTTTCCAATGCCGTTCTGGAGGCGTTTGCCCGTTTACGCCCGACGACGAGGGAGCGGGCGGAGGCCATTCATGGGGTCGGCCCCGCCAAGGCAAAAAAATACCTGACTCCTTTTCTGGATCTCATTGTGGAGTACGAGATGGGAGAGTAAAGACGCTCCGGCTCGTGTTCCGCCCAAAAGAAGGCCGGGCTGCCTCACAGCCCCCCCACGATCCCCTTGCAGACGGCCCCGATAAGGGAGGAGAAGAGTTCGCTCTGCATGCGAAATTCTCTCATATACGCCATCAAGCCTACAGAGCCGCTCAAAATCAGCGCGCCTATGACAAAGAGTAAATTGAGAAGGAAGATAAGCGTCAGGGAAAAAAACGTCCCGTTTTCATTTAGGTCGGGCTGGTCTTTGGGGATGATCCAGACGGTCCAGTAAAAATGGAAGGCCCACCAGAACCCGAGCCCGCCAAATACGAGGGGGGCAATGGTATCCCACGGCTGTATCAGGGATGTGAGCGTCGCCAGGAGCAGCCAGACAACCAGCCAGATCGGAAAGAAATAGGGGGCCAGCGCGATGACGAAGTTGTTCTTGTCGGTGATGACGTATCCTCCCTCGAGCGTCACTTTCAGGGTGGCGACGGAGCCGCCGCTGAGTACTGTCGCCAGGGCGTGAGACAGCTCATGGCCGAGTACATAGAGGTATAAAAAGGTGGCGCGGCATATTCCTCCCCAGCACAGGATGGACCAGACCGCTACGCCCATCAGGGAATACCATACCGGCACAGAGAGCCAGACATCGAGTGTCGGCGCAGACTCGGCCAGAGTCATGACCAGAGAGCTGAGGGCGACTCCCCCCAATGGTAAAATCAAAATCAGGGCGACAATACGGCGGAACCATTTCTGGAATCCGGCAAGCTGGTCATCCTGCCGGGGCTGGGCCTGGTCGTGACTGTCCAGCATCGGCATTCCCTCCGCCGTCGTCGCCACATCCACATGTTTGGAGTAGGACAAGGCCCGCCTGTTGCAGTCGTTCAGGACGTCGTTCAACCGAGGGCCCTTTCTGCGCACGGCACCGCGCCCTGCGGCGAGAGAGCCGGGGGAGCGACTGGGCCGGGGTTCCATTCGAGGCGTCCTCATTGATTCAACTGGTGAGCTGGAGCTTGTCCTTGCCAAAAGGACTGTTTTGATGTTTCCTGATTCACACGGACTCTTGAGGGACCGCCGGCCCCAAAGCTAGCGATTAACGCCCCTTTTTTCAAGCCCAAAACGGAAAAGCCCCCACATGTCACCTCTCTGTTCTTCCCAAGGCATTCTGTCTATTGAAACTTCCTGCGCCGATGCTTCGCTGAGTTTGATGATCGGGGGAGAGGAGTGCTTTTCTTCACGCTGGACGGCTCTCAGGAGCCATAATTCGCGTATTTTTGACGCGCTTGCCGAGGTCAAGCCGTTTCTGGACAACGCCCCGCCCTCCTTGATACTGGTGGGAGCGGGGCCCGGCAGTTATTCGGGAATAAGGGTGGCGCTCGCCGCCGCAGACGGGCTGAGTCTTGTGTACGACGCCCCCGTCGTTGCTCTCTGCTCGTGGGAGGCTCTGCCTCATCATAAAGGAGACGCCCTGATTATTTCCGACGCGAGACGCGGAGGGTGGGCCGTTTCTCGTCTGAATGCCGGGAAATGGGACGGCAATTTGAAGATTTTGACCGCCGAGTCCGCCCGGGAAGAGATAGACCGGGCTCTTGCAAACAATATCCCCGTCCTCTCGTGCGAACCCGGGGACAAGCTTGCCGCCCAGGGCTGGACGCAGGTACGGGCCGGGCTCGCTCCCGAGGCGGTCGCCCTGGTCCGTTCCTGGCTGGATAAAACGCCGGAAGAGCAGGCTTTCCTCAAAACCGGAGTCCCGTCCCCCCTTTATGTCAGGGAGCCCCATATCACCCCGGCAAAAAAGGCGGCCTGGGAGAAGGCGTCAGCCCACTCTTCAAATTAACCCTTGAAATGAGAGGCGCAATGATTCACTATCCGCCCGCAAAGCGACCCTTCGGGAAAACGGCGAGAGTTTCCTGAAAAAACGGGCTCAGCCGCCTTCGCAACAGTCCTATCCCCCCTCGTTTCCCCTACTCATGAGTGAAGAAAAAGCCCCCCTCCCTTCTTATTCCCGCGGTTTGGCGGGAGTCATCGCGAACGAATCGGCCCTGAGCGACGTACGCGGAGAAGAGGGCAAACTTTTCTATCTGGGCTATGGTATTGACGACCTCGTCAATCTGTGCACCTACGAAGAAGTCTGTTATCTGCTACTTAATAAAAAGCTCCCCAACAGAACCCAGCTTGCCGAGTTTTCCGCTCTGCTCCATTCCAGACGCGAGCTGCCCCAGTCCGTTATCGACTGGATCAAGACCTGCCCCAAGGATGCCGCGCCCATGGACATTCTGCGTACCGGAGTTTCCATGCTCGGCATCTACGACAGTACGGCCCGCAGCAGTGAACGTACGGAAGAGGTCAACCGCGAAATCGCCATTTCCCTGATTGCCCGCGTGCCCGTTATCGTGGCCTATTTCCATGCCATGCGCCGCGGCCGCGCGCTCCTGCCTGTCCGCACAGATCTGAGCGAAGCCGCCCACTTTCTTTATCTGCTCAAGGGCAAGGAGCCGAGCAAGGCCATGGAGGAGACGCTCAACTGCGCCTACATTCTCCATGCCGACCACGGTATGAACGCCTCCACTTTCGCCGCCCGCGTCTGCGTCGCGACGCTGAGTGACATGTACAGCGGCATCACGACCGCCGTCGGCACCCTGAAGGGAGCCCTGCACGGCGGCGCGAACGAAGGCGTCATCAAAATGCTCAAGGAGATCGGCGATGAAGGCAACGTGGACGCCTACGTTCATGAGAAACTGGCCCGCAAGGAAAAGATCATGGGGATAGGTCACCGCGTATATCGTACTCTTGACCCCCGCGCCCCCCATCTCCGCCGCATGGCCATCAAGCTCACCGAGGAGCTCGGCGAGCCCAAGTGGATTTTAATGTCCGAGCGCATCGCACAGATCATGTACGAGGAGAAGCATCTCCAGGCGAATGTGGACTTCTACTCCGCGACGGTTTATTACAGCATGGGCATCCCCAGCGACCTCTTCACTCCCATTTTCGCCATCGCCCGTACTTCCGGCTGGGCGGCCCAAATGCTTGAGCAGCTGGCAGACAACCGCCTCTACCGCCCCCTCACCCTCTATACCGGCCCGAACGGCTACGTCCCTGTCCTGCCGATCGACATGCGCTGACGCCGGGCTTTCAACCGTTTTTTTCATGGGGAGGGCTTCACCGAGGTCCTCCCCATTTCCCAACATAGATAGTTAAGAAAATTTAAGAAAACGCTTCTTAATATTTGACCTATTATCGTCCCGGCTCTAAAATTATCGCCACTCCCGCGGCAACTCGCATTTTACAACAGGTATCCGCCCCCCCTTTCCCCCTAAATATTCTTTTTCAAAAAACCATGAAAATTGCCATTCTTGGAGCTGGCGCCATTGGCTGCTACTATGGATCTCGTCTGGCTCTTGCCGGAAACGATGTTTCCTTCATAATGCGGAGCGAGCGCGATTATGTCGCACAGCATGGCCTCACTATCGAAAGCATTCTCGGCGACATGCGGCTGGAAAAAGTAAATGTCCCCTCTTCCTCCGAAGAGGTCGGCCCGGTCGATCTTGTCGTCATCACCTGGAAGACTACTTCCAACGTCAACCTCAGCAAGAGTCTGCCCCCGCTCCTCGGCCCCGATACCAAAGTCCTGACACTGGAAAACGGCATGGGCAATGCGGAAGAAATCGCCAAGGTCGTCCCCCAGGATAAAATTTTTTGCGGAGTCTGCTTCATCAGCGCCTTCCGTACCGGCCCCGGCCATGTCAAGCACATGGCGAATGGAGCCATCTCCATGACTCCCGCCTTTTCCGATCCCGCGCTCATTCCGGCGACGGAAGAGATCGCGGCTGTTTTCAAGGCGGCCGGCATCCCCGCCCGGGTTTATCCCAATGCGGAGTGCGTCATGTGGAACAAGGTTATCTGGAACGTTCCCTTCAACGGTCTCAGCATTATCAATGACGGCGCCGACGTGCTGGAGATCCTCAATGCGCCCGGCGGTGAAGATCACGTCCGCCGCATCATGCAGGAGGTCGTCAACGCCGCTCACGCCCGCGGCCATGATCTCCGTCCGGACATTATCGAAAAGCAGATCGAAGTCACTTACGCCATGGGGCACTACCGCCCCTCCAGCGGCATCGACTTCATGGCCAATCGTCCTGTCGAATTCGAGTCCATCTGGAAAACCCCGTTCGAACTGGCCAAAAACGCCGGAGCCGACCTGCCCGAATGGGAAAAGCTGAACGCCCAACTGGCCGCCAAGCTGGCGGAAAGAGACGCCCGGAACCGGGCCTGAGCGGCCGTAGCCCGTGGCATCCCCGCCTGTCGATGATTCGATCCCTGATCGTCGCCTGTCTTGTCCTTCTCCTGGGAGGCGTGTTCCTGCGCCCCCTTGCTGAGGATATACAAGACAGGGAGCGGCAGATGGGGCTTCTTCCCCCGGTGCTGGCCCTCGGCGACGAATCAGGCCCCAGGCTGGAGCAGCAGCTTTCTTTCGTCGCTCTGGGAGGGTTGCGCTCTCTTGTGGCGGCGTTTCTCTCCCTCAATGCGTACGAGCATTTTTCCAACCGCAACTGGCCGGCTCTGGAAAACCGCTATCGGCAGATTACCGCTCTGGCCCCGCAGAACAATTACTATTGGGACAACGGCGGCTGGCACCTTACCTACAACGCCTCCAGCGACTCGCTGGAAGATACGAGTCTCCGGGATACGGAGCGTAAAATCCGCTTCAAGTCCTATATTAAAAAGGGGCGCGATTTTCTCCGGGAGGGGACCAAAAACAACCCCGGCGACTGGCTTCTGCACTCCCGCCTGGCCGACGCCCTGGCCGACAACAACCGCTTGCCGGACCACGAAGCCGCCATTCTGGAATACAGAAAAGCTCGCGAACTCGGCGGCCCCCTGAGCATGGAGCGGGCCGAGCTCTACTCCATGGCCTCCCTGCCTGCCCGGGAAAAAGACGCCTACGATCTCGCGGTCAAGCTCTTCCAAAGCGCGCCGGAGAACAAGGTTCCCTCGATAGAATGCCTGATTTTCGCTCTGCAGAAGAAGCTGGATATTCCCCTCAAGGACAAGATCCCTCCCGACAAAATATTCTTCTCACCCAAAAGTGCGGCCTGGTCTCTGAAAAATTATTACAGGAGGCCAAACAACTTCCCCAAAAAAGGCATCCAAGAGGCGCTTGAAGTTCTCAAACCCTATCAAGACACAAAATCATGGGCCGATGTCCCCAATTCCGACTTGGAAGCTCTCCAACTTTGAGCTAGTATGTCCCTCATCAGTCGATCCATGAAAAAAATCGCCATATTCGGAGACATACACGCCAATCTGGAGGCCCTGCACGCAGTGCTCGAGGACGCAGGGCGGCAGGGGTGTGAAAGCAATTACGCCTGTCTCGGCGATATTGTCGGCTATAATGCCAACCCGGCAGAGTGTCTGGAACTCGTCCGCAGTCTCGACTGCCCCACCGTCAAGGGCAATCACGATTACGAGTCCATCAGCAAGAAGGATCTTCTCGGCATGAATCCCATCGCGACCATGGCTCTCAGCTGGACGCGCGAACAGCTCAACGAGGATCAAAAGACCTGGCTCCGCCGCCTGCCCTACGTCAAGGAGAACATCGCCTCTCTGGACAATATGACGATCGTTCACGCCACCATGGACAATCCGATGAAGTGGGAGTACATCCTGAACGCTTCCGATTCCAGTTTCAGCTTCCAGAAGCAGGCGACTCAGCTTTGTTTTCATGGGCATACGCATGTCCCCAAATTTTTTGTCAAGTACCCGTCCGGCAAAATCTCCGACATCCCCGCGGATGAGATCATCATGGAGCCGGGCATACAATACTTCATCAATCCGGGCAGCGTCGGCCAGCCCCGCGATGGAGACTGGCGGGCCAGTTACGCCATTTATACCCCAGAGCAAAACCTGATCCAGCTCCGCAGGGTGGAGTATGATGTAGCGACGACACAACTCAAAATCCGCGAGGCAGGACTCCCGGAAAGGCTGGCGGATCGTCTCGGCTTCGGCCGCTGACCCGCTCAAGCCGCCCTTTCGTTGTCATGGCGCGTATTCCCGAAGATACTATTCGCAAAATTCTGGAGGCTACGGATATCGTCGCGCTCATTGGCTCGTATATTCCGCTTAAAAAAGCCGGTACTATTTACAAGGGGTGCTGCCCCTTTCATAACGAAAAAACGCCGTCATTCACCGTCAGCGCAAGCCGCCAGTCCTTCAAATGTTTCGGTTGCGGCGAAGGGGGAAGCGCAATCGGCTTCGTCATGAAGTACGAGAATCTCTCTTTTGGAGATACCGTGCGCAAACTGGCTGACAAGGCCGCCATCTTCGTCGAGGAGGAGGCCTATGATCCCCGCGCGGACCGGGAGCGGAAACGCCGCCTCCGGCTGATTGATTTGCACAAGGCCGCCGCCGAGTGGTACCACAGGCAGCTCATGACCGCCGCGGCCGCCTGTCATGCCCGCGATTATCTGAAAGGGCGGGGGTACGGCTCCGACATGGCAAAAAACTGGCAGGTGGGCTGGGCGCCCGGCGACTCGGCCGCTTTCCTCGCATGGGCAAAGGGCAAGGGGTTCACCGGGAGGGAGCTGCTTGACTCGGGACTGTGTTTCCTGAAACAGGAAAACAACCCCCGCTCGGGATTGATGTGCCGTTTCCGGGACAGGCTGATGTTTCCCATCTCCAACGATTACGGCGAAATAGTCGCCTTTTCCGGGCGTATTCTGGAGGCGAAGGCCAACACCGGGAAATATATCAACTCGCCGGAAACGGCCCTTTTCCGCAAGGGCAATGTCGTCTTTGCCCTCAATCGCGCCCGGAGGGGCATTGCCAAGCAGCAAACCGCCCTGATCTGCGAAGGCCAGCTTGATGTAATCGCCTGTCACGAGGCTGGGGTCGTCCATGCCGTCGCCCCTCTTGGTACCGCATTTACCAGCAGCCACGCCCGGCTCATGCGCCGCTACACGACCAGGGTCACGCTCTGCTTCGACGGCGACAGCGCGGGGATGAAGGCGGCGGACAGAGCCTTTCGCGAGCTTGCGCCGGAGGGGTTGTACATAGATCTGGCCTCTTTGCCTGCAGGCGATGACCCCGACTCGTTTTTAAAACGGGAGGGCGCGGAAGGGTTCCGCCAGTTTCTGGCCGGAGCCAGGCCTTTTTTCGAAGCCCGCCTGCAGAGGGCCCAGGCCGAGGGAGTCCTTTCCGATCCCTCCCGCCGTTCCGAATTTATCGGAGATCTCTCCGCCCTGATCGCCCTGATCCCGGACAAGGTTTATCAGGATGGCGTTATTACAGATGTCGCCACGCTATTGAGAATAGGCCTCCCCGATCTTCGCAAGGAAGTAAAGAACGCCGCCGGAAGTATCGCCGAGCAAAAAAAGCGGGAATCCGAGCGCAGCGTCTCCTTCGCCCGGGCAAGCCGGGAAAACCCCGCACCTTACGACGATGCTTCCTACACGGGAGAAGAACCGTCCGAAACATGGCAGCAGGACACATCCGCCCCCCTCCCCCTCCCCCCTCCCCGCCTGATTGCCCTCGACCGCCCCGTTTACCAGCTCTGCGAGCTGTGCCTGCAATTCTCCAGTATCCAGCACATTCTTCTGCAAAGGATTGAAGATATTGTGGAGCCTCTGGAGCATCTCCGGGGCGGCCACCTACTAAGGAGGATACTCTCCTCCCAGCCCAACCCCGACAACCCGTCCGAGATCCAGGCGTTTCTGGAGTCCCTCCCTCCCTCCGAAGCCTTCACCCTGCGCCGGATGGAGTGCAGCAATCCCCAGCCAAATGATCCGGAGGCAATCGTTCTGGAGCTTATTTCCGCGCTCTCCCAGCTCTCCCTGCAAAAGCAGAGGGATTCGGTGATCGCCTCCCTGATGAAGCCGGATCTTTCCGCCGAAGAAAAGCAACGTCTCCTTGACAGGTTGAAGGCGCTGGGGGAATTACTGCCGTGATTTCCCCGTTCGCGAATCTTCTTTTTTCCGGGCGGGCTATTTGTCGAGACTGATTTCCCGTGGAGAGTCTATGACAATACTTCTCAGTTCCCGTTTTTCTTTTGTCTCGGCCCATACTCTCAATGTACCGGGGCAGAATACTTTGATTTTCAATTGAGCCGGGGTAGAGGAGATGATTTGTACAGTGGCCGGCGAAAGAAATTTTTCCTCTATTCCTACAACAGCCCATCCGTTGCGAATGGGGCAAAGATGAAAAAGTTCATCCGTAAAGCCAGTCAGGTTTATTTCCTTTTTTCCGGTAAGTTTTTCCGCTGTTTTTTTCTTCCAATCAAACAACAGGATGCCTTCATTCGATTGAGGCGCATTATTGCGGAATGTATCGCACAGTTTGTAATCCGACTTGTCAATGAAGGAGCGTACCGTCTTGTGCCTGGGCGACACATTGAGATTGTAGCATATAATGGTCAGGGCCTCCTCTCCCGTCGGAGCAAAGACACGATAGTCCCGCCCCTCCATCATGGGATTGGTCAGAATAGATTCCGGCGCGGGCACGGCTGGAGCGACAGGGCGGAACAAACGGCCTTTATCGTCAATCAGGGGCCATATATTTTCGCCGACAAAGGTAGAGGGTATATCCGACAGGTAAACCGGACCTCCCGACACCGCTTTGGAGCGAGCCATCAAAGGCCCGCAAACGGTATCGCTGGAATGGAACATGTCATGGTCAGGCCATACGGTCGGCCCCAGCAGCAATGTATTGACATATGACTGAAACAGGTGCGACCGGGCCATATTTTCATTGAGCTTTTTATAGTCGATGCTGACACGGGTGGCCGCACTGTATGTCGTATGGTCGGTGTTGACGACGTTTTGCGCCATACAATTCATCAATCCCATCTTGTGCCGCTGCATTTGATCCTCCAGTGCGAGATTGCAGTCTATGGCCTGACGGACAACTTTTGTCTTTCCCATGTAAAGCGGCAGGGTAAAGGCCTGGTTGTCTATTTTCAGGAAATCAAAGCCAAAGTCTTTGAGCGTCTTCACATAATATTCATAAAAAGCGTTTATTTTTTTCCCTTCCGGTCCGGGAAGCATGGTTCCGTTATGAGGATACAGCGACTGTTTTATGGATGCGGGAAAATCGTTCTCCGCCGCAATTCCTTCCCAATATCCGGAAAGAGCGTACCACAGGCCTATCCATTTGATTTTTTTCTTCCTTTTTCATGGCCATGATATTGCGCCATTGATCGGGGAATTTCCGGGAGTCCGGCGTGAAGCTGGTCAATTTCTGCAAGGCCCGGTTGGCAATATGTCCGTCGTCAATCAAAACATACCGAACGGGGATGTTCGATTGTTCGATCTCTTTCATGTCCTTGATGATTTTGGCTTCGTCTATGTCAAAGTGATAGTGTTCCCATGTGCACCAGCCCAAATATTCAAAGGCCTCAAAATAGTTTTTCCGATTCCGATGTTTCAGGGAGGACGCCTCCCGGTCTGCCATCAGGGATTGCGCCGCCTCTTCCATGAGTTGATAGGGGTTGGCTCCTTTTTGCAAGGCGAGGAGGGGAACCTTCCTGGCGAGACAATCTTTCCCCATAGTAGAGACAAGAAGTCTCGGCTCTCCATTCTTTTCCATCACAAACCAGCTGAGGCTGTTCTTGCCAGACACGGCCTTGAGAAACAGATACTCCCCGTTTTTCTGTTGAAGTAAAAGGGCGTCGCCCAAGACGGAGGGGGCTCCGTTGGAAGGGATGCCGGGATACCCCGGTTTTACCAGATCGGACAGTTGCTCAAAAGGCCACGGCAACAACCGGTTGGTCACATTGGGCCATTGGTAATCGCCCTGTTTCGTATCCCGGGCAAAAAAAAGTCCGCGCACATAGGGCGGGAGTTCCAGATTGTAGGCAATGGTACTCGTATTATCCGGCGTGTTTTTCTCGTATAGGAGAGACGAGGGAAGATCCTGCGGACAAATGGCTGTTTTCATCGGAACAGCCTTTATTTCTTCAAATGATTTTCCTTTTTTATAAAGGAAAATCATGGGGAGATTCGGTCTCTGCCGATGTCGCCGCGACAAGGGGAAGCAACGTCAGTAAAGCAGCGGAAAGAAAATATTTCATGTCGGATTCGTGATTTTTTAAATTGATCCGCCTTGAGCAGTCGGCGCGGGCAGGTCTAGCGGATAAGGAGGAAGGAGACAAGCACCGCCTTGTGATCCGTAGGCCAGACTCCCAAAGGCTCCGTCACCGACTCCCGCTCATTCCCGTTAACCCGTCTGTTTCGGCACACATCGCCTCTCGGCCCGATTATCCTGGCATCCTCTACGGAGAGGCCCGGATAATCGGCATAAAATATGTAATCTATGCGGTCCCGGTCATCCGCGTCGGGGCTCCACTCCAGACGCTCCAGCCGGGCGTCCCTGCAGTCTGCGGGATAGGTAAAGCCCGGATGTGTCACCGGGTCGGGATATTTTGCGCGGTAGCAGTCGATGAAGCCCTCCTTTTCCAGCATTACCGTACAATCCCAGGGTACGATCATTCCGTGATGATCGCGCATGTTCCGGGTTTTCTCCGTCCAGTCCAAATGGGACGGCTCGTTAAAATCCCCGCCGAGGAGAACCAGCCGCCCCGCCTCCCTGTCCTTTTGCGCGGCCTGGAGAAAGGCGCGCACGGCATCGTCCCGGCGAGACGCCCTGTTGTTGTCCAGAATTTTCTCCAAATCAGTCACGGGAGCCGGCAGTTTTTTCCAGGTGGAGCCGTCATATCCTCGCGGCAAGTATAAAGCGCAGTTTCTGTAATCCAGGTGAGCCGTATAAACGGCGATCTCCTGCCCGTCCTTCTCCGTGACAATCCGGTAAATGCTCCCCTGGTCGTTGTTGAGGGGAAATACGGTGGCGTGCTCTCGAATGGGGTGACGGCTCAAGATTCCCGAGTCCTCGGAATAGAACGAGTAATACACCTTCCCCCGTTTGGAAAGGGCCTCCACGATTCTGTCACAAAACCGGGAGCTCCGGTAATTGCGAACTTCGCTCAATGTGACAAAATCGGCGTCTGTCCGGGCGATTTCGTCCGCTACCGCCTCAAATCCGCCCGGAACGGACGTACCCTCCTGCCAGATATTGAACTGCATCAGGCTAAAAGAGGTTTCGCGACGGCAGGAAGAGAGCAAACATATCAGGCACAACAAAACGAGTCCCCCTATCATTCCCGGCCGTCGGCCGCCTTTGCTTTTCTTCATCATTTTCATAGCGCGTTTCTTCCCGGAGACAAAGCAGTCGTTCACTCCCAATCGTTATGACTACGTCAAAAGGCCGATTGATCTTCCATTTATTTCAAATAACGGGAGGGAAAGACACTTTCCCCACACAAAGACTTGCAATTAAAGTGCAATCCTTCACTATTTCCCGCCGTTCATTTGCCGTACCCATGCCAGACGCACGTTTCCAACCCTTGACCGGATTCCGGGATTTCGCTCCCGAAGAATGTTCCATTCGCAATTATATTTTTGAAACATGGAAACGGGTCGCCCATCGTTATGGTTTTACGGAGTACGAGGCGCCCACGCTTGAGGCCACCGAGCTTTATCTAAAAAAAACCGGAGGCGAGCTTCCCACCCAGCTCTTCCGCTTTGAGGACCAGGGAGGCCGCGACGTCACCCTCCGCCCTGAGCTGACCGCCTCTCTCGGCCGTATCGCCGCCGCCTATCAGAGAGAATACGTCAAGCCTCTCAAGTGGTTTGAAATCGGCTGCTGCTTCCGCTACGAAAAGCCGCAAAAGGGACGCCTCCGCGAGTTTTATCAGTTCAATGCGGATATTCTCGGAGAGAAAAGCACCCACGCCGACGCCGAGCTGATCTCGCTCGCCATCGACTGCATGAGAGAGTTCGGCTTTCAGCCGGGCGACTTCATTGTCCGGGTCTCCGACCGTGAAGCCTGGATCAAGTTTGCCTCGGAGCGAGGGATTGCCGAGGATCAAATCCCCACCTTCCTGGGCGTCGTGGACAAGCTGGAGCGTGACCGGGAAGAGGATACGAACCGCAAGCTCGCGCCCTTCGGCCTTGTCCGATCGGAACTGGAGTCCTTCATCGCCGAGCCTCCCGCCGGCTCCTCCGAGCGCTACGAGGTGCTTCTTGAGGATCTGACGGCCCGCGGGCTCGAGGCCTATGCCTCGCTCGACCTCTCCATCGTCCGCGGCCTCGCCTACTATACCGGACTGGTCTTTGAAATCTTCGATACATCCAAGAATCTCCGCGCCGTCGCCGGAGGCGGCCGCTACGACACGCTCGTCGCCGGCCTCTCCAACAATGCGGCAGATCTCCCCGCCACCGGATTCGCCATGGGAGACGTCGTCATCCGCCACCTGATCGAGCAGACGCCCCATGCGAATGTCCTGCTGCAAAACTACCTTGCCAGGGGCGCGTGCGACCTGTACATCGTCGTCGCCGACGAGACCCGCCGCAAGTACGCGCTCAGCCTCGCCTCCGTCCTGCGTGATCAGGGCCTGCGCATCGATCTGCCTCTCTCTCCGGCCAAATTCGGAGCACAGTTCCAGCGGGCGGAAAAACAGGGAGCCAAATACGCCATTATCGTCAACGAAGCCTCCCCCGAAACGTACGAACTGAAAAATCTCTCCACCCGGCAGGCCGAAAAATTCGATACCGAGACCCTGCTGGAAACTCTGTCCACCCTCTTTTCCTAACCTCTTCTCAAAATTCCCGATATGCGTACTCACACATGTAACGAACTCCGCGCGTCCAACGCCTCTGAAACAGTGACTCTCATTGGCTGGGTGGACTCTGTACGAGACCACGGCGGCGTCATCTTCATCGACCTCCGCGACCGCGACGGCATCACACAGGTGGTCTTCCGCCCCGAAGAAAACGAAGCCGTCGCCGAACTCTCCCAAACTCTGCGCAACGAATTTGTCGTGCAAGTTACCGGGAAAGTGGCTCTCCGTCTCAAGACCGACACAATCGACACCACCAACCCCGATCTGCCTACCGGGGAAATCGAAATCGTCGCCAACGATCTCACCATCGTCAACAAGGCCGAAGTCCTGCCCTTCCAGCTCGACCGGGTCGTCGCCAACGAAGACCTCCGCCTGAAGTACCGCTACCTTGACCTGCGCCGCCCCTGCATGGCGCGCAACATCGCCCTGCGCCACCGCGTGACCAAAGCCACCCGCGACTTCCTCGACGAGAACGGCTTCCTCGAAATCGAGACGCCCATCCTCTCCAAGTCCACACCGGAAGGCGCACGCGACTTCCTCGTTCCCTCCCGCCTGAGCCCCGGCAAGTTCTACGCCCTGCCCCAGGCTCCCCAGCAGTACAAGCAGCTCCTGATGGTTGCCGGTATGGAGCGCTACTTCCAGGTTGCCCGCTGCTTCCGCGACGAGGATCTGCGCGCCGACCGCCAGCCGGAGTTCACCCAGATAGACATCGAAGCCTCCTTCATCACGCCGGAAGACATCTATAAATTGATCGAAGGCATCCTGAGCCGCTCCTTCAAGGCCACACGCGGAGTCGATATCCCGACGCCGTTCGAGCGCATGACCTGGAAAGACGCGATGAATACCTACGGCTCCGACAAGCCCGACCGCCGCTTCGACATGACGATCGTCGATCTCTCCGACGTCTTCGCCAGCAGCGGCTTCAAAGTATTCTCCGGCGCCATCGCCAACGGCGGCGTAGTCAAGGCTATCAACGCCAAGGGATTCGCCACCGCCTCCGTCGGCCAGATGGACTCCCTGACCAAGACCGCCATCGAAGCCGGCGCCAAGGGGCTCGCCTTCATCAAAGTACGAGAAGACGAGTGGAAGTCCCCGATTACCAAGTTCCTTTCCGATGAAGAAAAGGCTATTCTGACTGAACGCCTCAACATCGAAACGGGCGACCTGATCCTCTTCGCCGCCGGCGCCTGGGAACAGTCCTGTGAAATCCTGGGCCGCGTCCGCCTCGCCTGCGCCAACTTCCTGAACATTCTGGAAGGCAACGAAGAGCTCAACTTCCTGTGGGTCACCGAATTCCCGCTTCTCGGCTGGGATGAAGAGGAGCAGCGCTGGGCCGCAATCCACCACCCCTTCACCCGCCCGGTCAAGGAAGACGAAGAAAAACTTCTCAAGGGAGAACTCTCCGCCGACCTTCGCGCCCAGGCCTATGACGTCGTGCTGAACGGCTATGAACTCGGCGGCGGCTCCATCCGTATCCACGAACGGGATCTCCAGGCAGCCATGTTCCGCGCCCTCGGCATCTCCGATGAGACGGCCAGCGAGCAGTTCGGTCACATTCTGGAAGCCTTCAGCTTTGGCGCACCGCCCCACGGAGGCGTCGCCCTCGGCCTTGACCGCCTGGTCATGCTGATCTGCGGCGTGGACTCCATCCGCGAAGTCATCGCCTTCCCGAAAAACAACCGCGGCGCAGACCTCATGTCCGACTCCCCGGCTACGGTAGACTTCAAGCAGCTCCGTGAGCTGTACATCCAGACCAAGCTCCCGGAAAAGCATCAGCCCAAGCAGGACTGATCCCCTCCCCTCACGGGATTTTTACCTCAAAGGGCGGAACGCGCGTTCCGCCCTTTTTTCATTCCCGCCCGCGCATACTCTCCTCTTGACCGCGAGCCTGTCTTGCTCCATCCTGCCGGGCATGAAAGTAGTCGCCATCGCCAACCAAAAGGGAGGAGTCGGAAAAACCACCACCGCCATCAACCTGTCGGCGGCTCTGGCAAAACTGGGGCAAAAAATCCTGCTCATAGACCTTGATCCCCAGGCAAACGCGACCAGCGGCCTGGGCATTGAGTCCACCATGGAGAGCTGTCTCTACCAGCCCTTGATTGGGGAAGGCTCCGCTGTCGAGCGCATCCTGCCCACGGGACGCGACAATCTCTGGATCATCCCCTCCCACATGGAGCTGGCCGGGGTGGAAATCGAACTGGCCCGCACGGGCAAGCATCTGACCAAACTGAAGGAGATCATCTCGGGCATACGCGACACGTTTGAAATAGATTTCTGCATTCTCGATACTCCCCCCTCTCTCGGCGTACTGATGACCTCGGCTCTCGCCGCCTCCGACGAGATTCTGACGCCGCTCCAGTGCGAGTGGTTCGGCCTTGAGGGGCTGGCCAAGATTATCCAGGTAGTCCGCCAGATTCAACTGTCGGGGGCCAACTCTCTCCTGCGCCACGAGGGCATTCTGATGACCATGTACGACGGCCGCACCAACCTGTCCCGGCAAGTCGTCGATCAGGTCAAGGAGCACCTGCCCAACAGCCTTTACCAGTCAGTCATCCCCCGCTCCATCCGGCTGGGAGAGGCTCCCAGCTTCGGGCACACCATCTTCGAGCACGACGGCGGAGGCTCCGCCTCCATCGCCTATCTGGACGCCGCCCGCGAGTTTCTGAAACGCCGGGGCGTCGATGTCAAAAAGAAAAAACGCTGAATCCCCCCCTCTCCCGGGAGGAGGAAATCAAACGGTTCCTCCTTTTTCCCGCACAAGCATTCTCCCGAAAAAAATGCGCCGCCCGATCATCAGGCGGCGCACTCCGTTTTAAGGGGAATTATCAGAAGATGTATCTCACACCGGCATTGGCGTTCAGATCCCGCGTATCGTCGCGGAACTCGAAGTTGATCCCGCCAAAGGTAGAAAACCGCTCCGTCACGGGCACTGTCATGCCCGCGCCGATCAACCCGCCCACGCGATTCATTGAGGCAGGGGCAAGGGTAAAGTTTTTCCCGGGAGCCCCGAGGAACGACGCCTCGACGCTTGCGCCCTGGTCGCCCACATCGGCGGTCAGCAGCGCGGAGAGCTCTACTGTCGCGGCGGGCGCGCCGTTAAACAGGAAGAGACGCTGCGTATGGCGGACGCCCATGCCCAATACGGTCGCCCATGCATCCTGTTTGGCCAGAGTCAACCCGGCATTGCCTATGGCGCCGCCCTCACTGTAGCCGTCGATCCGGTTCAAGCTGCTCTCTATCGTGAAGAGAGGCGCGATGCTGGAGGTCTCGCCAAGAGCGAACTCATAAGACAGTTCATACGACAGGTTCAGCGACAGGCCGTCCGTCCGGCCTCTGGATTCGCGGCCAAATCGGTCGCCGACCGTGACAAACCGGTCGTTGACAAAGTCGTGGAACCCGACCCCCACGCTCGCGCGGTGCTGCCATTGACCGCTCCGGAAGCTGCCGTAAAGGTCAATCGTGCAATGGTCCGATTCATACCGCTCGCCGGTCACGGAGGTGCGCGCATGGTCGTAGCCGAGGGCCAGCCCCGCCAGCGCGTTTTGCGTCAGACGGCGTTCCAGGCCCATCAGGCCGCCCCATGAGCTCCTGCTGAAGCCGGGCGCATTGCTGTCTGAGGCCGCCCTGTTGTACCCGGTCACAGGCGAGAACCACATATCCGTATTGACGGCGGCAGGGCCGGACTCACTGCCGGCAAGCCCCACGCGATAGACATTGTCTCCCATGGAGCTGCGCAAGGTGCGCAAGTGATTGATGCCGCCCGCAATCAGGGAGCCCATTGTCGTGGTGAGGCTCACGCCGCCCGCCGAGTCGAGGGCGGCCCGGGCGTCATCGGAGCTTCTCGTAGTGTCCAGCGCATCCATCATCCCGCCCAGAGCGCCGGAGGCCGAGCCCGCCCTATCCAGAGACTGGAGCGCATCGCTCACCCGAGTCTGGTTTGCATTCTTTCCTACGCCCTTGTAATTGAGAGACAGGACAAGGTCGGCGCCCCTGTCGGTGTACTCGATGTGGGCGTTGTGCAGATAGAAGCCATGCTGCACGTCAGTCTGGAAGGTACCCGAGATTTCGCCGGCTTCCACCAGCGTGTATCTTTCATCTCCGGAGAGGGAGAGTTCCTGCTCCGCGATATCATCTCCCGTACGTATTTCCACGACGGCCTGATTCAACTCGGCCTTGCCGGCCACTACCAGCCTGTCATGGGCATTACGGGCAATATCCAGGTCAAAGATAACCTTTGTTCCGCTCCTGTTGACGCCCGATTCATCGACTCCGGCATATCTGAGGCTCAGTGAGCCCACAGTCAGTACCGCCATGCTTCCGCGGTCTCCCGCTCCGCCTATTTCGATGACGGTATCGTCGCCCAGGGCGGCCACATGACCGGAGGTAAATCCGTTGCCGGACAGCATCGTTCCTTTTTCCAGAACAATGGAGCTGCCTATTCTGCCGTTGAGGGCGAGACTGCCCTCGTTTACCCGGATCGCTGCGGCAAAGTCCTGGCTCTGGGCGTTGTTGATTTCGAGATTGGCCGCGCCCGTCTTGTTCATCAGGCCCCGGCGCCCTTCAAGGAGGCCGCTCCAAACGGTGTCGGACAAGGTATCTACCGTAAACTCGCGATTGCCGTCCACGGCCAGGGCGGAGTCAAAGTACACCGCGTCCCCGCCTAGCGTGCCGGACTGGAGCGTGACGCCGGTTCCGTCAATGAGCAGGGTGGATTCGCTGCCGTAGGCGTTGGAGGACTGAACGGCCAGCGTACCTTCGGAGAGATGGAAAGTGCCCTTGTAGGAGGACGGAGTGTTGAGGATAAGAGTGCCTTCGCCTGTCTTGTAATAGTCGGTGGAGTCCTCAAGCTCTCCTTCAAATCTTACGGACTGGCCGGTATCTATCATGATCGTACCGGCGTCATCCTTTTGAAGGGAGCCTTCCTTCATGAAGTACTCATAGACACTTCTCATCCGTTCATCCGCCGGATTGAGAGGCATTTCACTGAAAATCTGCCTGTTTTCCTCAGGATTGAGGGCGGAGGGTTCGGAAAAAAGACGTTTCTTTTCTTCGGATAAATCAAACGCGCTCTCGTCTTCCCGGAGGTCTTCCCCGTCGTCTTCGGCCTCAAGAGTCAAATCCGCATCCCTGACCTGAGCCTTGCCCGAATGGGGACTGCCCGACACCGTATCCGTAAGGGGCAGCTCCTTTGGAGGGGCTGTTTCAGCAGCGGCATCTATGACAGCCCCCGTACTCAAGGCCTCCATAAAGTAATTTGTGCAGCTGATCACGAGATCATCCGCAACAAGAGCCGCCAGAGAGGACAAACCGCCCTCGGCGAGGTTGAAAGTACTGCTCCCGGTCTTGTGGTGCAGCTCATTGGCCGCATCCAGCAATCCGGCCAGAGTCAGGTCTTCTTCACTCTGAATGACCGGGCGGCCGAAAGAAAACTCCCCGATCCCGACAATAGGGCGATCACCAGCGGAGGAGCCGGCCTCACACCCGACCGCCGCGCATTCGGAGGCATCCCCTTCGGAAGACACAAGCCACACGCCGTCATACGGCGCGATTCCCGCATTGTTTTCGCTTGAGGACCAGTCCGCAGAGACGCCCGCCGCAGAAGCTGCCATGACTGAAGAAACAGTAAAAGCGGCCAAAAGCGCCTTACGCAGTCTAGTGGGCAGGTGAAGTTTCATGAATTTAACGTAGAGTAATCCCTGTTCCCAAAAGGGAAATGAGTTCCGGTCAGCCCGAAAAAATCATCGCCTCAAGTATAAAGTTGAATGGGTAAATGTAAATTAAATATCTTCCCCGCCACCCAAAATAGCCTGCGTGGAAAAAGCCGTTTTCTCCCGGAAATTCCTCCTATTCGCGAAGATTTTCTTCCCGAAAACAGTTTATGCCTCTCTTTTTATCCTCCATGCCCGGTGTCTCCCCGGGCCATATTTTTCTATTTGCCGCCTATGACCAAGTCATGGTTTTTCTGATTTCTCCGTACTGTAAAGCTGTTTTTTTCTCCCGAAGCCAACTTCTCTCTCAACGTGCCCACGCCATCAAGCGCTACGCCATTGATCGCCAGAATAACGTCGCCGGGAGCAATTCCGGCAAAATCAAACAAGCCTTTTTTATCCACGGAGACCACTACCAGGGCGCGCTCCAAATCTTCCGGCTTCAATCCATACACAGACAAGTCGCCGCTCCCCCGGGCGGGGCGCAGAAACGCGCCCGCTTCTCTCAAATGAACAGAAGAAGGCTGTTTCCCAGAATCGTCCTTCGTTCCAGAAATAATGGCAGGAATTTCAGGAGTTCTTACTCCCTGTTTCAAGCGGGGGGAGCGTACGCCAAAATGAGTCATCGGGATGTTTTTAAAGCCGAGGCCCAGTACCGGAGACTCCTTTTTTACCGTAAAATCGCCCTGGGCAGGGTCAACAAAAAGGGCGTCTCCTTTCAGCGAACCGGAGTCACCGCCGGACAGGGAGGCCAGCCCGGCCGCGGGCTCCGTACCTTTCGCCCCGGAAACATGGACAAAATTACGGTCCATGCACCTGCCCCAGGGAGAGAATTTCATCTCTCCGGCTTTTTCGTAGGTGTCCAGAAAAACAATATTGTTAAATACTTCGTCTCCGCTCTGTTTGAACCATACATGCGGATGAACTGTGTTGTTTACGATGATATTGTTATACACTTTTCTGAAAAAGCCTTCCCGCAATTTCAGGCCGGACCGGAGCATGACATTATTGTAGATTTCGTAATTCGAGGAGCCGTCGTCCAAATCAACGTCCCAGCCGTGATCGCAACGCCAGCGATTGTTCCTGATTACGACGGGCTGCACGACATCCAGCAGGACTATGTCCCTGTCCCGGG
The DNA here is from genome assembly GCA_964576595.1 of uncultured Verrucomicrobiales bacterium. Lineage (GTDB taxonomy): Bacteria > Verrucomicrobiota > Verrucomicrobiia > Verrucomicrobiales > Akkermansiaceae > CAZNVW01. Next base: position 21,271 of record CAZNVW010000001.1, read on the forward strand.
ATAGCGCAATTTGATCCGCTTTCCAAAAGCGATCCCGCCCCCAGGAGTTGAAGGAGCCATGGTCATTTGTCTCCAGCACGGTATCAAATACATCGCAATACTCTATCACATGCCCGCCCCAGGCTCCCTCTCCGATATTGATTCCGGCACGAGGCACTTCGTAAATGGAGCAGGAGCGCACGACTATATTGCGCGCCAATGAAATTTCGACGCCCGCCGTTTGTTTCTCTATTTGCCCCGTGCGGACAATGCGGCAATCATCTACAAGGCAGTTTGACGGGTATTCCTGCGTAAGCGGCCCGGGAGTCCTGTCCATCGTTTCCAGAGACAGGGACTTGGCTTCATCGTAATCCCTGGGCCCCCGATAGGCCGAACGTTTCCCGACAAAAGCAATGCCATTGCCGCCCACATCGTATATATCGCAGGAGACGATCCGGACACCTGTATTTTTCCCATCGACAAAAACGGCATTGCCGCCCAGATCAAAAAAATCGCATCCGATAATATGGCAATCCTCCGTTCCCTGCATCAAAACGGCTCCACTCCTGTAAATCGTCCAGTCGCTTCTCAACAAAGGTTCCCTGTTTTCCATGAATGTCCGCCGCGTCCCGGTGAAAACAATATCCTTGAGGGTTACCCTCGAGACCTCCTTTTTCCCCTCCTGACGCAAAACGATCAATTCTTCCGGCCCGGCGGCCTCCAGACGCGCCTTTGACAAATCAACCCCCTCTTCGGGATACAGGTACAGCGTATTGCCGGCCTTGTCCAAATACCATTCTCCGGGAGCATCCAGCTCCTCAAAAATATTCTCCACAAATTTGTAACGGGCGTGAGGGGCAGAAGGACGGTTGTTCTGCCAGCCCCCCTCCCGTTTCAGCTTGTTCCCATCCTTGCCGAGGATGCGAAAATGCATTCCCCCCCACATGCGGTCATGCAGGGCGTGCAGATAGCCTCCTGCGGGATTCGTCCATCGGGCAACTCTTTCCGCGCTATCGGCGTCGGACGCCGTTCCGTGAAAAACGGCCGCATGGGAATCATAGTTGGGATAACGCGCCATATGCATGGGCCTGCCGTTGACAAACAGCACATCCAAGTCCATCCCCCGAGGGACTGGCGTCTTTTTAATGCCGTCCCGATAGTCGCTCCATTCCGCCGAAAACGGCGTTGCTCCGCTGACAACCGCCTTGCGGGGATTTTTTGAACGGATCACAATTCCCGAATCCTCTCCATTCAAAATCAGGGGCGACTTCAAATAATACACTCCGTCCTCGAGGGTAATGAGGCGATTCTCCTGTAACGGCGACTTCCTGATTTTCTGAACGGCGGCGGCAATAGATTGCAAGGGACGATCCGCCGTCCCGGGATTCCCGTCACTCCCGTTCGGAGAGACAAACAGTTCCGCGCCCCATGAGGATGAAGCAAAGAGAAGGTAACACACAGCCAGCCCCATCATCCCGCCTCTGCCTGTTTTGAAAATAGCCATAAAATAAATCTCTTGAAACGCTTCTCTCCCCATCCCGACAAAAGAACAGGCAGGCAAGCGCATGTTACATACGGGTTGCCATATGGCAATCTTTCTCCTATTGACAAAAAAGCCCCGTCACGTCTTCAAACCGCCCCTCTGCGGCCCGGCGCAGATCCTCCGGCTTCAGCTCCATCTGGCAGCCGAGACAGCCGCCGCTGACTACCATGGAAGGCAGAGAGGCCGCGCCCCCGTCAATCACGGTCGGATATTTCTTCTTCATCCCCAGACAGGTGCAACCGCCGCGGACGTATCCGGTTACCCGGGTGATATCCTTGACGGGAATCAGGGCAAGAGACTTCTCTCCGACCGCCCGGGCGGCTTTTTTCAGGGAAAGCTCGGCTTCTATGGGAATCACAAAGACATAATAATGCCGGGGCGTCCCCTCGGCAACGAGCGTCTTGTACAATTTTTCGGCAGGCAGTCCCAAAGCCTCAGCGGTATGCAGCGATCCGGCAAACTCTTCACACTCATAAAAATAGTGCCGATACTCCACGCCCAGACTGTCCAGCAGGCGCATCGCGTTTGTTTTTACCTCTTTCTTCCGGCTCATGGCGCAGTCGCAACTATTTGCCTTTCCCCAGTTTTTCCCCCTTTATCAGTGTTTCAACAGGGGGCTGCTGCTGCGATGTCTTGACGCTGTTTTGCTCCAGCCACTCCAGCACGGGAACGAGGAGCGCGTCGGGAGGCAGTTCATGCGTCCCCTTGAAGGCCTTGTAATCCACCTTGCATCCCCTTTTTTTGAGAATTTTCTCCTCATCCTTGTGCCAGTGCATATTGGGGTCGTCCTTGGGATAGACGTCCGAGCTGTAGTTATCGACAAACATCACGGCCATTTTTGTCGGGCAATTGACGGTTTTCATACCGCCCAGCCAGCCGCACATGGCGACGACTCCCTTCCAGTAGCGCGCTTCCTCTCCCGTGCCTTCACTCTTGCCGAAGGCCGTCACGGAGCCTCCGGACATCCCTCCGAGATACATCCGCTCGGGGTCGTAAAAGTAGAGCTTGTCCATGTTTTTCAACAGGGCGTTCCACTTCTTCGCCAGCTCTTCCTTGAGTTCCCCTTTATGGTTTCTGAATTCGTCAAATCCGACGGCCACCCAGCCCCGTTCCTCACACGCCCGGGCAAATTTGGAAGCCATGGAATGGCCGTTGCCGACAGGAGAAAACAGGAAAATAACGGGAGGAGGATTTTTCAAATCCAGCTTTGACGGGTAATAAACATGACTGGCGGGGTATCCCTCCCCGGCCGGAATGGAGGAAACTTTCCCCAGGCGGCCTTTTACCAGCGCAGAGGGTTCAGGGGGCCGGTTTTCCTGTTCCTTCCGCCGGAGCCATTGTCTATCCTCCTCGCTCAAAAGAGATTCTTTCAACACAACCCGCCTGCCGTTTTTCCATTTCAGGGAGACGTTGCCGCTCCGTGAATCATACCCGGCATACTCGGCCTCGATCTTCTTCCCCTCAAGATTGGTCCAGACAGACCGCCCCTCCTCTCCGCCCAGACAAACTGTTCCGCTCATCAACAGGGCCGCGCCGGCATACAGCCCCCGCAGTTTTCCCGGCCATGCCATTCTTCCCGTCCTGCCTAAAATTGATTGCACAAGACCATTCATAGCGAAGAGCGCATCCCTTCTCAACATGATTCGTCCCCGCCTCCTACAGGGCCACGCCGTCCCGGCTCCGGGCGATGGAGATAAATACATCCTCCAGCGACTCTCCGCCAAACCGCTCGAGCATCTCCGCCCCGCTTCCCATGAACAGGATGCGGCCATGATGAATGAACAGGATGCGGTTGCAGACCTCCTCGACATCTCTCATGTTGTGGGAGGTATAAAGCATGCTGATCCCGGTCTGCTGCCGCACCTGCGTCAGCGTTGTGCGCACCTTGTCGGCAATGTCCGGGTCGAGTGAAGCGGTCGGCTCGTCCAACAGGAGCATCTTCGGCTCGTTCAGCAGGGCCTTGCACAAATTGAGACGAGTCGATTCCCCGGCAGAAAGCATCCCCGTCACCCGCTTGTAAAGATGGGAGATTTCAAACATTTCCAGCAGGGATTCTATTTTTTCCTTCCTGTTGCGCACGCCGTAAATGCGGGCAAAGACGTCCAGATTCTGCCATACGAGCAGATTGGCGGGCAGAGAGGTATAGGCGGAGGAAAAATTGCACAGTCCGAGGGCAGTAATGCGGTCTTTTTTCAAATCATGGCCGAAAATGGAGATTTCTCCCGCCGTCGGAGTCAGCAGACCGAGGATCATATTCATGGTGGTCGTCTTGCCCGCGCCATTCACGCCCAGCAGGCCGAGGCATTCCCCGGCCATAACGTCAAAATCCAGGTGGTCCACAGCGGTCACGGAGCCGAATACCTTGGTCAAACCGGAGACTTGAAGGGGGAGTGTCATCTTGACTTACTATTTACCTCTTTCGCGCCGGTCAGGCAACTCTTTCACCAGCCAGCAGCGACCTCCCCCTCAAATACATCGCCAGCAGACCGATCAGGAAAAAGCCCGTGGAAAGGGCGGAGCCGCCCCAATGCAGCGTCGCGAAGCAGGCGGCAAATCCTGCGGCCGCCAGAAAGGAAACCAGAGCCGCGCCCCGGTCCATCCGGTACCCCATGACGTAGCGGCTGATGAGCAGATTCTGCCCATACTCGTAAAAACGCAGGATTGCGAACGCCATTCCCAGCCCCGTCAGGCCAAAACGGGGGTACAGCCAGACAATCAGCCCGATGTGCATCGCACAGCTCAACAGTTCCAGAGCAAAGGAGAGCTTGACCCATTTGTGCGCATAGCGGATCAATCCCATCGGCCAGGAAATCAGCTGGGCCATCGCGCCGCACAAAAACCAGCGAAACGCCCCGGTCGCCACGGAGAAGCTCTCACTGTAAAACAGCGGAAACAGCCACTCGGAGAATACCAGCCCGGCCAAAAAGAAGGGCGCGGCCAACAGAACCAGTACTTCCACCTGCCGGTTGACGAGAGAGGAAAACAGGGCCGGATGCTCGCGCAGCGCCGACAGACGGGGGAAAAACTCCATGGACAGCGAGCTGGACACAAAAATAATGGCGTAGGTCGAGACGGAGAAGGCCGCCGTGTAATACCCCACTTCCATTTCCCCGCTGCGCTCCATCAAAAAGGCGCGAATCCACATCGTGGACCACATTGCCACCAGCCCGGACAGCGTAATCACCAGCCCCAGCCAGGCCATATCCCGCGCCAGATGCCAGGTGCGTCCCCAGGACAGGAGCTCCCTGCCCCCCAGAGGGACCCGGCGCGTCAGGCTCCAGCCGATCAGCACCCGGATCAGGGGATAGGCGATCAGGGACGGCACCAGCCCCTGCCGGCCCCAAAGGTACAGGAAGAGGATCATGCAGCACGCCCCGAGGATATTGCTCGTCACATCGGCGCGGGCCGCGTCTCCGGGACGGCGCACTCCCTGCAGCAGGGCCTCCTGGCCGACAAAGAGGTTGGAAAAAACAAAAATGACCGACAACCAGCGAAAGGCATTTGTCTGCGAGGCATCGCCAAACATTTCCACACTTGCATACTCCGCACAAAAGAACAGGCCGATGCTCCCCGCCACGCCCAAAATGACCAGTACCCGGCGCACGACCCGGTACATTTCTCCCGCCCGGCCGGAGTTTCCCCCGCCCCAGGCCTCCGCGATTTCCCGCACTCCGCTTGTGGACAGGCTCAGGGAAATGAAGGAAAACAGGAACCCCAGCACACTGTAATACAGCCCAAATACGCCTACTCCTCCCGGCCCGAGCAGCAGGGCCATGGCCTTCATGCGGCCCATATTCGTCAACATGTTCAGTCCCATCACTCCGCCAAAAAGAGACGTATTGCGAAAGAGACGGGTATAGGGCACTTTGCCGAACCATCCGGACGCGGGGCCTCCTCCGGGAGGGGGGGGCGGCGAAGGTTCAGTCATGGAGCGGAGACTATCGCCTCCGTTCCCCCGGTACAAGAAGGAAGATTTCGTATGAAGCCGGAAGGCGGATCACCCCCCCAAAATCCTCCGCCCGGCCTTTGTCCCGTACAGATTGAGCTTGATTCCCCCGTCCCGTCCCTATAGGAATACACCCATGTTCACTGGTAAAGTAGCAGTTGTGACCGGAGCCGGTCGTGGTATCGGCTATGCCATCGCCCACCGTCTCGCCTCCCGGGGCGCCCGCGTAGCCGTCGTCAGCCGCAGCCTCTCGAGCTGTTCCGCCGCCGCGGAAAAAATCAACGCCGAGTTTCCCGGCTCCTCCAAAGCCTACGCCGTTGACGTCGCCGACTTCGACGCCGTGCAGGCCATGGGAGCGGAGGTCATCGCCGACTTCGGCAAAGTGGACATCCTCGTCAACGACGCGGGCATCACCCGCGACAACCTGATGCTCCGCCTGAAGTCCGAAGACTGGGACGCCGTCATCGACACGAATCTCAAAGGAGCCTTCAATACGACCAAGGCTTTCCTCAAGCCCCTGATGAAAGCCGACGGCGCGCGCATCATCAATATCGCCTCCGTCATCGGCCTCATGGGCAATGTCGGACAAGCCAACTACAGCGCCTCCAAGGCGGGCCTGATCGGCTTCAGCAAATCCATCGCCAAGGAACTGGCCAGCCGCAAGGTGACCTGCAACGTCGTGGCTCCCGGCTTCATCGCCACGGATATGACCGACGTTCTGTCGGAAGATCAGAAGGCCGCCATTCTCAAGACCATTCCCCTCGCCAAACTCGGCGCGCCGGAAGACATCGCGGCCTGCGTCGAGTTCCTCGCCAGCCCACAGGCCCAGTACATCACGGGCCAGGTGCTCGCCTGCGACGGCGGCATGACCATGTAAACGTAACGACAGTTACCCCCCCTTTACTCCGCGGACGTTCCCCAGAAGGAACGTCCGTTTTTATTTAAAACGATCTATATCTGAACCGGGCGGGACGACCGCTTGCCGAATATCAGACCGACCAGACAAAAGAGCGTATAAATCAGGCAGAACATCCACGGTGAACCGCCCGGGTGGACAAAGGAACTGCCCCCCAAAGCCAGCAGGGCTCCCAGTGTAAAGCCGAAGCCCTGGGACATCCCCGACAGCTCGACTGAGGAGACCTCGTCCTTCGCCCGCTCCACCATCAACGCCATGCCCCGGCTGAACAGAACGCCTATGCTGAACCCGAAGACGACTCCCAGCGGAATCACATAGGCCAAAGGCGCAAACAGGAACCCCCAGCAGCAAAGGCACGACAGCAAAAAAGACACGACCACGGCCCGCCCGTGCCCGCCCATCCGGTCAGTCAGCCAATGGGCGGTCATCGCCGCAGGGATTTGAACCAGTGTCGCCAGAGACAGTAAAAATCCCGCATCCTCCGGCCTCATCCCCCGCCCTACCATCAGGGTAGGCAGCCAGGTAAAGATGAAATACGCCCCGGCTACGCGAAACATGTAAAACACGGTTACGTCCCAGGCATCTCCATTGGACAGCAGGCGGGAAAAGCGCGTATTCAGCGTTTTCCCGCTTACGGAAGAGTGAACGATAAAATACGAGAGCCAGACACACGCCGCTACAAGCAAGGGCAGCGCCCAGACCGCCAGACCGTCATTCCAGTCGCCGAGCAAACGCGCCGCCGGTATGGCTCCCGCCGCCCCCAGAGAGCTCCCCAGCCCCACCAGCGCACTGTACATCCCCATCATCAGGGACTGGTGCGCCGGGAACTCCCTCTTTACCAGGCCGGGAATGACCGCCCCGCCCACGCCCAGCCCGAGCCCCATGACGATCATCCCCCCGTACAGTCCCGCCGTCTGCCCGTAACTCCGCCACAATATCCCGGCGACCGCCACTATCAACGCCCAGAAGACCAGCCGCCCCGGCGCTACCACGCGAGACAGCCGGGGAGCCAGCGGAGCCGCCACCCCCAGCACAAAAACCGGCAGCAGGGCAAACGCGCCCGAGCCCTCCAGCGACAAATGCAAATCCTCCTCAATCCGGCGCAGCAGGGAATCAGCCGCCGTAAAAGAGCATCTCAGATTGAGACAGACCAGAATGAACGCAATCAGGAAAAAAACACGCCCCGCCGAGGAAGGTGCGTTTGCGGTAGAGAGCTTCACATCCATTAACCGGACGATGACTCAAGCCACAAAAAAGGTCAATCTAACGGGTAAGGATTTTCGCGCGCTCCCGGGCCGGTTCTTCAGGGGTTTTCCCCGCCGGGAAGCTCCGGTTCCTCGGGGAAAAGGGTCATCTGTATCGGTCCGCTCCCGTCCCGAGTCTCCCCGGGGTGGCGGGTATATCCGGAGGACAGCCCGTACTTCTCCCGTATCTCGCCCACCATCGCATACAGCCGGGCCTTGTACCCGGCCTCCAGACCGCCCTTTTTGTACAGCTTGCGCAACGGCTCCTCCAGGCGGGGCAGCTCCCGGGCGATAAAATCAAAAAATACGGCCCGGGTACGTCCTCTCAAGTTCAGCGTGCCGGGCAGTACATAATCCACTCCCGCCTCCCGCGCCGCCGCGTACAAGGCCTCTACATTGCTGCGCCTGTCGGTGATGTACGGAATGATCGGCATGAAATGCACCCCGGTAGAAGCCTCCGTCCGGGAAAATTCCTTCAACATGGTCAGACGGCGTCCAGACTCCACAGCGTGAGGCTCTACCATACTGCGCACCCGCTCGTCCATGCAGGTTACGGTAGCGGCGACATTCACATAAGTGAGCCGGGCCAGCTCCGCGATCAAATCGTAATCCCGGAGGATCAAGTCCGATTTGGTCGAGATCACGCACGGCGTCCTGTACTTGATCAGCAGGCGCAGAATCTCCGGCATGAACTTGTACCTTTCCTCTATGGGCTGGTAACTGTCCGTCACACTCCCAAGATTAATCACTCCACCCTTCCATGAGCGTTTTTTGAGCTGCTCCTCCAGCTTCTCGACGACGTTTGTCTTCACATACACCTCGTCAAAAAACGCCTCATCGGAGGGGTTGCTCAAATACTGGTGCGAGTACACCGCATAACAATAGCGGCACCCGTGCTCGCACCCCCGGTACACATTGAGTTCCCAGTCAAACGGGAGCCAGCCTTTTGACCGGGTACACGCGGAAGAGCAGGTAATTTCCCGGCAGCGCACACTCATAAACAGAAGATCTTTTGTCACAAAAGGCTCCGGTTTTCCAGCAAACTCTCCAGATAAAAAACGTTCCTCCCCCGACAATTTTCAAAAAAGGCATTATCCAATAATAATGTAAAATATTTCAAATATAAATACTCATAGTTCATTTTAAATTGACAAAATACAACAAAAAATATCTTCTACACTTCAATTCTCCTTCAACATTACAAAAAAAGAAAAAATGAAACTTGGCCCGCTTTGTTTTGCCGTTCTTCTGTTTCCCCTGTTCACTCCCTCCTGTACAACCATCACAAACACGGGAAGTGGAAACGTAACTTCAACAGGACACTCGTTTCAACTCAATACCCCGTCAAATGGTATAAAAAATCCTTCTTCCAGTGCATCCGGAGCTTCTTCGACAGGTTCCTCATCGTCAGACTCTTCGGCAAAAACTCCGGCGCAAATCATGACGGAAAAAGCCGTGGCCGAGCGTAACGCAAAGTTGATTGCGGAAGGATGGACCATTGCCCCCAGCGGAAGGACTGCTACAAAGCCTGTAGATCCCGCCTATCCCAATGGAGTAAAGGAAATAAAATACTTTTAACCACTGGATTGCGGTTTCCTTACAACACCGGGCGCACGGGAATGCCGCGCCCGGCAAAGTATTGCTTCGCCTCGGGGATGCTGTGCTCGCCGAAGTGGAAGATGGAGGCGGCCAGTACGGCGTCGGCATGCCCCTCCCGGAGGACTTCGACCATATGGTCGAGATTTCCCGCGCCGCCGGAGGCGATGACAGGTATTTTGACCGACTCGCTGACTTTTCTCGTCAGCTCGATATCGTACCCGGCCTTGGTGCCGTCGGCATCCATGCTGGTAAGGAGTATTTCTCCCGCGCCCCGGCGCTCCGCCTCTTTGGCCCATTCAATGGCGTCCAGGCCAAAGGGCTTGCGGCCGCCATGGGTATAGACGCCCCATTTACCCTCTCCCTCCCGCTTGGCGTCAATGGCGACGACGATGCATTGGCAGCCGAAGGCCCTGGCCCCCTCGTTAATGAGATCGGGGTTGTGCAGGGCGGCGGTATTGAGAGAGACTTTGTCGGCTCCTGCCAGCAGCATTTCCCGCATGTCTTCGACCGTACGGATGCCGCCGCCGACGGTCAGAGGCATGAAACAGCGGTCGGCAGTGCGGCGGATGACGTCCACCATGGTGGCGCGCCCGTCCGAACTCGCCGTAATGTCGAGGAAGACAAGCTCGTCGGCCTGCTGTTTGTCGTAGGCGACGGCGCACTCGACGGGGTCTCCCGCGTCACGCAGATTGACAAAGTTCGTTCCTTTGACCACGCGGCCGTTCGTTACGTCCAGACAGGGGATGATTCTCTTGGCAAGCACGGGGAGGATAAAGCCATGTTCCCCGTATAAAATCAATGAGAAAGGGCGTCAAACAATCCGCCCGGAGAAAACGAGGCGTCCCGCCCGCCTGTCCCGAAAAGAAATTCCGCCGGCCCGGCTGTGCCTGTCTTCTGACGCAATAGGGCGGTATTTCCATTTACTTGAAAGGGCGGGCGGGATATTATCCGCGCATGAGTACCTCCTCCCCCAGCGTCCGGATCAGCCCGATTGAAGAGATCATTGAAGATATCAAGGCGGGACGCATGGTCATCATCACAGACGATCCCGACCGGGAAAACGAGGCCGATATTATTTGCGCGGCGGAGACGATTACGCCCGACCAGATTTCTTTCATGGTCACTCACGCGAGAGGCCTGATTTGCGCGCCCCTGTCGCCGGAGCGTTGCGACGAGCTGGAGCTGCCCCTGATGACCTCGGTCAACCGGGAAAAGATGAGCACGGCCTTCACTGTTTCCGTAGATGCGGCGGAAGGCATTACAACGGGCATCAGCTCCTATGACCGGGCCAGGACGATCAAGCTGCTCGGCACCAAAGGCTGCGGCAAACACGACTTTGTCCAGCCCGGCCACCTGTTCCCCCTCCGCGCCGTCGAGGGCGGCGTCCTGCGCCGGAGCGGGCACACGGAGGCGACAGTCGATCTCATGCGCCTCGCGGGACTGACCCAGGCCGGGGTATGCTGTGAGATCATGAAGGACGACGGCACCATGGCCCGGCTCGGCGATATGGGCGAGTACCAGCGCAAACACGGTCTCAAGGTGGGCACGATCGCCGATCTTATCGAGTACAGACGCCGCCGGGAGCAGCTCGTCCGCAAGGTCACGACCATTCACCTCCCGACCGACTACGGCGATTTTATCTGCCACCTGTATGAATCGACCGTGGACGGGCAGACGCATCTCGCCCTCGTGCACGGGGATATATCCGGCGACCAGCCGACTCTTGTGCGCGTACACAGCGAGTGTCTGACCGGAGATGTCTTCGGCTCCCGCCGGTGCGACTGCGGCTCCCAGCTCCACGCCGCCATGAAGCGCGTCTCCCGGGAGGGCGGCGTCATCCTCTATCTCCGGCAGGAAGGGCGCGGCATCGGCCTCTCCGCCAAGCTCCAGGCCTACAAGCTCCAGGAGGAAGGGCTGGACACCGTGGACGCCAATCTCAAGCTCGGCTACCCCGAAGATCTCCGGGAGTACGGCATGGGCGCGCAAATGCTCCACGATCTCGGCGTACGCAAGCTCCGGCTGATGACCAACAATCCCAAGAAAGTCGTCGGGCTGCAGGGGCACGGGCTGGAAATCACGGAGCAGATCCCCATTGTCTTCGCCCCCAATGACGACAACCGCGCCTATCTGGAGACCAAACGCACCCGGATGGGACATCTTCTCTGAGCTTTCCTTCGTTCGGCCCGGGGTCTTTCCCCGGAATCCGATGATTGACTTTTGCCTTGTTATTTCTTAAGTAATCCCCGCCATGTCCTCCGCCTCGCTCCCCTGCCCGCGCCCTTTCGAATCGAAAAGCGCCATCGGCATCGTTGCCTCACGGTTCAACGAAGCGCATACGGATGCCCTGGTCGCCCGTTGTCTGGAAGAGCTGAAAGTTCTCGCGCCCCAGGCCGACGTCACCGTCATCCGCGTACCGGGAGCTTTTGAAATTCCCGTCGCCATCCGGGCCATGGCGGCCTCCGTCACGCCCCCCGACGCCATTATTTCCTTTGGCGTCATCATCCGGGGCGGTACGGAGCACGGCGACCTGATCGCTACCTCCGTAACACAGGCTCTCCAGGATCTCGCCGTCGCCCACGGCGTGCCCGTCATCAATCAGGTCCTGCTGGTCAACAACGACGAGCAGGCCGACGAACGTTGTTTCGGCGAAGAGCTGAATCGCGGCGTCGAAGGCGCGAGAGCCGCCGCCGCCATGCTGGACGTACGTCAGCAACTCCTTTCCCATTATCCTCAAAAGCATGTCTGACCGCCACCAAATACGAGAAACCGCCGTACAGCTTCTCTACAGCCTCCAACTGGAAGGCTCCGTCCCGTCGCCGTCCGACTCCTTCGAGGAGTTCTGGAGCGTTCTTCTGGAACAAGACCTGATCCGCATTCAGAATGCCAAAATCAAGCTGATCGAGCATCTCGTCCGGGACCGCGACAACAGGCTGGCCAAATTCGAAATCCGTCTGGCGGAAGCGCTGCCCGCACTCCAGGCCGAGCCCGCTACAAACGATCTGGCCGACATGCTCGTCAAGATTCAAAAGGACGAGCATACCTGGACTTCCCGTTTGCACAGTCTTTTCTCCGCCCCCAAGGCGGACCCGGACAATAAAACCGGAGAGACCGCCTCCGCGCTGAAGGAATTTTTTGCCATCAACTCCACGCTGATTCACGGGCGTACGCTGATGCTGGAACTGCAAGCCAACTATCCCGCCTTCCGTCCGCTTCTGGAGCCCCTGTCCGCCTCGGCGAAAAAACTTCAGGTAGTCGGCGAAAGCCTGATCCCCATCCAGTCGCCCCTCGGATACCCGGAAGACGCGGAAACGACCCACATCCGCAAGGCACAGCACAAAATGGATACCCTGCGCCAGGAAAGCAGCGCTCTTGTACACAAGGTCATCTCCCATCTCGACGAGATCGACGGCGTACTCTCCCGGACTATTGAAAACTACTCTCCCGAGCGTCTCGGCCCCGTGGACCGGGCCGTCCTGCGCCTGGGCACCTACGAGCTTCTGTTCCGCCCGGACGTCCCGATGCCCGTCGCCATTTCCGAGGCTCTCGATACGGCCACCCGCTTCTCCGGCTCCGACTCCGCCCGCTTTGTCAACGGCATCCTCGACAAGGTAGGCAAAGACGCCGCCCGCGCCTAAGCCGCCCGGTTTGCACATCCCCTCTTTCCTACTCCACTTATGGCAGGCTTCTTTTCACGCATCTTTGACAAATTCTCCCGCCGCAAAATCGACTGGGACGAGCTGGAAGCCGACCTCGTGTCTTCCGACATAGGCATACGTCTGGCCCTCTCCCTGGTGGACGGCCTCAGGGATCGGAGCGATGTCTCCCCCGAGGACGTCATCCTCTCCGCCAAGCGCAAAATAGGAGACATCCTCCCCCACGACGCGCTTCCCCTCCGCCCCCGTCCCGACGGCAAGCCGACAGTCATTCTCGTCGTCGGCGTCAACGGTACGGGCAAGACCACCTCTTCCGCCAAACTCGCCCATACGCTGCGCAAAGCGGGCTACTCCACCCTGCTGGCCGCCGCCGACACCTTCCGCGCCGCGGCTGTCGAGCAACTCGAGGCCTGGGCTCACAAGCTCTCCCTGCCCCTCTACAAGGGCCGGGACAATCAGGACCCCTCCTCCGTCTGCTTCGAAGCCCACGCGCAGGCCCTGCAGGACGGCACCCAGTTTGTCATCTGCGACACGGCGGGCCGTCTCCACACCCGCCACAATCTGATGGAGGAGCTGGCAAAAATACGGCGCACCCTCGCCAAGCAGGACGAGACCGCGCCCCACAAGACCTATCTGGTCGTCGATGCGACCACGGGAGCCAACGCGCTCGCCCAGGCAAAAGAATTTCGCAAGGCTACGCCTTTGGACGGTCTCATCGTCACCAAACTGGACGGCTCGGGCAAGGGAGGAGTCGCCGTGGCGATCATGGACGAGTTGAACATTCCCCCGGCCTACATCGGCACGGGAGAAGGGGCGGACGATTTCTCCCTCTTCTGCAAGGAATCCTTTATCGAAACCCTGCTCTAAGCCGTCATGCCCGCCCTGCCCGTCTTTTTCCGCCCGGTCGTGTTTCCCCGTATCTGGGGAGGCCGCGATCTGGAAAAACGCTTTCACCGCCCCCTGCCCGACGACGGACAGGCCTATGGAGAGTCGTGGGAAATCTCCGACCGCCCGGAGCTGTCAAGCGAGGTCATCTCGGGAGAGTTCTCCGGTGTGACGCTGCATGATCTCTGGACCGGAAAACGCGAGGAACTCTTTGGCCGCGGTTATGAGCGCTTTGACCGCTTCCCCCTCCTCTGCAAAATTCTGGATGCGAAAGACAAACTCTCCATACAAGTTCACCCGCCCGCCTCTGCCGCGCCGGCTCTCGGCGGAGAGCCCAAAACGGAAATCTGGTATATCGCCGAGGCGGCTCCCGGAGCCATCCTGTACTCAGGATGGAAACAGGAAACCACCCGCGAAGAAGTGGAGCAGGCCGTCCGGTCTGGCAGCCTGGAATCCCTGATTCACACCATATGCCCGGCGAGAGGAGAGTCCCTGTTCATCCCCAGCGGGCGCATCCATGCCATTGGCGCGGGACTGCAAATTTTTGAGATTCAGGAAAACAGCGACACGACCTATCGCCTGTACGACTGGAACCGGACGGACGATCAAGGGCGCCCGAGGGAGCTCCACGTCAGCCAGTCCCTGCAAAGCATCCATCTCGACGACATCCGCCCCCAGGCCCGCCCGGCGGAACCGGGCACCCTGGCCGACACGCCCGAGTTCCGGCTGGAAGAAATTCTTCTGAAAAAAGGCGATCTCCTCACCCAGCAGGACCCGGAACATTTTGCCCTGGCCGTAGTTGCGGAAGGCACTCTGGATTTTGGCGAAGGAGTTATCGCTCAAAGCGGCGACTTCTTCCTGCTGCCCCGGCAGGCCGCCGGAGGCGTCTCCCGCGCGGGAGACAGCAAAGTCCTGTACTGCACCGTTCCCGTCCGGGACTGACCGCCTCCCATTATTATGCCGGACTCCCTCCTATCCCTCACCCCAGAAGAGCTGACTGCCGCAGTCAAAGATCTGGGGCAGCCCGCCTTCCGGGCCAAGCAGATTCTGGAATGGGTCTGGAAAAAGCGCGTCTCCTCCTGGGACGAGATGCACAATGTCCCCGCCGCCCTGAGGAATGCCCTCGCCGAGCGTTACGTCCTCCGCACCCTGGCTCATGTCCAGACGCAGGCGCAGGAATACGGGGGGACGCGAAAATTCCTCTACAGGCTGGATGACGGCCGCTATATCGAGTCCGTCCTGCTTCCGGCTTCCCAGGCCCTGTTTGGAGAAGACTCCGACCGCCAGACCCTGTGCGTCTCATCGCAAGTAGGCTGCGCCTTTGGCTGCCGCTTCTGCGCCTCCGGTCTGAACGGTTTTACCCGTGACCTGCGCGCGGATGAAATCGTCGAGCAAGTACTCCAGGCAGAGGCTCTCAGCGGGCAGAGGGTCAACAATCTTGTCTTCATGGGCATGGGCGAACCTCTCGCCAACTGGGACAACTTCACCCGCGCGCTGGATGCCATCAACGCGCCCTGGGGCCTTACGATCGGAGCCAGACATCTGACTCTCTCCTCCTCGGGCCACGCTCCCCACATCCGCCGGCTGGCCGACGATCCCCGGCAAATCCGGCTCGCCATTTCCCTGCACGGAGCCACCAATGAAGTACGGGAGCAAATCATGCCCGTCAATAAAAAGTGGCCTCTGGAAACCCTGTTTGACGCGCTCGATTACTGGACGTCCCAGAAGAAGCAGATGATTACCTTTGAGTACATCCTGATCGACGGAGTCAACAACAGCCCGGAGCAAATGCGCCTGCTGGCCGCCCATGCCCGCCGCTTTCACGCCAAGGTCAACCTCATCCCCTACAATACGGTGGACGGCCTCCCCTGGAAACGCCCCTCAGAATCCGACTGCTACCAGTTCCGCGACGGTCTCATTCAGGCTGGCGTCTCCGTCACCATGCGAATGGAAAAGGGCGGCGAAATTGACGCGGCCTGCGGCCAGCTGCGGCTCAAAAAGGAAACCGAGGAAGGTCTCATCGCCCCCTGATTTCTCAAATAAAAAAAAGATTTAAGACTTTTAAATTCAAAATTTTTCTTGAACTTATTCAAAAATAAGTTATTTAGAAAAAATAACATGTTTCGTATTATTTTTACGTTAATCATCCTTACTCTTGTACTCATATGGCCCACAGTCCAAGCCCAAGAAGAAAATCAGGATCAATGCCGCATTGATTTTGTCGCTGTCATTTATGGAAGCCCACTTGGCGAAAAATCTATAGAAATCAAAGGAGCAGAAGCCGCCTTAAAACAAGCGACTAAATTAATTGCCAATGAACTTATCAAACAAATAGTAAAAAAAGCAAGTAATATTCTTGATATGGCAGGAAACCTTTCTACCTCCAGATTTGCTCATCATGTCAATATTATCTACGCTTATCGCTTTATTCACAAAGGAAAGCCCACTAGCGAATGGCAATTACACTCGCAAAATAAACTTTTATCTCAAGCTGGTACAGACTACTTTTTTTCTTTATCTGAATCCAAGGAAAAAGCTCTAGATAGAATCGCCAAATTAGAAGAAGAACTCAATACACAACTCGAAAGTCAGTGTGAAGAACACAATAATCCTTAATTAACTATATCATAAATATGAATCATACATTAATAGCAAATTCAGTTCTTGTAGCACTTTTCTTTACTTTTCCGGTAGTTTTGTCTAATGAAATTTCTACTGTAAAACGACAGAAATGTGCAGATACAGAACTTGGATTGTCCAGTACCCATCCAATAGTCATCACTGAAAAATCCATAGAAAAAGCTGAAAATTTTGCTAAAAAACACATTAAGGAAAACTATCCTGAATATAAAATTAAAGCCATATGTATGATGGATAACATGAATAATGGACATTCCACACAAACATATACTCTACAAAAAACGGATAAAGATAATCCCGAAAACAAAAAAACAGTAAAACTTTACTTTGATGTAGAAATTGCTATGTCTGAATTCAGAAAAAAGAACGCAAAGGAAATACAAGAACGATTAAAAAAGATAGAAATCATACAACAATAAAAATAGCAAAAAAGAATGATAAAAATCTTCAGAAAAAATAGAATAAAATTCATATTTTTTTCTTTATTAATTTCTCTACTCACATTCACAGAAACTGCCAAAGCAGGCTTTGAATCAAATTTAACTTCTGTTTGTTCTACAGGAAATCCAAAAAAGATATCAGATTTCTGCTTTAAATATGTTTATCGTGATGTTCAGAAAAAAAGGCCAGACAAAAATAGTATTGAGAAATTTACCGCAGATAAAAATTTGCAGCTGGCTTGCTGGATGGGTCTTTATTTTAACTCCATCAAATGGAAGGGAATATTTGCCGGAAGTGGATTAAAAGACAGAGAATTCATGCAATGGGTCATTGCGCACCCTGATATTTTTGAAAAGTTCTTATTCGCCAATCAACCAAATTCTAATTCGTTTGATTTTCTCTATTTCCTCTGGTCAAAAGAAGGAAAAGAATTTCATCCTCCTTTATTGAATCTGGCTTTAGGGGCCGCACTGTGTTTAAATATTTTATCTCAAGAAGAATGCGTAGCTCGATATAATTTTTACAAAAATTCATTCCTAGCACAAAAATTGTTTCTCCAATTCTCTACTTTAGAACCATGGGAGTATATATTGCTTCTAAAAGATACTGAATCAGTTGCAGGAGGGATCGAAACATTAGCATGGGGGCAAGCATATCTACTAGAAAAAAAGCAACATATTAATGAAATAAATGCAGCAAGCAAAGTGTGTGGGTTAATTCCCTACAGGAATATAAACGAAAGAGGCATTAGCATACATTCTGGCCTTGCTTTCTATGACAACAAACAAACAACCCTTCAAATTTACACAACATACGGAGGTGTGTGCGGAGCTGTGTCCAAAGCTGCCTGTGGATTTTTAAAGTCCAGAGGAATTCCTTGTTATACTATAGGTCAGCCGGGACATTGTGCATTTATATGGAAACGAGCTGACGGAAGTTGGACTATTGGCAATAATATCTACGGATGGGCTTGGTCTAATGGTAATCCACAGCTTCCTTGGAAAGGATCAACTTCTATTATAAAATCTATTTCGCAATTCAACGGATTGGAAGCCAAACGTTCCAACCTGTGTATGTATTTGTCAGAATTCTTACCTAATACCAACGAATCTATATTTTTTTTGGAACAGGCAATTGAATTTTACCCCAGTAACTACCGTGCTTGGAAATTATGGTTATCCACGCAAGTTAAACAAGCTAGTGAAATAAAGAAAAAAGATCTTGCCATTAAAATAAGGGGAAATTTCAAAAATGATCCCTTCATTGTTTCTGATCTTATTGATAGCCTTGTTCCTTTTAATTGGAAAAATACCAGTCCTTATGAAATTTATGCCCTTTTGTTGGATGAAAATGAATCTCCTGATTCAAACTCTCTCTACATGAAAAAAATATGGGATTTTGTTCGTGTTGATATCCCTGAACTTAAACTTTCTTATAACGAAAAAAATAAAAATATTTTTTTCAAATCCTGGAAGACTTATTATAAAGACAATAATGTATCATTGAAAACAAAACGGCAAACTTGTTATGTTTTTCAAAAAATATTAATAGGACTTACGCAAAACGAAAAAACATATTCAAATTTTATAGAAACATATGAAGAAATTCTTAATATTTGGAATAATAAAGAACTAATGAGAGATGCCGATAAATTCATTCGATCACAATTAAACAATAACCAGCCTCTCTCTATTAGAAAAAAACTAATAAAATTCGGCATGCTCCTCACAGAAACACTCGAAGACATGAGAGGGAAAAAATTTTATATCGAAAAAAATCAGAAAATTTAATCTAAGAACATCTCAAACATTGAATCAAAAAATGCCTCACTGTTCCCGGTATCCTCAATAAGCCCCAATAGGCGGCATTCCGGTCAGGTTCGCCCTGTTTCCAGTCTTCCGGCTGTTTTTCCCTCCCGGAAATTATTTTTTGCAAGATTACTCCGGAAAGAGGCGTATGTTATATGTTAATTCATTTGAATCCATGTCCTTTTTCTACTCCTTTCGTCCTTCAAGACATTCCACCGTTTTTTCTTCTCTGCTTTGCGGTATTGCGGGCGTTGCCCTGTCCCTTGCCCCGTCCCGGGCTGCCGCTGATGCAGTCTATCCTCCCGTTCCCAACAAGGCCCAGCTGAACTGGCAGGACATGGAGATGTATTCTTTTGTCCACTTCACGACCAATACTTTTACAGACAAGGAGTGGGGGTTTGGAGACGAGTCTCCCGACATGTTCAATCCGACGGATTACAATCCCGATCAAATTGTCAAAACGCTTGCGGACGCAGGTTTCAAGGGAGTCGTGCTGACCTGCAAACACCACGACGGCTTCTGTCTCTGGCCTACCAAAACCACCAAACACAGCGTCGCCTCGTCCTCCTGGAAAAACGGCAAGGGCGATGTCGTCCGGGACTTCGCCAACGCCTGTAAAAAATACAATGTCAAATTCGGCGTCTACGTCTCCCCCTGGGACCGCAACCACCCCGATTACGGTACACCGAAATATCTGGAGGTTTACAGACAGCAGCTCAAGGAGCTGCTGACCAACTACGGCCCCATATTCATGACCTGGCACGACGGAGCCAACGGCGGAGACGGCTACTATGGCGGCAAGAACGAAAAACGATCCATTGACCGGAGTACCTACTACGACTGGGCAAACACCTGGAAGGGCGTCAAGAAATACCAGCCGGGAGCCGTTATTTTTTCCGATGTCGGCCCGGATGTCCGCTGGGTAGGCAATGAGCACGGGGAGGCAGGCTACCCCTGCTGGGCCACTTACACCCCCCGCAGCAACAATCCCGCCTCTCCCACTCCCGCACCGGGGGTCGTGCATTATCAGGAGGGGCAAAACGGCACGGTTGACGGAAAATTCTGGATTCCGGCGGAGGTGGACGTCTCCATCAGACCGGGCTGGTTCTGGCACGCCTCGGAAAATGCAAAGGTCCGCACGCCGGAAAATCTTCTCAAACTCTACTTTGACAGTGTCGGCCGGGGAGCCGGACTCAATCTCAATGTGCCGCCCGACAGAAGGGGCCGAATTCATGAAGCCGACCAGGCGTCGCTAAAGGAGTTTGCCCGCCTCATCCGCGAGCTGTATTCCCGAAACTACGCGGAGGGAGCCTCCGTCACCAGCAGCGACGGGAAACAGGGGAGCAAGCCCGCCCGCATTCTCGACCGCAAACGCACCTCCTACTGGATCGCAAAAGACGGCATGAAAAAAGCCGAGCTCCTGATTACCCTGCCGGAGAAAAGGAGTTTCGACGTGCTGCGTCTGGCGGAGCCCACCCAGCTGGGGCAGAGAGTCCGCAAATTCTCCGTTCAATACAAGACGGACGCCGGGTGGCAGCCCTGGATCTCGGGCAGCAGCGTAGGCGCGCGCGTCATTCTGCAAGGGCCGATGATCACGACAGACCAGCTCCGCCTCTCCATTGACGAGGCCGCCGCCCCGCCCGCCCTCAGTGAGTTCTCCCTGTGGAAAAAACCGGTAATTCTTGCCGCGCCTGCCATCAGGGCCTCCCGTGAAGGCATGGTGACCCTTTCCGGCAGAGACGGGTTAAATGTCTTCTATACGCTGGACGGCTCGGAGCCGACGCAAAGCTCCACCGCCTATGCCGGAGCCTTCTCCCTGCCCCACGGAGGCACCGTCAAGGCCGTCGCCTACAGGGAAAGCTCGCCCTCGGCGGTGACGACGGCCCAGATTCCCGTCCCGACCATCTCGTGGAAAGTCACCCGGGCGGAAGGCTCCGCCTCCGACCCCATGCGAATGATCGACGGCGATCCCTCTACGCTCTGGCATACGCATGGGGAGCAGGAAATCGCCCCGCCCCAGACCGTTGATCTGGATATGGGCAGGGATACGCTGGTCTCCAAAGTCCTCTACACCCCCCGCAAGGACGGCAATACCAAGGGGATCGTCTCCCGGTACGAAGTTTATCTGAGCCGGAACGGGCAGGACTGGAACAAGGCCGCAGAAGGAGAATTCTCCAACATCAAGGCCAACCCGATCACGCAGGAGATCCTCCTGCCTGCGCCGCAATCCGCCCGCTATCTAAGATTTGTCGCCAAAGACGTCGTAGATGGACATCATGTGAGTATCGCGGAGCTGGGGGTCGTCGAACCCCTGCCGGAAAAGAAATAACCGCCATTCAAAGCTCCATGCGAACAGCCGTTTTCCCGCCGGGGAAGCGGCTGTTTTTTTCATCGCCCCGCCAAAAGGACTTTTTCAAAAGCGTCTCTGGGGGCGTTGCCGTCTCTACAAGGCGTTGCGGAATAGCTGCACCACCCCCGGCACAATCAGACAGACAAACAAAAGAAGTCTCAGCTGACTCATGGTCAATCTGAAGCGAGACCTGTTCAACACATGCATGAGTCCGGAGGAGATCGCCAGGGAATAGAAGTACCATGCCCCGGAATTTCCCCATACATACGCGAGGTACAGGCAAAAGCCGGCGAGTATCAACAGAGGCAGGGACACCCATACCATGAGGCGGGCTTCCTCCTCCTCCCAGTCCATCTCAGAGCCCAGCTCGTACTCGGCACGCTCTCTTTTCCATAATTCATTGGCCATCAGGAAGAGAAACATCATCAACCCCAAATAGAGCGTTCTCTGGTCAACGATAAAGCCGGGAACGGAGTAAATGGCCGCACTGTACCAGACCGGAACGGCACAGCCATAGGCAAAGGCCATCCCGCCCAGGAAGAAGGTGAAGATGGGGAGCTTGCGGGAGAAGCGGGACAAGATCTGGTTAAAGGTATAGATCACCAGCAAGACCGCCGGAAACAGGGAGAACTCGGAGATGCCAAACCCGACCACAAAAAGGGCCATCCACAAAATCGCCCCCAGAGAGGCCAGAATCACCAGGCCGGCCACCCACCAGCCGCCGGGGAAGACACGAGTCGTCTGGCCCCGGGAGCACATTCTCGTCAAAAGCACCATGATCCAGACCGTCAGGGCAAGCATGGCGTAGGGCGCCCAGGGCAGATACACCAGATGCATGGAATTTCCCAGTATCCAGGACCAGATCAGAGCCACGAGAGGAAACCCTGCGCCCAGCCTGTCCAGCCAATCGTACACGGCCATTGTTCTGGATTGCGCGGGCATTGGACGTTATGATGACAGATTCCCGTTCAACCGCAAGCCGGAGCAACGGCATTTTTATCATTTTGCTTTATTTCCCCCTTTGACGGACTTCGTCTTTGACTTAACCGAAAGGGGGGCTAGAATCAGCACGGACTTATCATGCGCATTCTGGACAAGTACATAGGACGCCAGATTTTGACGACGACCCTCTTTGGCGTTATCGTTCTGAGTTTCGTTCTGGTACTGGGCCAACTGTTCAGAGAAATACGCCCCCTGCTGGTGGAGAGCAACGCGCCCCTGTCCATCTTCATTGAATTTGTCCTCCAGGTACTGCCCTTTTCCTTGATGTTCACCGTGCCGTGGGGCTTCCTGACGGCCGTTCTCCTCGTCTTCGGCCGATTGTCCGCCGACAACGAGTTCACCTCCATGCGGATGGCCGGGCTGAGTCTGTGGCGCATCAGCGCGCCCGTGTTTGTGCTCGCCGCCCTCTTTTCGGGAGTCTGCTACTGGGTCAATATCGAAGTAGCCCCCCACGCCAAGGGCGCGATGAGCGAGCTGATTCTCAAAGCCGCGTCGCAGGACCCCAAAAAGCTGCTGCAGGAGGGGCGGCCCATCTCCAAGTTCTCCGGCATGCAGCTCCTGATAGACAAGCGGAGCCCGGAGGGCGACGTCATCCACGGGCTGCACGCCTACATAGAACCGGATGAAGGCAAGGGGCCGCGTACTCTCCATGCCGAGCGGGCCGATGTCACCTTCAACGAGCAGACCCGCACTCTCACCCTGCTGATGCATGACGTCTTCGCCGAGGAAGAGGGGCGAGGAGACAAAACCGCAGAAGAACGACAGGCGGCGCTCGCCAAGAAAATGCCTCTCGACATCGATGTGGGCGGGATGAACAAGCCCAAGCGAAAGGCCAACCGTTTTACCAACGACGAGCTGAATGCGGAGTTGAGCCGCCCCGATCTCCCCATAGAGGAACGGGCGCAATTCTCCACCGAGCTGACCCGGCGCATTACCTTCGCCATGGCCTGTCTTGTCTTCGCCTTTATCGGCGTCCCCCTGGCCATACAGACCCGGCGCAAGGACACCTCCAGCGGGTTCGCCTACGGCATTGCCATTGCCGCCCTTTACTTCGTCGCCCTCATTTTTGCCGACCTGTCGCGCAAAAATATCAGCATGCTGCCTCATATCCTGCTCTGGATGCCCAATGTCCTCGGGATCATCGTCGGCCTCTACTTCTTCCGCAAAGCAAGACTACAATCCTGATCCCCTCCCATGAGACACCGGCGCAGAGTCTTACAGTCATGGCTTGGAAACATCAGGAGCTTTTTCTCTGACGGCAAAATAGATCCCCTGCCCGTCCGCCGCTCCTTCCGCGGCTACCGCGCCCCGCTCGCGCGGCGTGATCTGAAAGCCGCCGCAGACGTCGCCCTCGTCGGTCTGCCGCAGGGTATGGCCTTTGCCGCGCTCGCCGGGCTGCCCATCATCTACGGCATCATGTGCGCGACCATAGGCACGATCGTCGCCCCGCTGTTCAGCAAATCGCGGTTGACCGTCGCCGGGCCGTCGAATGCGACCTCCTTCATGCTGGCGGGCTTCTTCCTCGCGCATCCGGCCCTGACCGCCGTCGAGCGTACGCAGATTGTCCCGGTCATTGTCTTCCTGGTCGGCCTCGTGTGTCTGATCGCCGCCTTTATCAAAGTGACCGAGCTCATGCAGTTCGTCAGCAAAAGCGTTCTGGTAGGGTACATCTCGGGAGCCGCCATGCTGATCATCGTCAGCCAGATCAGATATATTCTGGGGCTGGAGATGCCCATGCGCGAGTTCTTCCTGGAGCAGGGCGGGGGGCGCACCCTGTTCTCCATGCTCGAGGGGCTCCTCTCCACCATCCGGCAGACAGATCCCAGGCCCCTGCTCCTGGGGGGCAGTACGCTCGCTCTCTTCTACCTGCTCAAACGCCGTTTCAAGGCCCTGCCCAACTTCGCCATCACGCTGACGGCGATGTCTCTTGTCTGCCTCCTGCTGTCGCAGCCCTGGACGGGAGGCTTTTTCCGGGGCACGGCGATGCTCGAGGGCTTCTCTCCCGAGAATCTGGGGCTCAGGCTCCCCCATCTCTTCTCCCCCAATATCTTCAACCAGCTGTACGACATCATCTCCGTCGTCTTCGGTATTTCCTTCCTGTGCATTCTGGAGCAAACCCTGATGACCAAGACCCTCTCGGCCCGCACCGGGGAAAAGGTCAATCTGAATCAGGACACCTTCTCCGTCGGCATGACCAATCTGGCCCTGTCCTTTTGTCACAGTCTCCCCTCCTCCGCCTCCCTGACCCGCTCGATGCTCAACTACGCGAGCGGAGCCGCGACCCGGTTCGCCAGTATCTACTGCGGCGCGATCTGTCTCGGCGTTACCCTGCTGCTGGCCTATTATCCGGTTACGTCCTACATCCCCGCCAGCGTCCTGGCGGCGCTGGTCGTCGGCAATGCCCTCAGTCTCTTTGACCGGAAAGCCATGAGAATCTGCATGCGCTCGACCCGGGGAGACGCCGCCGTCCTGTGGATCACGTTTTTCGCCGCCCTGCTGGCCCCCCTGCACACCGCCATCTTCCTCGGAGTCGGGTTGTCGATCACTCTTTTCCTCAGGCAGGCGGCCCGCCCCGACCTGGTGGAATACACCATGAGCGAGGAAGGCCAGCTCAAGGAGCTGAGGGATGTCAGCGAACGGGCCATCCCGTCCATCTCCATCGTCCATGTCGAGGGGAGCCTGTTTTTCGGCGCCGCGGAGCTTTTCCGGGCGCAGGTACAGCGCATGACCGAGGACGAGCGGCTCAAGGTCATCATTCTGCGCCTGAAAAATGCGCATAATCTGGACGCCACCTCCGTTTTCGCACTGGATGAGCTCATTCGCTTCACACGCGAAAAAAATCGCCATCTGCTCATCTCCGGAGCCAGCAAAAGCGTTTACCGCATTTTGAAAAACTCCGGCGTGCTGAAAAATCTCCAGCAGGACTGCAAACCGGGAGAAAAAAACATTTTCCTCTACTCTCCCCGCAATCCCAATTATTCTACAAGGCTCGCCCTGATTCGGGCGCAACAGCTTCTCGGCACAAAAAACGCCGACATCCGCATCTTTTTCAACCCAGCCGCCGACAAAAAATCATAACTTCCAGACATTCCATGAAAATAGGACTCATCCAGCACAATCCCACTCCCGGAGACTTCCCCCGCAATGTGCGCTCCCTGATTGACGGTTACCGCGAAGCTGCGGAAGCCGGAGCAGGCGTCGTTTTCACCCCCGCCCTGGCCCTCCCCGGAACGGGCTGCCGGGACCTGCTGAACCGCTCCCGCTTCGCCCTCCAGCTAAAAGACGCGCTGGCCTATATGGCGACGGAGGTCGGCCCCGTCCCCCTCTGCGTCGGAACGCTCACCCAAAACTACTATGGGGAATGGGAAGAGGCCTACGCCGTCCTCCAGCAGGGGGAAATCGTGGAGATCATCTCCTACGGCGACGGGAGCGAATATGAACCGGCCCTGCTGGAAGTGGACGGCCTCGGCGTCCTCCTGCTCCCGGAAGGAACGGACTGCGCCCTTGAAACAAATGTCGATCTCATCCTTTGCCCGTCCGCCACGCCCTGGTATCTCGGCAAGGAGGAAGAAGATTTGCAGGAGCAGCAGCTCCGCGCCCGCGAGCTCGCCCGCCCGCTCCTTTGGTGCGCTCCCGCCGGAGCAAGCGACCATGCCCTGTATAACGGGCAATCCTTCGCCCTGGATGCGGAAGGGACTTTGACGGGCCGCCTCGCCGCCTTTGCCGAAGGCACTCTGATTTTTGACACGGAGACCATGGAGTCCTCCGAAATCGCCTCTCCCCTCTGCGATGAAGAGGCCCTGTACACCGCCCTCGTCACCGCGCTCAAGGACTACTGCCGCAAGACGGGTCTCTCCTCCCTCTGTCTCGGACTGAGCGGCGGTATCGACTCCGCGCTCGCCGCCGTGATCGCGGCGGACGCCGTCGGAGCGGAGAACGTGCTGGGCCTCACCATGCCCAGCCCCTACTCCTCACAGGGCAGTGTGGATGACTCCCTCCAACTGGCAAAGAATCTCGGCATCCGCTGCGAAACGATTGCCGTGACGCCTGTCTTCGACGCCGTGAGGGAGAGTCTCGCGCCTCTCTTCGGCAACTTGCCGGAAGATGTCACCGAGGAGAACATGCAGTCCCGCATCCGCGGCCTTTTCCTGATGTCTGCGGCCAACAAGTTCGGACACATGCTTCTGAGCACCGGAAACAAGAGCGAAATCGCCGTCGGCTACTGCACCCTGTACGGCGACACCTGCGGCGGCATGGCTCCGCTCGGAGATCTCTACAAGGGGCAGGTGTACGCCCTCTCGCGCTGGATCAACCGGGACGGGGAAGTCATCCCCGCCGCCACGATAGAGAAGGCGCCCAGCGCGGAACTCCGCCCCGACCAGAAGGATCAGGACACCCTGCCCCCCTACGATATACTCGACGCCCTGCTCAAATTGATGGTCGAGGAGGAGCTCTCCCCGTCGGACATCATCGAACAGTACGACTTCGACGAGTCCACCGTCCGCTGGGTTCAGAGACGTCTTGCCCTGAATGAATGGAAACGGGGCCAGGCGCCCCTTGTTCCGCAAGTCTCCCGCAAGGCTTTCGGCCCGGGCCGCGACATGCCCATCGTCCAAAATTTCCGGGATTGAACTCTTTTTTCAAAATTCAGGCCTTTTAAACACCCTCGTAACAATCTTTTGTTTGATCTTGCCCTTTCAAAATGATAGCTGAGAGGCTCGAACTTTACTTACATGACCACAGAACAAATCTTTTGGATCACTCCCATAGGTTCCCTCTGCGCTCTTTTCTTTGCGGCCATCTTCTTCTACCGCATGAAAAAAGCCGATGAAGGAACAGAACGAATGAAAGAAATCGCCGGACACGTCCGCACGGGCGCGATGGCCTATCTGAAACAGCAATACAAAATCGTCGCGGTCTTCTTTATCCTGATCACGATGATCTTCGCGTGGCTCGCCTACGGGCTGCAAATTCAAAACAAATGGGTGCCCTTCGCCTTCCTGACAGGAGGTATTTTCTCCGGTCTGGGCGGTTATATCGGGATGAAAACGGCGACCTACGCCTCCTCCCGCGTCGCCCATGCCTGCCGCAACTCTCTTGACGCCGGCCTCCAGATCGCCTTCCGCTCGGGAGCCGTTCTCGGCCTCGTGGTCGTCGGTCTCGGCCTGCTCGACATCTCGGCCTGGTACCTGGTCCTCGACCGCTTCATGCCCGAAGCCAATGAGTCCCAGAAGCTGGTCATGATCACCACTACCATGCTGACCTTCGGGATGGGCGCCTCTCTCCAGGCCCTGTTCGCCCGCGTAGGCGGCGGTATTTTCACCAAAGCGGCTGACGTAGGCGCCGACCTCGTCGGCAAAGTCGAAGCCGACATCCCCGAAGACGATCCCCGCAACCCGGCTACCATCGCCGACAACGTGGGCGACAACGTGGGCGACGTCGCCGGCATGGGCGCGGACTTGTACGAGTCCTACTGCGGCTCCATCCTCGCTTCCGCCGCTCTCGGCGCGGCCGCTTACTACACCGTGCCCGACATGGCCCTGAAGGCGGTTTTCACCCCCATGATCATTGCCGCCGCCGGCGCCATCCTGTCCATCTTCGGCATCTTCGCCGTCCGTGTGAAACGGGGCGCCTCCCAGCGTGAACTGATGGCCGCCCTGAACCGCGGGGTGAATCTCAGCTCCTTCCTGATCGCCATCGCCTCCGCCGTCATCCTGCAAATAATCGGCCTGGAAAACTGGGTCGGCATCTGGGGCGCCATCGTGACAGGTCTCGTTACCGGTATCATTATCGGCAAATCGACCGAATACTACACCTCCTCCGACTACAAGCCCTGCCGCCTGATCGCCCGTAGCGCCAAGACAGGCCCCGCCACCGTCGTTATCTCCGGCATCGGCATGGGCATGATCTCCACCCTGATCCCCGTCGTGACGATCGTCGCCGGTACGGTGATCGCCTACGGCTGCGCCTCGGGTGACTTCCACTTCGGCCCCGACAGCATGAGCAAGGGTCTGTACGGCATCGGTATCGCCGCCGTCGGCATGCTCTCCACGCTCGGCCTGACGCTTGCGACAGACGCCTACGGCCCCATCTGCGACAACGCGGGCGGCAACGCTGAAATGAGCGGTCTGGACAGCTCCGTGCGCCGCCGCACCGACGCCCTCGACGCGCTCGGCAACACGACGGCCGCTACCGGCAAGGGATTCGCCATCGGCTCCGCCGCCCTGACGGCTCTCGCCCTGCTGGCCTCCTACATTGAAGAGCTCAAGATCGCCATCGTCCACCACTGCGACGTCAACAAACTCTCGGAATATGTCTTCCCGAACGGCAAATCCGTTCCTGTCTCCGACATTATCGACGGCACAAAGACCAGTCTGGCCTCCTTCATGGACTACTTCCAGGTGACCCTGATGAACCCGAAAGTGCTCCTCGGCCTCTTCATCGGCGCGATGATGTCCTTCCTGTTCTGCGGTCTCACCATGAATGCCGTCGGCCGCGCCGCCGGCCGCATGGTCAAGGAAGTCCGCCGCCAGTTCCGTGAAATTACGGGGATCATGACCGGCGAAGGCCAGCCCGACTATGCGCGCTGCGTGGAAATCTCGACCGCCGGAGCCCAGCATGAAATGATCATGCCCTCTCTCCTCGCTGTCGTCGTGCCCATCCTGACCGGAATCGTCTTCGGCGTGCCGGGCGTCTTCGGCCTGCTCGCAGGCGGTCTCGCCTCCGGCTTCGTCCTGGCTATCTTCATGGCAAACTCGGGCGGCGCCTGGGACAACGCCAAGAAGTACATTGAAGCCGGCAAGTTCGGCGGCAAGGGTTCCGACGCGCACAAGGGCGCCGTTATCGGCGATACCGTAGGCGACCCCTTCAAGGATACTTCCGGCCCCTCCCTGAACATCCTGATCAAACTCATGAGCATGGTCTCCATCGTGACCGCCGGCGTCAACATCGCCATCACTCTGCTCTAATTACCAAGAGACTTCTCTCTC
>CAZNVW010000002.1:0-48271 GCA_964576595.1 uncultured Verrucomicrobiales bacterium
CAATGCGCCGACCTCGGCCTGCAGCGCCATCTCAAACGCCTCCAGATCCTCCGGCTCCCTGAGACTGAACATGACATTCGACGCGAGCATGGTAATACAATCAATCAGCACCGCGTCCGGCGGCTCCCCGCCGCAGCACTCCAAAAGAGCGGCCGCCAGCCCCGACGGGCACTCCAGCGTACTCCAGTGAGCCGGGCGTCTCGCCCGGTGCCGCCTGATACGCTCGATCATCGAGGAGTCTTCGGGGCGGCTCTCCGCCGTCGCCACATACAGCACAGACGCCCCGCCACCCGGCAGCAGGGACTCGGCGTACGCGCTCTTGCCGCTCCTCGTCCCCCCCAGTATCAGCGTAATATGTGACCCCTCGCGCATGACAAAAACAATAGGCGGCTCCCGAAAATACGCAAGAAGGAAAAAAGCCTGCCGGCCTCTCCCCCCAGGCAAAAAAGAGGCCGGCGAGAACTCCATGAGGAAATCCCCGCCGACCTCCCGTCGCAGTCCCTTCACTGAAAAAGACTCATGCCGAACCGGCTTAATAGAGGAACAGCATCTCCCGGTATTTGGGCAGGGGCCACACCGAATCGGATACCAGCGACTCAAGACGGTCAACAGAACGGCGCACGGCATTCATCGCCTCGATGATATTCTCATGACAGTCGTGCAAGGCCGTCTCAACAGCGGCGATCCCGGCTTGCAGCTCATCAATCCCGCGTCCCAGACTATCCGCCAGCTTCCGCAGGCACTCCGTCCCGTGAGCCAGCTGAAGAGCCTCCGCCCCCTGAAGGAACGCCACCACTTTGCCATACTCCGCAGTCACCGCAGGAAGAATGATGCTGGAAGCCATTTCCAGAGTCAATTCGCCTTCTATGTGAATACGGCGGTGAAACTCCTCGAGAAACACCTCAAAACGGGACTCCATCTCCCGCTTCGTGAAAACATGGTATCTTTCAAACAAGTCCACATTCCTGTCCATCGGTAAAATGCGCAAAGCATCCATCGTCGTCGGCAAGTGCGGCAAACCGCGTCTCTCCGCCTCGACCATCCATTCCCGGGAATAGTTGTCGCCATTGAAAACAACCCGCTTGTGCTCTCTGATAACATCCTGCAGAAGAACCTGAAGCTGCTCATTGAAACTCCCCTCTTCAAAAGAATCCATCCGGTCGGACAAATAATCCAGCGACTCGGCCACAATAGTATTCAACACCATCATGGGCCCGGCGCAGGACTGGCTGGAACCGGGCGCGCGAAACTCGAACTTGTTGCCGGTAAAAGCAAAAGGACTCGTCCTGTTTCGATCTGTCGCGTCCCTCGGCAACGTCGGCAGATTATCGACGCCGACGCGCATGGCTCCCCCATGCTTCGATGAAGTGGGAGTCCCCTTCTCCAACTGCTCCATAACATCATTCAGCTGGTCGCCCAAATAAACCGAAATAATGGCGGGCGGGGCTTCATTGGCTCCCAGTCGATGATCATTGCCGGCCCCGGTGACGGAAGCTCTCAATAAATCGCCATGCTCGTCTATCGCCCGGATGACCGCGCACAAACAAGTCAGGAAAATCGCGTTTTGATGCGGATCGGTACCGGGATCAAGCAAATTGGTCTTCCCGTAACAAATAGACCAGTTGTTGTGCTTGCCCGACCCGTTTACCCCGGCAAAAGGCTTCTCATGGAGCAGACAGACAAGACCGTAGCGATCAGCCACCTGCTTCAGAACCTCCATAACCAGCATATTGTGATCCACGGCCAGATTGACATCCTCGAATTGGGGAGCCAGCTCAAACTGGGCGGGAGAAACCTCATTATGGCGGGTTTTTGCCGGAATACCCAGCTGCCACAGCTCCTTTTCCACATCCGTCATGAAATTGAGCACGCGAGGCTTGATGGAGCCGAAATAGTGATCTTCCAGCTGCTGATGCTTGGGCGGAATAGCGCCAAACAAAGTCCTCCCGGTCTGAATCAAATCCGGCCTCTGCACATAAAACTGCCGGTCAATAAGAAAATACTCCTGCTCGGCCCCCAGAGTCACCGTCACCTTCTCATCAGGCCGCCCGAAATGGGACATCAGCCTCTTGACCGAACTGCTCAGAGCCTGAACAGAACGCAGCAACGGCGTCTTCTTATCCAGAGCCTCTCCGGTATAAGAACAAAAAACCGTGGGAATACACAGGGTAGCTCCATTGGAATGCCTTTTGATAAAAGCGGGACTCGTCGGATCCCACGCCGTATAACCGCGGGCCTCAAACGTGCAGCGCAGCCCTCCCGACGGGAAACTGGAAGCGTCAGGCTCGCTGATAATCAAATTCTTGGCGGAAAACGCCATGATGGACGACGAGTTTTCATTGACGGGCTCCAGAAACGAATCGTGCTTCTCGGCCGTAGAACCGTTCAGGGGCTGGAACCAGTGCGTATAATGCGTAGCCCCCCGCTCCAGCGCCCATTGCTTCATCGCGTGAGCGACCTCCCCGGCAATATTGAAATCAAGAAGAGCCCCGAAATTGATCGTGGACATGAGCTTCTCGGCTGTTAATTTCGGGAGATACTTCTTCATCTCCTCTATACTGAACACATCCTCCGCATAACGAACCTGCGCGGGATGCGCAGAATGCAAAGGCTGTGATTCTCGGGCGGCTATCGTACTAATGGCTTTTGATCGGATCGGGTTACTCATAATGTTACCTCTACCGCCTCATTAGCAAAAAGCGTGCCAACCTTTTTAAATAGCCGCCGCCCCTTGATTTCAAAAGGAAAAGAATCCCGCTCCCCTCCCGACGAACATCCCCTCTGTATTTACATTTTTGTAATCAAACATTTTTTATTTTTACATAAACGTAAAAAACTCTCACTCCCGGAAGCCTCTTTCCTCCCCTGTTTGGACGTTTACCGAGCCAAAACCAAGTTGGCACGATTCCTGCTAGAGAAAAGCAGGAAATCAAACACATGATCACTCAAGAAGTCCATACAGCGTCCCCGTCATCGTTGCGCCCGCCCTTCATTCAGGATCAGGGCCTCTATTCCTGCTCCAATGAACATGATGCCTGCGGAGTGGGCATGGTGGCTCAATTAAACAACGAGGCCAGCCATAAAATCGTCGAAATGGGGCTCTCCGTCCTGTGCCGTCTGATGCACCGGGGAGCAACGGGCAGCGACCCCGAAACAGGAGACGGGGCGGGAATACTGACGGCGCTGCCCGACGAATTCTTCCGGCGCATCCTGCCCGACCGCCTGCCGGGCAAAGGCCGATACGGCGTCGCCATGATCTTCGGAGGAGAGGGACGGGAACAGGAAATAGAACAAATCGTGCGCGCCGAAGGAGCGCTCCCCGTCACCTGGCGGGAACTGCCCGCAAATGCGGAAACCATCGGCAAAACAGCCCGTGAAACTCTGCCCCGCATACGCCAGCTCTTCATCAACGGAGAATCCTTCCCCGATCAGGCCGACCTGGAGAGAAAACTTTACGTCATCCGCAGACTGATCGAAAAAAACATCCCGGACATTCACATCTGCAGCTGCTCAAGCCGGAGCATCGTTTACAAGGGCCTGCTCCTCGCCTCTCAAATGGCGTCCTTCTATACCGACCTGAGCGAGCCTGACTTCAAGTCCCCCCTTGCCGTCGTACACCAGCGGTACAGCACCAATACCTTCCCCTCCTGGCAGCTGGCCCACCCCTTCCGCTACCTTGCGCACAACGGCGAAATCAACACACTCAAAGGCAATCTGAACCACCTGCGCAGCCGGGAGGCGTATTTCTCCTCCCCCCGGCTGGGAAACGACCTCCCCAAAATACTGCCCCTTGTTTCACCGGGACAAAGCGACTCTGCCTGCCTGGACAACATGCTGGAACTGCTGGTCGCCTCGGGCCGCACCCTGACCCACGCCATGCTCATGCTCCTCCCCCAGGCATGGGGCAGCAGCTACCATATGGGCAAAGATGTACGGGGATTCTTCGAATACCACTCCGCGCTCATGGAGCCGTGGGACGGCCCCGCCGCCGTGGCCTTCTCGGATGGCGTCAATGCAGGAGCCATGCTGGACCGCAACGGACTGCGCCCCGCCCGGTACACGCTGACCGGAGACGGCCTGTTTGTACTCGCCTCCGAAACAGGCGTCCTCGACATACCCGAAGACTCCATCATCAAAAAAGGACAACTCGGCCCGGGAGAAATGATCTATTGCGATCTGGAAAACCATCGCCTGGTCATGGACGAAGAAATCAAAAAACAGGCCGCCCGAAGACTCCCGTACAGACGCTGGATAGAAGAAAACAAAATCTCCGTACACGGCCTCTTCGATACCATTCACGGCTCCGTCCCCGCCTCCGGACTGGAAGCACGGCAAAAGAACTTTGGCTACACCCGCGAAGACATCGACATGATTCTGACCCCCATGGCCGCCCGCGGAACCGAGCCGGTAGGCTCCATGGGAGACGACGCCCCCCTGCCCGTCCTCTCCTCGCGCCCCCAGCTCCTGTTCCATTACTTCAAACAACTCTTCGCGCAAGTAACAAACCCGCCCATAGACCCCATACGGGAAGAGCTGGTAATGAGCCTCACCACATACATCGGCAACAAGGCCAACATCCTGGAAGAAGGCCCGGACTACGCCCGCCTGATCAAACTGCCCCGCCCGATCCTGACAGATGACGAACTGACCAGACTGAAAGAACTCAAAATAACCGGATTCATGCCGGCCGCCCTGACCATGGAATTCCCCCGGCACGGCGGAGGCGCAGACCTCAGAACCGCGCTGGAAACCCTGGGCCAATCCTCTGTCAACAAAGTAAGAGAAGGATGCAAAATACTCGTCATAAGCGACAAAAACATCTCCGGAGACTCATTGCCCATCCCCTCCCTCCTCGCCACGGCTGCCGTCAACCAGGCTCTGGTAAAAGCCGGCCTGCGGGCGGAGACGGCTATCATCATCGAATCGGGAGAAGCCCGCGAAACCATGCATTTCGCCCTCCTGCTGGGATATGGAGCCACCGCCGTCAACCCCTACCTCGCGCTGGAAACCGTCTCCTGTCTCGCGCAAAAGGGAGATACGGGTAACAACGTCTATACGGCGGCAGGCAACTATATCCGGGCCCTCGACAAGGGACTGTTGAAAATCATGTCCAAAATGGGCATCTCCACACTCAGAAGCTACCGCTCCGCACAACTCTTTGAAGCCGTTGGCCTGAACGATTCGCTCATTGAAGAATGGTTCCCCGGCACATCGAGCCGCATCGGCGGGATCTCGCTGGAAGAAATAGCGGCGGAGAGCAACGCGCGCGCCGACCTGGCGGAGAGCGCGCCTGAGTCGCCCCTGCCCGTCGGCGGAATCTACAAATACAAAAAAGGGGGAGAAAACCACCTCTGGACCCCGGCCTCCCTCGCCGCATTCCGGCAGGCGGTCAGAAACAACGA
This sequence comes from uncultured Verrucomicrobiales bacterium, assembly GCA_964576595.1. Taxonomy (GTDB): domain Bacteria; phylum Verrucomicrobiota; class Verrucomicrobiia; order Verrucomicrobiales; family Akkermansiaceae; genus CAZNVW01. The sequence continues at coordinate 5,403 of CAZNVW010000002.1, forward strand.
CCGGGAAAAATACCGGGAATACGCCGCCTTGATCAATGAACAGTCAGAACGCCTCCACACGCTCAGAGGCCTGTTTGAGTTCAAAAAAACCAACCCCGTACCTCTGGACGAAGTAGAAAGCGTCGACTCCCTGATCCGGCGATTCCTCTCCGGCGCCATGTCCCTCGGATCACTCAGCCCGGAAGCGCACGAAACCATCGCCATAGCCATGAACCGCCTCGGCGCCATGAGCAACAGCGGAGAAGGCGGCGAAGACCCGGAACGCTCAACCCCCGGCCCCGGCGGAGAAGACAGAAAAAGCGCCGTCAGACAAGTAGCGAGCGGCCGCTTTGGCGTCACCATCCAATACCTGAGAAACGCCCGTGAAATACAAATCAAAATGGCGCAGGGCGCAAAACCGGGAGAGGGCGGCCAGCTCCCGGCGCACAAAGTGGACGCCTACATAGCGAAACTCCGCCACTCCATCCCCAACGTCAGCCTGATCTCGCCGCCGCCGCACCATGACATCTACTCCATAGAAGACCTGGCTCAACTGATCTATGACCTGAGAAACGCCAACCCCTCGGCCGCAATATCCGTCAAACTCGTCTCGGAAACCGGCATCGGCACCATTGCCGCCGGAGTAGTCAAGGCCCATGCCGATGCCATACTCGTCAGCGGCCATGACGGGGGCACGGGCGCCGCGCCGCTCACCAGCATAAAATATGCCGGCCTCCCCTGGGAACTCGGACTTGCGGAAACACAACAAACACTCGTACTCAACGGACTCCGCTCCAAAGTACGCTTACAGGTAGATGGCCAGCTCAAGACGGGCCGCGACATCGTCATCGCCGCCCTGCTGGGAGCGGAAGAATTCGGATTCGGCACCGCCATCCTGGTTGCCATCGGGTGCGCCATGCTCCGCAAATGCCATGAAAACACCTGCCCTGTCGGCGTCGCCACCCAAGACCCGGAACTGAGGAAAAAATTCACAGGCAAGCCGGAATTCATCGAAAACTACCTCCGCTTCGTCGCGGAAGAAGCCCGGGAATTACTCGCCTCTCTCGGCCTGCGCTCTCTCCATGAAGCGACGGGACGCATCGACCTGATCGAAACAAACAGAAGCCTGGAATTCTTCAAGACCAGAAACCTCGACTTTTCCAAAATCCTGACGCCCCCCGCCGGAGAAGCCATCAAATACACCCCGGACTCCTCCCCCGAAACACTCGAAAACTACGACCGCAGACACTTGCTCCGCTCCCTGAAAAACGCCCTGGAACAAGGACGCCCCGCCGAACTCAACCTGTCGGTACAAAACACGGACCGCACAGTCGGCACGGAACTCTCGGGACTGCTTATAGACAGACACGGACCACAGGGCCTGCCTGAAGACACCCTGTACCTTCGTTTCTGCGGACACGCGGGCCAAAGCTTTGGCGCCTTCCTTGCCCCGGGAATCACGCTGGAACTTACGGGAGAAGCCAACGACTTCGTCGGCAAAGGCCTCTCCGGCGGAAAAATAATCCTGAAAAAACCCTCCGGCTTCCAGGCCAAAGCGGAAAACAACACCATCGCCGGCAACGTCATCGGATATGGGGGCACCTCGGGCAAACTCTTCCTGAACGGCAGGGCCGGAGAGCGATTCGCCGTCCGCAACAGCGGCATGACCGCCGTCGTGGAAGGCATCGGAGACCACGGGTGCGAATACATGACGGGAGGGCGAGTCCTTATCCTCGGAGAAACCGGAGTCAACTTCGCCGCCGGCATGACGGGCGGCATCGCCTACGTCTATGCCCCGGGCAGCGACTTCGACCTGAAATGCAATACGGATACGGTGGACCTGGGCAGCGTCCTCCCCGGCTCCCGGGAAGAAGCGGAAATACTTGACTTGCTCTACCAGCACATGGAGGCGACCGGAAGCCCGCTGGCGCGGCGGCTCCTCGAAAACTGGGAAAACGAGCGCCCCCAGTTCATCCGCATCCTTCCCATCGAGTACATACGGGCTCTCGCCTCGACACCCTCCCACAACACAACCCCTGACAAACAATGATATTCTCCAAATGGCACGGCCTCGGCAACGACTTCATCCTGGTCGATATGACGCTCAACCCCAGCTTCTCCGCCCACTCACACGCAATCGCCCTCTGCGACAGACACAGGGGCATCGGAGCCGACGGACTCGTCACCATCAAACCCCTCTCGCAGCGCGACGTTGAAATGCGAATCTTCAACGCCGACGGAAGCGAAGCCGAAATGTGCGGAAACGCCTCACGCTGCGTCGGAATGTACATCCGGCACAACATCGGCCCCGGATCGGAACCGGTCAACCTCCACACCCGTTCGGGAATCGTACGCCTGACCGTACTCCAAAACGCCGTCAGAGTAGATATGGGAGAACCGCGCCTCATCGCCCGGAATCAGCAAATCAGCCTGCCGGGCATGGAAATCACAGGAACATCAGTCTCCATGGGCAACCCCCATTTTGTCGTCTTTGTCCCTTCCCTCGAAAAAACCGACATAACGGCTCTCGGCCCCGCATTGGAAAAACACCCCCTCTTCCCCAACGGCACAAACGTCGAATTCGCTGAAATCATCACCCCCGAAATCATCAGAATGAGAGTATGGGAACGAGGCTGCGGCATCACCATGGCCTGCGGCACCGGCTCCTGTGCGACCGCTTTCGCGGGCCTCCTCTCCGGATTATCCGGCCAAAACGCGACACTCCGACTGGATGGCGGCGACCTGCAAATAACCTGCGGCAAAGACAACCACATCCATATGACCGGCCCCGCCACAGAAGTATTCAGAGGCTCCATCGACCTCCAATCCCTCACATCCCGCTAAAAAACAACATGATAAACGAACATTACCTGAAACTCCGGGGCAGCTACCTCTTCGCCCTGATGAAGAAAAAAGTCGAAGAATACTCCGCCGCTCATCCGAATACCTCCATCATCCGCCTGGGAATAGGAGACGTGACCCAGCCTCTCACCCCGGCCGTCATCAAGGCGATGCACGAAGCCGTCGAAGAAATGTCGCATCTGGAAACATTTCGCGGATACGGCCCCGAGCAGGGATACGACTTCCTCGCAAAAGCCATCATCGCGGGAGAATACGAGCCGCTCGGCGTCAGCCTCCGCCCGGACGAACTATTCATCAGCGACGGCTCCAAATGCGATACCGGCAACATACAGGAACTATTCTCCCAGGAATGCCGCGTCGCCATAGGAGACCCCGTTTACCCCGTCTATCAGGACAGCAACGTCATGGCAGGCCGCTCCGGCCCGCTCAAAAAAGACGGCCGCTACTCGGGCATCATCTACATGCCCTGCACCCCGGAAAACAACTTCTCCCCCCAGCCGCCCCGGGAAAAAGCGGACCTGATCTACCTGTGCTCCCCCAACAACCCCACGGGCAGCGTACTGACCCGCGGAGAACTCGAACAATGGATTGACTACGCGAAAAAAAACAACGCGGTCATCCTCTACGACAGCGCCTACAGCGCCTACATCAGCACCCCCGGCATCCCGCGGAGCATCTATGAAATCCCCGGAGCCAGAGAAACCGCCATTGAATTCAAATCATTCTCCAAAACGGCGGGATTCACCGGCGTGCGCTGCGCCTTTTGCGTCGTCCCCGAAGAACTGCAATGCCGCGACGGCAAAGGAATCTCGCACAAACTCCGCGACCTCTGGAACAGAAGACAATCCACCAAATTCAACGGAGTCTCCTATATTATCCAAAAAGCGGCCGAGGCCATATACAGCCCTGCCGGAAAAGAAGAAATACGCCACCTCATCTCCTATTACATGGAAAACGCCCTCATCATCCGTGAAGGACTCAAAAAAGCAGGATTCGAAGTTTACGGCGGAGAAAATGCCCCTTATATTTGGTGGCGTCTTCCCGGGAAAATGACTTCAATGGAATTCTTCGACCTGCTGCTGAACAAATGCAGCGTCGTGGGCACCCCGGGTTCGGGCTTCGGACCCTGCGGAGAAGGCTACTTCCGCCTTACCGCATTCGGAGACAGAACCGACACCATTGAAGCCGTCAGCCGCATACGGGAACTTCGCTAAAAGCGAGTCGTCCCCATGAAAAAAAACATCTCACAGGAAATCAGAGTACTACAGGAAATCAGCTCTGCCATCGTCCATGAAAAAAACGTAGAGGCCCTGCTCAACAAAATCCTCGACGTACTCAACCGTCGCATGGGTATGCTCCGGGGCACCTTTACACTGCTCCGGGGCGACACCCTCGTCATCCAGGCCTCTCACGGTCTGGACAAAGAAGAAAAAGAACGGGGACGCTACAAACTGGGAGAAGGCATCACCGGACACGTCGCGGAACAGGGAATCTCACAACTCGTCCCCGACATCTCCCAGTCCCCCCGCTTCCTCAACCGTACCCGCACCAGAACGAACCATGGACAAATCGCCTTCATCTGCGTCCCCATCTTCCACCTGGAGCGCATCATCGGCACCCTGAGCATCGACCGCAAAGTCGAGCCGGATACAGACCTGGAAAAAGACCTCTCCCTGCTCGAAATCATCGGCAACATCACGGCGGAAGCCGTCGCCGCCTGCCTCAAGGACCATCAGGAAAAAGAAAGCCTGCTGGAAGAAAACAGACAGCTCCGTGAAATGCTGACCTCTCCCGGAGACCTCACGGGCAACTGCCGGGCCATGCGCGAAGTATACGAGCAAATACGGCAGGCGGCCCCGAGCGACGCTACCATCCTGATACGGGGCAGCTCCGGCACAGGCAAGGAACTGGTCGCCCAGGCCATCGTGCGCCTCAGCAACAGGGCGGACAAACCCTTCATTACCCTCAACTGCGCCGCACTCCCTGAAAACCTGGTCGAAAGCGAACTCTTCGGCCACGAAAAAGGAGCCTTTACCGGCGCCACAGGCACACGCATAGGCAGAGCCGAGGCGGCAAACGGCGGCACCCTGTTCCTGGACGAAATAGGAGACCTCAGCCTGACCACTCAAGTCAAACTGCTCAGATTCATCCAGCAGCGGACCTTTTCACGAGTCGGCAGCAACAGGGAACTCAGCTCAAACGTCCGCTTCCTTGCGGCGACCAGCCGCAACCTCGAAGAACTCATGGCCGCCGGAAAATTCCGGGAAGACCTCTACTACCGCCTGAACATCTTCCCCATCACCCTGCCCGACCTGAACAAACGCAAGGAAGACATACTCCTGCTCACCGAACGCTTCATCGAAAAACACAACCTGAAGTACGGGAAAAACATCAGCAGACTCTCCACGCCGGCCATCAATATGCTCATGGCCTACCACTGGCCGGGCAACGTAAGAGAACTCGAAAACTGCATAGAACGAGCCGTCATCACCTCCACCGACAACTGCATCCACGGCTACAACCTCCCCCCCTCCCTCCAAATGGGCGAACCGTCGGAAAACTCTCTCTTCTCCGAAGAAAAAAACGACTTGCGCACCAGAATGGATGCCTATGAACGGGAAATCATCTCCCAGGCGCTCAAGGAACACGACGGCAACATGTCCGCAGCGGCCAGATCTCTCGGCCTGTCGCCCCGGGTCATTCATTACAAAATGAAACGCCTGAACCTCTCCCCCTGCGACTCCTGAAATAGTTTACTTCCCTTCTATTTTCCAAAACACCGGAAAATATAAGAAAGCGGCTCTCATCATCTCCCGTCTTTCATTCTTGACCAAACAGGAAAATATGAAAGAATCGGCCCACTTCTTTGTCTTCATCCGGCAAAGACTCAAGGACACTGTTCACAATGAATCCGGAATTCCTCTCCTCACTCCTGGGCACCGCTGAAAAAACAGACCCGACGCTGGTTCAAATGTTTCTTAACATGCTCCACGCGTGGTTCAACGACCCCATCTTCGTCTTCCTGACCGGCATCACCCTCCTTGCCCTCTTCTTCTGGTACCTGGGTTCCGACAACGAGCGCGTCAAGAGAAACGCCGGCACATTCTTCATCATCGGCATCTGCTCCTTCTCCCTGTTCGCCCTGTTCTCCAAAGGCATCAACTACGGCATAGACATCAACGGGGGCGTCTCCTTCACCCTGCAGGTGGAGTCCAAGGAAATGGACGGCCAGATGGTCCAGCCCTCTCCGGAAGCCATGCAGAAGGCCGCCGACATCGTCCGCGAGCGCATTGACTCCACCGGAGCCAAGGAACCCGTCGTAATGGTGCAGGGCCGCAACAAAATCCTCGTCCAGATCCCGGAAACCGACCCGGCCAAAATCGAAGAACAGAAGGAAATCATCACCAAAATAGCTCACCTGGAGCTCCTCCCCGTTCACCCGAACAATGCGGAACTGATCGCCTCCGGCCAGGAATTCGTCCCCGGCTACAAACTCTACGAATACAACAGCAAGGACGACGAGGGCGTCTCCCGTACGGAAAAACTCTTCCTCTCCAAGCGCGAATCCCTGACGGGCAACGACGTCTCCTTTGCCCAGCCCGACGCGACCAAGGGCGGCATCGTCAACGTCAACCTGAGCAACAAGGGCGGTCAAAAAATGATCCGCCTCACCCAGAACATGCAAAAGGGGCATGACCGCCTCGCCGTCGTCCTCGACGGCCGGGTCGTGACCGCCCCCACAGTGCAGGACACGCTCTCCAGCAACTTCCAGATCTCCGGCATGGACGCCCCCGGCGAAGCCGAAAGCATCGCCCGCGTGCTGAACAACCCGCTGGAATCTCCGATGACCGTGCTCGAGCAGCGCACCGTATCCGCCTCTCTCGGCAAATCCGCGCTGGAACAAGGCGAGCTGGCCGGCATCTTCGGCATCCTGCTCACCTTTGTCCTCATGATGATCTACTACCGCTTCGCCGGGGTAGTCGCCATGCTCGCCCTCGTCCTGAACGCCCTGATCCTGCTCGGGTGCATGTCGCTCTTCGACTTCACCCTGACCCTTCCCGGCATCGCGGGCATCATCCTGACCATCGGGGTGGCCGTTGACTCCAACGTACTCATCTACGAGCGTCTCCGTGAAGAAGTGGAAGCCAAGCGCCCCATACAGCACGCGCTGACCACCTCCTTCGACAAAGCCTTCTCCGCCATCTTCGACTCCAACATCACCTCCCTCATTACCGCCGTCATCCTCTTCTGGCTGGCCAGCGGCTCGATCAAGGGCTTCGCCGTGACCACCAGCGTGGGTATCATCACCTCCATGATCGGCGCTCTCGTCGTGACCCGCGTCCTGTTCTTCTGGGCCTACAAATTCCGCCTGGTGAACGACCACATGAAGTTCCTCAACATCTTCCGCAAGACCAGCTACGACTTCCTCGGCAAGCGCAAGATCTGCATGATCATCGGCTCCCTCGCCATCGTGGCCGTCATCATCGGCGGAGCCGTTCGCGGCAAATCCGTCCTCGGCATCGACTTCACGGGCGGCGCCTCGATCTCCTACGACATCCCCTCCACCTATGAGGGCAACATGTACAAGGCGGTCAACCAGTTTGTTGAAACAAAAGATGCCATCCCGGGACTTCATCAGTCCGTCTCCGCTCTCGAATTCGGCACGCCGAACGGCAACACCACCATCACGGTCAACTGCGCCAGCGAAGACATGGAGACGGTAATCAACGCCATCGCCAAAAACGTCCCCGGCATCGCCGAACTGGAAAAAACGCAGGGCCCGCCCAGCAGCGAAGTCATCGGCCCGGTCCTCGGCAAGGAATTCCTGATCGGCTCCCTCCTGGCCCTTGCGGCAGGCATGATCGGCATCATGATCTACCTCTCGCTGAGATTCGAATGGGCCTTCTCCCTCGGCGCCCTGGTCGCCATTATCTTCAACGTCATCATCGTCCTCGGCGCCATCATCTTCTCCGGAGGACAGCTGAGCCTGATCCACGTCGGAGCCATCCTGACCATCGTCGGCTACTCGGTAAACGACACCATCGTTATCTTTGACCGTATCCGCGAAGTACTCCGCTTCTCCGACGGCAGCGAAGACCTCCCGCCCCTGATGAACGAAGCCATCAACTCCACCCTCTCCCGCACCATCCTGACCTCCGGCTCGACCCTGACCTGCGTCATCTGCCTGTGGGCCTTCGGCGGCGCGTCGATGAAAGACTTCTCCTCCTCCATCTTCGTCGGTATCGTCATCGGCACCTACTCCTCCATCTTCGTCGCCTCTCCGACCGTCCTCTTCTTCTCCAGAAAGAACAACCTGCACAAAGACGTCATGCGCTCCGTACAGGCCGAAATCGGACAATAAAACATCCCACCCTTCTTCCCCAAGCCGTTTTCCGCTCTGTCGGAAAGCGGCTTTTTTCTCCCCTCATCATGGCCTCCTCCTCCGAATTCGCCGATTTCGTCTGCATCCAAATCAGCCGGGCAGGCATCATCACCTCCAAAAAAATGTTTGGAGAATACTGCCTCTACTGCGACCTGAAACCCGTCGGCCTGATCTGCGACGACCGCGTCTTCCTCAAAATAACGCCTGCCGGGCGGGAAGCCCTGCGGAAACCGCTGGAAGAACTCCCGCCCTACGACGGCGCAAAACCCCACTTCGTACTGGACGACCTGGACGCCCCCGCCTACCTGTCGGCCCTCGTCCGCATCACCTGCGACGCCCTGCCCGCTCCCAGGCCAAAGAAACCTCGCTCCCCAAAAAAATAACCGGCCGCACCGGCCCCTGTCACTTACTCAGCCCCAGAGAAACAAAAACCTCCTCATATACCCGGTACTTTTGCTCAAAAGTCAGCCGGGCCGCCGCCGGACTCGTCGAAGGCATCTGATAAACGGGCAGACCTCCCTCAAAAAGAACGGGAAAAAACCTCTTCAAAAAACGGAAGGCCGCCGTCCCGTTACAACAAATAGCCCTGATCCCCGGGCACCGCTCCAAAAGCCCCGGAATATCATTCGGGCGCTCCTCCCGTATCTCGCTGTCCAGACTCCCTCGACGAGTCCCGCAGGAAATGACATCCCACAAAGCCACTCCCCCGGCCTCCAGCGCGGCCAGCCGGTCTTCATACGGAAGAGCGGAATCGAACCCCAGAAGCCTCCCCATAAGAGGCCAAAACGCATTCCTGCCATACGCGTAATACCGCCCCTGACGAAGAGACTCGTCGCCCGGCAGGGACCCCAGAATCAGGACGCGGGAAGAAACATGAGCCACGGGAGCAAAGGACTTTTTTAACATGACCGGCCGGAGAGTAGCGCATCAACCGTCTTTTTCCTATTCCAATCAGCGCAAATCCTCTATAATTTATCCCGTAAAAACACCATACAACCCATCAAAACACCCCTCCATGCCTCAGGAAAAAAAGAAACGCGTTACAAAAGCCGCCCACGATAAAAACAAGGCGCGTGGCGAACAAAAACGGGCCAGACACAGAGAACACGCCCCCACCCCGTCCAGAAGCAAAAACGCCAAATCCGCCATCAGCCCGCTGATGGTACTCATGTTTCTCTTCATCGTCCTGCTGGGCATCACGCTTGCCGTCATCTCCAGCCTGAAATAAACGCCTCTCCCGGAAAACAGGAATCGTCTGCCGAAAAGTCTTTTGACTTTACAGGACAAACCTCAATCGACATACTTCCTCCGCCTTCGGGCACACACCCCTTTTTACGGTTCCGTAGCTCAGTTGGATAGAGCAACTGCCTTCTAAGCAGTGGGTCACTGGTTCGAACCCAGTCGGAATCGCCACTTTAACCCCTTGCCGCCCTGAACGACGGCAAGGGGATTTTTATTGGGGAGCAATCCCGCCACAAAACGCGGCTCCATCCTTTCCGCGCTGTTAGTCAATGTTAGTTTATTTGCTCGCAACTCATTCAAAATTAGAAAAAAATAACTTCAAAAAGAAACCGTTCTTCTCTCGAATGCGAGATTAGGAGCCGTCTGGAAAAAACGTTTTCTCACACAGAAATGGAGCAAAAAATGAACATGGTTATAGACAGAGCCTCTTCACGAGGACACGCGAATCACGGCTGGCTGGAAACATGGCATACATTCAGCTTTGCCGACTACTACAACCCGGCCCGGATGCACTTCGGCATGCTCCGGGTGCTCAATGACGACATCATTCACCCGCGGACGGGCTTCGATACGCACCCCCACAAAAACATGGAGGTCATCACCGTCCCTCTCAAAGGAACGCTCAGGCACGGAGACAGTCTCAACAACAGCCACGTCATCCGGCGAGGGGAAATACAAATCATGAGTGCCGGCACGGGAATCCACCACAGCGAGCACAATGCCGACGACCGGGAAAATCTCGAGCTTCTCCAGATATGGGTCTTTCCCTCAGAGACAAACACCGAGCCAAAATACGCAGATTACGATATAAAACCCCTGTTAAAACATAACGAGATCTCTACATTTATCGCGCCCGGTACGGCAATCGCCCTGAACCAGGATGCCTGGTTCTCGTGGGGAAAGCTGGATGCCGGAATCACCCGCGACTATCTCCTCAAAGGAAAAAATACAGGTGTTTACCTTTTTGTCGTTGAGGGGGAGATTTCCCTGAATGACACAGTCTTTCACAGGCGCGACGGAGTCGGCATCACCGATGCCTCTTCACTTGAAATTAAGGCTTTGTCAAATTCTGAAATAATTCTCATGGAAGTTCCCGTATAAAAATGCCACTATGCGTTTTCTCTCAGCCGGGATCAATTAATACCCCGCCCAGAGAACTATTCTTCCCTGTTTCTGGAGTCCCATCCGGGCAGGGAAGAATTCCATTTAATACTCCCGTTCCCTCCCCGCTCCGGCTCTTTTCAACGAATCCGCCGCAATATCCTCCAGCTCCGACAGAGAGGAGACGCGCGTCAGTCGAATGCGTATATCGCGCGCTCCGGGGAATCCCCGCGAATAGGCCATCAAGCGGGAGCGCATGAACTTCAAGGTATTGGCCTCTGTTCCGTAACGCCCCATCTCAAGAGCCAGACGCACATGGCGGAAGACCAGTCCCCAACGCTCCGCAACACTCCTCACGGGAGGCTCCTGTCCATGCTCAAACGCCTGCTTTATATCTGAAAAGATCCAGGGGTATTCCATCGCGCCCCGCCCGATCATCAGCCCGTTGACCGCCGTTTCACGCCGTCTTTTGAGAGCGCCCGCCGGCGTGCGGATGTCCCCGTTCCCCACAACGGGCAGAGACGTCAGCCGGGCGCATTCGTCGATCCGGCCCCAGTCGGCCTCGCCCCCGTAGCCCTGGGCGCGCGTCCTGCCGTGAATCGTAATGGCCCGTATCCCGGCCTCCTCAAGCAGGCGGCAGACTTCCGGCGCGACTATCGTCCTGTCATCCCAGCCCAGACGGATTTTGGCCGTGACGGGGAGACGGTCTCCCACCGCCTTCACGACGGCGGAGGCGACCGAGGCCAGCAGAGGCAGATCCTTGAGCAGAGAGGAGCCGCCATTCTTGGCGACCACCTTGTTCACGGGACAGCCGAAATTGATGTCGATGAAGTCGGGGTTGTCGCGGTCAGCTATAATTTTCGCCGCCTCTCCCATACGCGCTCCGTCCGCGCCAAACAGCTGCGCGCCCAGGGGGCGCTCCTCTTCTTCAAACTCGGTATAGCGGCGGGTCTTGCGGTTGGCCTGGAGGATTCCCTCGGCGGAGACAAACTCCGTCACCATCACGTCGGCTCCCAGCTCCTTGCACAATCTGCGAAACACGCCATCCGTCACGCCCGCCATGGGGGCAAGGAAAAGGGGAAAACGGTCGTCTGAAAACCACGGGAGAGCCATAAGCCCGGCCACGATGTCAAAGCCGCCTGCCCCGGTCAAGCCGGAATAGAGGCAGGCGGGAGGGAACTTGCGTCCGCTCCCGCCCGGTAAAAAACCCGTCTCCGGGCTCAATCGTCCACGACGATCTTGCTGGGGTCGAAGTTTACCTTGGGGTACTTGATATCCATCTCCCGCATCAGATTGACAAAGAGGCGGGCCACAATCAGGTTGCGGTACCACTTCCGGTTGGCGGGGATAATGTACCACGGGGCGTAGTCGGTAGAGGTCTTCTCGATGACGTCGGCGTAGATTTTCTGGTACTCGTCCCACATGGAGCGGTCGGCCAGATCGTCTTCATGGAACTTCCAGAACTTTTCGGGGTTTTGCAGACGGGCTTCGATACGAGCCTTTTGCTCCGCCTTGCTGATGTTGAGGAAGAGCTTGACGACCGTCGTCCCCTCATCCGTCAGCAGACGCTCAAAGTCCAGCACATGCTGATAGCGCTTGCGCCATTTCTCCTCGGGGAAAATGTTGCGGGCGCGCACGGCGATAATGTCCTCGTAGTGGCTGCGGTTAAAGATGGTAATCTGTCCCGCTCCGGGGACGGCCTTGTGAACCCGCCACAGGAAATCGTGCCCCAGCTCCTCGTCGCTGGGCTTTTTGAACGCGACGACATTCACTCCCTGCGGGTCGATCCACCCGAAGACGTGGCGTATGCAGCCGTCCTTGCCGCCCGTATCCATGGCCTGGATAATGACAAGAATCTTGCGGTTGTTCTCTGCAAACAAAAGCTTCTGCAAATGCTGCATCTCCTCGCGAAGTTCGTTGAACTCAATATAACTCTCCTCTTTTGTCCCGGCGTAGAGGGCCCGGTCTGAGGGATCGTAATCTTCAAGCCGGACTTTCGTCCCCGGCCTGACCTTGTAGCGGTCTGTATCCATAATGGGTGTAGATGAAAAAAGAGCGGCCCGGCCGGGCGGCTTTTGAGAGGCGGTCTTCCGGCGGTCTTTGCGCGGGCGCGTTTTTGACTTGGCCTTGTCAGCGGGAGACCAGTTTAAAAAAGACTCCAGCACGGTTTCGATTACCTTCCTTTTGCTGGGAGTGAACATTTCCAGCCGTATATCCCGGGGAAAAGTCCAGCGGGTTCGGACAAACTCACGGCTCCGGGCCAGGCGGGTACGGACTTTCTCCTGATAGCACCGGGCGAGGAAGTAGGTTTGCTGCTGGCCTATCCATTTATTCAGCTTCCGGTGCCCGTTCCGGTAGCGGTAGCGCAACCCGTCCAGACTGGCTTCGAGCACATAGGCCTCCGGCCGTATTCCCACTTCTTCGCGCACCTCCCTGACGACGGTCTGCTCCATGGTCTCCCCTTCATTGGCGCCTCCCTGGGGGAAGTGCCAGAATCCCTTCTCTCCCGGAGCTTTGCACAACAATACTCTGCCCGCCGGGTCAACCATGACGGCGGCGGCGTTTCTCCTCCACATTCCTTCCGTAGTATCCTCTTCCATTGATTACCTGTCCGACATAATGCGCTCCCTGAAATAACACGCAATGACGAAATGCAAAAAACTTTACTGTGCGACATTACCGCCACAAAAGGAGAGTTGATTTCATGGGACTTCTGGCGTTCTATGTACTCATGCCGCCCGCCGCCCCGCAGGAATCCGCTCCGGAAAATTTATGCGCCCTGATTTATCTGGGCGCCAGTTCGCTGAATTTGCTGATCGCCGACTCGTCCAGCGACTTCAAGGCGGTGGAATTTCTCATGCAGCCGCTCCCTCTGGCCCGGGACATCTTCCGTGAAGGCAAGGTCATGCGCACGACTATTGAAAGATGCGTCCAGGTCATTGACGAGTACAAAAATGTCCTGAATGAATTTACCTTCGAGAACAGGCCGATTCCCCTGCGCATGATGGCGGCCAACATTCTGTCGGAGGCCGACAACAAGGATGCCTTCCTCAACCGTATCCGGGTCGCAAACGGGCTGGATATGGAGACGCTGGACGACGGGGAAATGACCCGTCTCATTTACCTGAAAACCCAGCAGAATCTGCTCTCGCTGACCGACTCGTCCAACAAGAATGTGCTCATGGCCCACGTCGGCCCCGGCAATACGCGCGCCCTGCTTTTTAACAACGGCCGCATCAGCCAGTACTCGGGCTACCGTCTGGGGACGCACCGCACGGGAGACGTGCTCGACCTGTCGGCCACCAATCCGGGCAACTCCATAGACCTGATCCGCGAGCACGCCCGCGGACAGCTCGACCAGATTTACGTCGATCACCGTCATACCAAAATAGACGCCATCGTCGCCATCGGGTTCGAGATCCAGTCCCTCGCTCCGCACTTCTGCAAAAAGGGCGAGCACAAAGTCTCCCTCCCCGCGCTCAGGAAGTTCGCCGAAAAAATGGCCTCCCAGACGATTGAAGAGCGGATACGCATTTACAATACGGACTACGCCGCCGTCTTTTCCCTGCTCCCCGCCCTCGTTCTGAATATCGCGCTTGCCGAATCCCTGAATGTCAGGGAGATCCACATTCCCGACAAAGTTTACGACCTGTCCATCATGCAGGACATGCTGGTCATCCGCAACTCGCAGAGGAGAGATCTGGAGGACGAGGTATTGCGCTTTGCCGCCACGCTCGCCGACCGATACCAGACGGATGTCAAGCACCGCCGTCATGTGAGAGTCCTTGCCGAGTCTCTCTTTGACCAGCTCCAGGTTCTGCACGACCTCTCCCCCCATGACAGACTCCTGCTCCAGGTCGGCGCCATCCTGCACGAGATCGGCACCTTTATCAGCGCGCGCCAGCACAACAGGCACGCCCGCTACATTATTTTCAATACGGATATTTTCGGTCTGAATACGCAGGATGTGGAGATTGTCTCCCTGCTCGTCAGCTACCACCGGCAGGAGCTGCCCGACATGACGGACGAGACCTACCGCCTGATGACGCCGGAGCACCGCATGAGAGTCTCGAAGCTGGCCTCCCTGCTCCGCATCGCCGTGGCGCTCGACCGCTCCCACTCGCAACGTATCGCCAGTATTGAAGCCATCGTCCGGGGCCACCGCCTCGACCTGATCGCGCACGGCGTACTCGATACGACCGTGGAAGAAATCGCCCTTACCGGAAAAGCGGACCTGTTCGAAGAAGTCTTCGGCCTCACCGTCCGCATCATGCCCGCCTTTTAACTCCGCCCCTCCTTCCCATGCCCGCCCGATTCATCAACAGAGAGCTCTCCTGGCTCGAGTTCAACCAGAGAGTGCTCGACCAGGCGCTCAGCCCCGCCCTTCCCCTGCTGGAACGGGCCAAATTCCTCGCCATCACCGCCTCCAATCTGGACGAGTTTTTCATGGTTCGCGTCGGCGGCCTGAATATGCTCCGCAGCTCGGGCGTGCGCACAAAGGATGCCGCGGGCCTCACGCCCGCGCAACAGCTCAACCTGA
This sequence comes from uncultured Verrucomicrobiales bacterium, assembly GCA_964576595.1. Taxonomy (GTDB): domain Bacteria; phylum Verrucomicrobiota; class Verrucomicrobiia; order Verrucomicrobiales; family Akkermansiaceae; genus CAZNVW01. The sequence goes on from CAZNVW010000002.1 coordinate 20,510, forward strand.
TTGACAAGCGGGTATCCCGCATGATCGAGGATCAATACGCCCTGCTGAGCCGGGAGCTCCTGCCCGCGCTGAAGGAGGCCCGGGTCGCCCCCCTCTCCGTACAGGAACTGACGGAGACAAAAAAGGAACTGCTCAATCTGTACTTTCAGGAAAATATCTTTCCCCTGCTGACCCCGCTCGCCGTCGAGGAAACGCTGGCCCCGTACCTGCCCGCGCTCCGGCTCATCATCGCCGTCGATCTGAAGGATGAAGAGACTCTGGAGCGGCGTATCGCACTGATCCCCGTGCCGGACTCCCTGCCCCGACGCATCCCCGTCCCCGGGGCGGCGGGAGCCGACGCCTACGTCCTGAGCGAAGACCTGATTTCGGCCTCCATTCACGCCCTGTTCCCCGGTGAGAAAGTCGTCTCCAAGGGCATTTTCCGCGTCACCCGCAACGGCGACGTCATCGTACAGGAAGATGAAGCCGGCGACCTCGCCGAAGAAATGCAGGAGGTACTCGTGGAGCGACGCTTCTCCGACTGCGTGCGTCTGGAAATCTCGGCCGACACGCCCCTGCCCCTGTCCCGCAAAATCCGGGACATCGTCAGTGCGGGAGCCTCCAAAACCTATCGCCAGCCCGGCTCCCTCGACCTGTCCTGGCTGATGGATCTCGCCGTCTCTCCCGGCAACGACCTGCTGAAATCGGAAACATGGTCTCCGCAAAGCTCGCCCTCGATCGACCCGGAGCTCTCCATGTTTGAAAACATCCGCAACGGCGACATCCTGCTGAACCATCCCTACGAGAGCTTCGAGCCCGTCCTGCGTTTTCTGGAAGAAGCGGCGGAAGACCCGAACGTCATCGCCATCAAGCAGGTACTCTACCGTACGGCGCGCAACTCCCGCATCGTCGCCGCCCTGATGAGAGCCGCCAAAAACGGCAAGCAGGTCACGGCCCTCGTGGAACTCAAGGCCCGCTTCGACGAGGCCCGCAACCTCGACCGCGCCGAGGACCTGCAACGAGCCGGAGTACACGTCGTCTATGGCGTCAAGGGACTCAAGACCCATGCCAAAATATGCCTGATCGTCCGTCGGGAAGACGGGCACATCGTCCGCTACTGCCACTTTGGCACAGGCAACTACAACGAGAGCACGGCCCGCCTCTACACGGATATTTCCCTCTTCACCTGCACATCCGAATTCGGTGCCGACGCCTCCCTGTTCTTCAACTCCGTCACCGGGCGTTCAAAAATCCTGCACTTCAACGCGCTGGTTCCGTCTCCCGTCCTGATGAAACGGCGCCTCCTGGAGCTGATCGAGGGAGAAGGAATGCGCGCCCGACAGGGGGAACCCGCCAAAATCATGGCGAAAATGAACAGCCTGCAAGACGAGGAAATCATCCGCGCTCTCTACAAGGCGGCCAAGGACGGCGTGCAAATCAGCCTGAACGTGCGGGGCATCTGCTGCCTCAGTACGGGGATGAAAAATCTGCGGGTCGTGAGCATCGTGGACAGCTATCTCGAGCACGCGCGCATCTTTTACTTCCATCAGGGGGGAGACCCCCAGCTCTTCATGGCAAGCGCGGACTGGATGGCCCGCAACCTGGACAAGCGGGTGGAGCTCATGATCCCCGTCTTTGATCCGCAGGCGGCCCGCCGCCTGAAAACCATTCTGGAAAACTGCCTCAAGGACAATGTGCAGTCCTGGGAAATCCAGGAGGACGGCACCGGCAAGCGGCTTGAAGCGCCCTCGTCGAAAAAAGCCTTCCGCGTGCAGGAATATCTCTCCAGAGAGGCCCGGCGCCTCGCCCGCGACAAAGAGCGCGAGCGGCTGCAGACCTTCACCCCCTACGAGCCTCAGGAGTAACCCTGCGACGTCTCCCTGACCTTCCTGAGAATTTGCAATCTTTGGGAGGCCCGGAGATGCCCGCTTGCCGCCGCCTTTTCAAACAGCTTCTCGGCCTCGCCTTCATCCGCGGGGAGAACGCTCCCGTCCAAATACAACTCGCCCAGCATATACTGGGCGTCGGCGTCTCCCTGGTCCGCCGCCTTTTTCAGATACACCGCAGCCCTGGCCCAGTCCTGGGGCAGATCGCCGCCTGCGGCATACCATGTCGCCAGATCCCGCTGGGCCTCTACCAGCCCGGCGTCGGCGGCGGCGGTCATCAAAAGCACGGCGGTCTTCATATCCTTGTCGGCCAGCTCTCCGGCAAACAGGATTTGCGCCAGGGCGTACTGAGCCTTGACATTTCCTCCCTTGGCGGCGCGGCCAAGCCAATACACGCCCTTTTTAGCATCCTTGACCAGCTCCAGCCCGAGAATGTAGCGAGTGCCGAGCTCCGCCTGCGCCTCCGCATCGCCGCCATCGGCAATCGTGGCCAGGCGGAAGAAATACGCCCTTTGGCGTTCCTCCTGCGACATCTGTCCCGTCTTCTGCTCCTTCGGCAGGACTTTTTCCTCCTTTTTGCAGGAGACAAGCGCAAACAGAGAGACACCCAGAACGCTCAAGAGCCTGGTAAAAGAAGATAAAGGGAGGGGAAATATATTCATGATCACATCAGACGGTTCCGTTCCACTTGCGGCCTACCCAGAACAGGCACATCAGACCGAGCAGGAACGCCCCGGAGAGCCAGTGGCACCACAACAGGTAGCGGACTTCCACAGGACGGGGGGCCGGGAGCAGAGTAATATCCTGCACAAGACTATTCAACTCCTCAACGCGCACCTGGCGTCCCCGGGAAATATCGGCAAGCTCCTTCAGCAAATCGGGCCGGGCGACGCGCCCCACTTTTTCCACCGTTTCACCCGCCGTATAAAGAGTCAGGGTGACGGCCTTGTCCGGCTCCTCCACATTGTACACCTTAAGCTTCCATTCCCCGGGGCGGTCTATCTTTAGGTACCCCGTGTACACGCCCCAGGTCGTCCCGTCCGATTTAAGCTCGATCGTCTCCCTCAGGGAGCCGTCGGGAGCCGTCGCCTCGGCGACCACCTTCCCGTCCTTCAGCGGCGCGCCGTGCGAGTCGGCCACAGCAGCGGTCAGCAGGACGCTGGCTCCCACGCCGGGCCTCTCCTGGTCGGGATAGACGCGTATGCGGTCGCCCGCCGCCATATTGCGCTGATAGGACATCCAGCGCGCCACCTGCCCCCAGAAGCGGTAATGATACAGATCCTCCACGCCCTTGCGCCATCTCCACGCGGAGTCGGTCCCCATGTACAAGACCTTGCCCGCTCCCGACATCTTCGTCACCAGCAGAGGTATCTTGCCATAACGATTGCGCTTTGTGGGATGAGTGGCCAGCACCAGGGAGCCGGCCTTGGCCCGCTCCACCGGAGCATGCCAGTAAAAACCGGGCAAACTGCGCCACACCTCGGCATTCTCGGCCTCGGAATTGGCGAGAGACGTCAACAGGGACGTCCGCCCCTCGGGAGTCAGCAGCAGAGGCGACGGCGTACTCTCCGTGACGCCCTCCTTCTGCCCCTCCTGCAAAATCACCGGCATCAGATCGCCCAGCGGCCCCTTGACCAGAGATTCCTGATTCCCCCGCGAGCCGGGGAGGAAAACCACACCGCTCGCCTGACTCTCGACCAGCCCCTTCAACAATTCGGCCTGCTTCTCCGTCAGTCCGTTCCGCCCCATGCCGACATCCCCGATAAAAATCACATCGTATTTGGACAAGTCCTCCAGCTTTTCCGGAAACTTGTTGAGATACCCCTCTCCCTGCCCCATCGTCTGAAGGGAGGGATGAAACAGAAGCGTATGCACCGTCACCCCCGGGTCGCGGAAAAGCGCGTTGCGGATAAAGCGGTACTCCCATCTCGGCTCGCTATCAATCACCAGCACCTGAATGGACTCACGGCGGCCGCTCAGAGGGAAAACCACCCGGTTATTCTTCTCCGCCCGCTCTCCGGGCAGGACGGGAACAAACAATTCAAGCTTGTCATCCCCCTCCCTGTTTATTCTCCAGAGAATAGTATCGGTAAAATCTCCGTAAGCGGGGAGCTTTATATCCTTGGTGCGCGTCTCGCCCGATTCGGAGCGGAGAGTCACCGTCGTGTTGACCTCCCGGCCCAGCGTGTTGCGTATGGAAAAGGGGATCTGCACGCTCTCCCCGACAATGCCGTAGGCGGGCGCCCTCACCCCCTCGACGGCGATATCGGGCAGACTGACCTCGGAGCCGATGGGAACGGTGTAAATCGGCACCCACTTGTTGCGGTACTTTTGAGCCAGAGAGGCGGGAGGCTTGCCGGATGTATTGTCGCCGTCCGACAGCAGAACGACGGTACGGAGGTTGCCCGACTGGGCCAGCACATTTTCCAGAGCCTTGGCGATATCCGTCCCCGACATGGGGGAAATCTCCCCGGAGGGCGTCTTTTCCGGTGAAGAGAAGGAGGTCACGCGCACCTTGTTCTTCTCCTCCAGCGGCTCCCAGAAGCGGCTGTCCAAAATCTCCCGCACCTGTTCATTGCGGCCAATGAGAGACGTCTTGCCCCGCTCCACATCCTGAGTCGTCATCGACTGGGAGTCATCCCAGAGCACCACCACCTCCGGCTGCCTGCCGGAGACATAGCTGGTCACCCATTCCGGGCGCGCCAGCAAAAACAGTACGACGGCGACAATCAGCAGACGCAGGCACTCCAGCACAAAAGTCAGCGGACGGGGGTTCCTCTTCCAGCCCGTCCAGCACAGCCAGACCGCCCCCGCCAGCACAAGCAGGGAGAAGACCACGCCCCATGAGGTGAAGTTGAAGCTCAAATTGGAATGGTGAGTCACCGGCATCATGAATTCTCGGTTCGTTTGACCGTCGCCAGAGCCCTGGGCAGGCTCAGCAAGGCTTCGGAAATCAGCATCAGCAGCAGGAACAGGTACAAAACGCGCCAGAATTCGCTGACCATGGAGGCCGACTCCCGATTTGCGCCATTAAGGGAGGAATAATCTATCCCCTCAAACAATAGCCCCTCCGTCTCCGATTCCATTTCATCGGGCAGATCCTCCTCCTCAGGACGATTCAGGGCAAACAACTCGTCGTCCACACGATAAACGCCGGCCGTCGTCTCAAAGGGAGAAGAGACCTCGGACGCCTCGTAACCGTCTATGCGAACCGGCGTCTGATCGGGGCGAAACGTCCTTTTCTCCTGCCCCAGATCGGAAGACCGGGCCGAGGAGAAGCGCAAGCCGCCCTCATCGCCCAGACGCTGAAGGAGGGGCAACAGCATGTAACCGTCCCCCAAATTGGACCATTCATACACAGGACGGGTACCGAGGAACAATGCCTGCCCCGTACCTTCCACCTTCCTCAACAAAGCGGGAGAGCCGTCATCCCAGGAGGCCAGCACGGTTCCGGCGCCCAGAATGGGAGTCCTTATAATCGCCCGCGTATGATCGACGGGAATGGGCTTGCCGTCCGCCCCGTCGCGCAGGGGGCCGGTCTCCTGCTCCCACCGCTCCATCACATAGATCTTGTCCTCGTCTGCCGTCTGACGCTTGCCCCAATCCACCCCCAGGAACACGCCGCCCGCCGTCTCGTCCTCGCCCGGGACAAACAGCACGGTGCCGCCCTTGCCTACATAATTCTCAAGCTCGCGAATCTCCGAGTCCGCGTACAACTCCCCGTCGCAGATAATCAGGGCAAAAGGCGACAAATCCGTCTTCATCAGACGGGAAAGCTCCAGCCGCTCCAGCTGTCTGCCCGCCATGCCCTCCGGAGCCGCCATATTGCCCAGCGCGGAGAGAGACTCGCCCCGCTTGCCCAAAACGGCAATTCTCAGAGGCTTTTCCCGGCCAAACGTAAAATAGGAAACATCATCCCGGACATTCCCGTCATGAGGCAGGGAGATGAACCCGAACCCCTCCTGCACATCATCCGGCAATTTGATCACCTTCTCCGCGCGGGTGACGCCGTTCTTGACCATGACGGAGTCGGAAAAACGCCCGCCGTTCAAAGAAATAGTTACGGGCACGGACTGGCTCTCCCCGGACTCTCCCGCGCCGGACTGCCCCATCTCAAGAGACAGCAGCAAATCCCCCCCCTTTACACGGGCGTTTTTCACCCGGATGGAGCGGTTCAGCGAAGGGCGGTCCCGCAGCTCCAGAATACGCACCGACACGCCGTCGGGCAGGGCTTGCAGGGAAGAGCGTACCACATCCCATTTGGCGGATTCCGGCTGCCAGGAGGAAGCCTGCATATCCGACACAACCCAGATCTCGGTACGTCCCGCCATATTGTCGCGGATGTAATCGGACGCACTCTCCAAAAGAGCGGGAAAGTCCGCCTTCGTATCCGTCGCGGCCACATCGGCCAGTTTGGGCAACACTTCGGGAGCGGACAATTCCGCGACGCGGGCATTCGCGCTCTCCATCAGGAAAAAACGCGTCCCCTTCAACGCGCCCATCGTCCCTTGAAGACGCTTGAGAGCTGCCTCACGCAGAGAATCCGGCATCCCGTCGGGTCGCCCTTCCATGGAAGCGGAACGGTCAAAAATAACGAGCACGTTTTCAGCCTTGTAGCTGCCGAACCCGAGCCAGGAGCCGCTCCTGGGGCGGGACAGGGCCAGGGCCAACGCCGCGACAGCCAGCACGCGAGAAGCCAGAATCAAATAATGCCGCAGCTGCTTGCGCCCCCGCATCTCGCGGGTCGCCTCCAGCAAAAAGGCCATGGCCGCCCAGGGCGTGGACTTGTGCCGCCAGCGATTGATCAAATGAATGGCGACAGGCAGAAAAACGGCAAACAGCCCCCAAAGCATCCAGGGTTGGGCAAAATTGATCATCAGACCTTCCCTTTCTTGTTAAGACGGCGAATCAGGAAGTCTCTCAGCACATCCTCCACCCGTTGAGTCGTCGCCACCAGGCGGTAGTCCGCATTGACATCGTAGCAGGCGTGCTTCACCTCCTCCAGAAAGCGGCCCAGCGACTTCAAATACTCCTCTGCAATCAGGGCGGGCTCGGCAATCACGCTCGCGCCGCCCTCCATATCCACAAAACGGGTCGGACGGTCGAACTCGAATTTCAGCTCAAGCTCATCCATCAAATGAAACACGGCCACATCGTGCTTCCTGTACTTCAAATGACGAAGAGCCTCCGAAAACGCCTCCACATCCGTAAAAAGATCGGAAAAAACCAGCACCAGCCCCCGGCGGGGAGCCTTCTCCGCAATCGTATGCAGATCCGCCGTCAAACTGGTCGCGCCCGAGGCCTCTGTCTTGCGCATCAAATCGTACAAAACCTGCAAATGCGCCGGACGGCGCGAGGGGGGGACGACGACTGCCCCCTTTTCCCGGCAAAGAGTCAGCCCGGCGGCGTCTCCCTGCTTGACGGCCAGATAGGCGAGAATAGAAGAGAGCCTGTGCGCCATATCCAGCTTGGACAAACCGCCCCTCCCGCAAAAATTCATCGAACCGGAACAATCCAGCACAATATGGGCGCGCAAATTCGTATCCGCCTCAAACTCCTTGATATAATACCGGTCCGTACGGGCGTAAGCCTTCCAGTCCAGCCGCCTCGTATCGTCTCCGGGCGCGTACTTGCGGTACTCCGCGAATTCGACGGAGGAGCCCCGGTGGGAGCTCCGGTGACGGCCCGAGACATTCCCGGTCATAGGCTGACGGGCCTCGAGGGGAATATTCCCCAGGCGGCCTATCACATCATGATCTGGAAAATCCTTTCCCATGGGCAAAAAACAGCGAAACGGCGCTCAACATCACAGCGGGCGGCCGTCCCCCCTTTCCATCATCCGTCAACCTCGTTTGCTCATTTCCTCCACCAGACGGCGGACAGCCTTGCGGCTGGTCATCCCCTGGGACTCCGCGGCGAAGTTGGTGACGACGCGATGCGCGAGCACCGGCTCGGCCACGGCCTCCATATCCTCCTTGCGCACCAGATAACTCCCCATCAGGGCCGCGCGGGACTTGGCGCCCAAAATAAGATACTGCACGGCACGTGGCCCGGCGCCCCAGGCAATGAACTCCTTCACCCAGCCGGGCGAACTTTGCAGAACGGGGCGGGTGGCCCGCACCAGCTCCACGGCGTAGTCGTAAACATGATCGGGCACAGGCATGCGGCGCACGAGATCCTGAAAAGCCAGAATACGCTCCGCGGTCAAAATATGCTCCAGCCTCGGCATCTCGACCCCGGTCGTTTCACGGGCGATACGCTTTTCCTCCTCCTCGGTCGGATAATCAACCTCGATCATGAACATGAAGCGGTCGAGCTGCGCCTCGGGGAGCGGATACGTCCCTTCCTGCTCAATGGGGTTCTGCGTAGCCAGAACAAAAAAGGGCGGCGCGAGAGGGAAAGAACGCCCGAGGACGGTCACACGCCGCTCCTGCATGGCCTCCAGCAAAGCCGACTGAGTCTTGGCGGGGGCGCGATTGATTTCATCAGCCAGCAGAATATTGGCAAAAACAGGCCCGTGCACAAACTCGAAGCGGCGTTTCTCCCCCTGCGCGCCCTCCTGAATAATATCCGTCCCGGTAATATCGGAAGGCATCAGGTCGGGCGTAAATTGAATACGGTTGAACTTGAGCGCCATGGTCTCCGCCACAGAGCTGACCAGCAACGTCTTCGCCAGCCCCGGCACCCCCATCAAAAGCGCGTGCCCCCGGGCAAACAGGGAAATAGCGAGCAGCTCCACCACCCGCTCCTGCCCGATGATGACCTTGCCGAGCTCGCGGCGCAGCGCGCGATAGGCATTTCCCAACTCGTCAATAGCCGCGACATCATCCTGGGGAAGACTTGATTGATTCTCCATATTCATAGAATAAGCTTGAAAACAAATGTACTAGGGAATCACGGGACTAAAAGCTTTTTATCCGCCTTTTTCCGCAAAACCTCCGCCGCTCAGTCATGGCCTTCCCCATCCCGGCAGCAGCAGGGAGCCTCGTCTGACACCAGGGGATAAAGCCCCTTCAAGGGATAATCCCCGACATAAACCAGCTCTACGCCATACTTCTCCGCAATCACGGGAGCCTGGGAGGCCTTGTACGTCTCCCCATAGTAAACCTTTTTGACTCCATGGGCGCACAGCGCCTGCATACAGGACGTGCAGGGCATCGTCGTACAAGCCACAATACGGGCCTGCCCCCGATGAAACAAACTGCATAAATTGATCTCGGCATGCAGCATGAACTTCTGACGCTCATCGCGGTCGTTCCAAAACCCCTCGGGCGCCTTGTAGCCGGGGTACAGCCCGTTGTAGGCCGTGCCGATCACCCGGTTGTCCGCATCCAGAGCGGCCGCGCCTACCTTGCGATAGGGATCTTCCGAACGCAGCGCGGCCACATGAGCCAGAGCCATGGCATACTCCGGAATGGATAATCGGGACGTGCGCTCAATCTTCATGAGAAAACTCCTACTACAAAAAACGAATGGGAAAAACAAAAAAATCGACCTGGCGGAAGAGGAGCCGGGCGGGAAGGAACTCTTCGGAAAGAAGAAACTCACAAAATTCTTCCCCTGCTGATATCCCCCTACTCCCCTCAACCCGTAAAACAGGGCAAACAGGAGATACCATTGACAACAATATTCCTGGAACTAAACTCGCTCAATACCATTGCCCCTTCCCAACATAAAGGGACACCTCCCAGCCGGCTTCACCCGTTTTACAAAACTCTCCGTCAAAGCGCAAAACATCTCATGGCGGAAAGGAATCGAGAGAAACCGAAGCCGGAAAAATCGACAGGAAAAACCCCGGTCATTTCCGCTCCCGACAAAAAAACCTTACCCCCCATCATCAAAACCCGCCGTGAAAAAAGTAAAAATCACCGTACTCAAGACAACCTTTGACGCCGAACTCTCCGCCGAATACGGCATAGACGGCCTGGGCCCCTGCCCCATGCACAAACCCGGCCAGGTATTCTACGCGGACTACGCCAAGCCGCAGGGACTCTGTGACGAGGCATGGAAAGCCATCTACCAGTACGTCTTTGCCTTGTCCCATGGCGCGGAGAACTCGCTCTTCTACTACGGAGACTGGATTAAAACTCCGGGACTCGCCATCGTCAGCTGCAACGACGGCCTGCGGCCCGTCATCTTCAAACTGGAAGCGACAGACATCCTCTCCGCCCCGCCATCCCCGGCCAGGCCCGATTGAGCATCAGGGAGACTCCCGCCCCCGCCGGGGAGAACCTATCCCCGCCCGACTCGCACCTCTGGAACTCAACAACAAAAACGGCCTTCCCCGTGCAGGAGAAGGCCGCGAAAAAGAAACCGGAGAATTAACCCAGACGGAAGGTAATACGCCCCTTGGTAAGATCGTAGGGAGACATCTCCAGACGCACACGGTCACCCACGACAAGGCGGATGAAGCGCTTGCGCATTTTGCCGGAGATATGAGACAGCACTTCGTGGCCGTTATCCAGCTTCACGCGGAACATCGTCCCCGCCAGCACGGCGGAAATCATGCCTTCAAACTTGATCGCGTCTTCTGCGCTATCGTCATCATCATCGTCCTCAGGCTTCCTGACCTTGACATTATTCTTGCCGCGGTTCGATTTGCCCCTTCTTCCGGGGCGACCACCGCGGAATCCGCCGGGACCGCCTCCAGGCCTTCCGGGACCACCGCCAGGTCTCCCTGGTCCGCCACCCGGTCTAGCCGGGCCACCAGCACCAGCACCGGGAGCGCCGGCAGTGCCGGGACCAGCGGGACGGGGGCCATATCCACCAGGACGGGAAGCGCCTCCGGGAGCTCCGGGACGGGGAGCGGAAGAACGTTGACCGGGGCCGGCAGGACGAGCGCCTGCGGGGCCTGCGGGCCTGGGGCCGCCAGGACGAGGTCCTGAGGGACGGCCTGCCCCTGCGGGTCTGCCGGAATTGCCGGCGGGCCGTCTGGAGGGATTGGATGAATTGGGCGTACTAATAACAGTCTCCTTGTTGATTCAAAAAACACCGAAAAGAAAATCAAGACTCTCGGTGAGGCGATTTTGGCAGACGGTCAGGATTACTCAAGCCTTTTTTCCCGATTCCACAGCCGTATCCCTATTTTTTCCCGGAACCGGATTTCATCCCGAACAAGGCGTCGGGATTCAACGTCTTGAGACCTCCCCTTATCTGATCATCAGCGAGCAGACGCGTCAACTTGGGATCTCCCAGCAAAGTCCCCATGTCATTCTTTTTCATCGCCGAGCGTATCCCGTCATCCGAAGCCAGCTTGAACAGGCGGTTCATGTGGGGCACATAACGGGACAGCTCGCCCCGGCAGACCTCCAGCCGTCCGGCATTCTCCTCGCTCGCCATATAGGCGACGATCTTTGCCAGCTTGAGCCGCTCCTCGTCCCTCATGGGATCGAGACAGGCAATCGCGCTCCCGACGGGAGACGTCTCCAGATAATGCTTCGCCTGAGACACCAGAGACTGGCGGGTGCGGGCGGAGGAGTCCTTAGCCACCTCCTTGTACCGTTTGATATCGGACAGGGAGCCGAAATAAAAAACACCGATACAGGCCAGCCAGACCACCAGCAGGCACATCAGCACCGTCGTCAGCAGCCCCTTGACGCCGCCCAGACCGGGAGCCCCCCCGCCCCAGGAAAAAACATGACTGAACCAGGACAGGCCATGCCGAAACACGGCAAAAACAAACACGGCGCCCACGACCGCCAAAGTCGTCACCATCCAGGAATCGGGCTCCGCCGTCAAAAAAGACAAATAACTGAACCCGTACTTCTGGAGCCAGTAATACGTCAGGATGGAGCCGATCACCGACGCGGCGAGCAGAATCATCTTCACCAGCCCTTTCAGAGAGGCCAGAACAAGCCCGCCAATCACCACGGCGGCGATAATGACGGCAATCCACAAATTAGTCGTCATGGGAGGAAATCAACGTTCGCCGCACTGCCCCCTGTGACGCAAATACTGGTCGCACAGAACCAGCCAGGTCATCGCCTCAACGATCGGCACGGCGCGAGGCAGCACACAGGCGTCATGACGCCCCCGTCCGGTCAGCACCGTATCCCTGTACTCCGTAGAGACCGTCTCCTGCGGCTTCATAATCGTGGCCGTCGGCTTGAACGCCACCCGGAACAGAACAGGCTCTCCATTGGTCATCCCGCCCTGAATCCCTCCCGAACGATTGCTCCGGGTGCGTACCCGGCCGCCCTCCATATAAAACAAATCATTATGCTCGCTCCCGCGCATCAGCGTCCCGGCAAAGCCGCTGCCGACCTCAAACCCCTTTGTCGCCGGAATGCTCAGCATGGCATGCGCCAGCTCCGCGTCAATCTTGTCAAAAACAGGCTCTCCCAGCCCAACGGGCACACCCCTGACAACCGTCTCCACCACACCGCCGACGGAATCGCCGTCATTGCGGGCGGCAAGAATCACCTCCTCCATCTTCGAGGCGGCCTCGGCATCGGGCGTACGCACGGGATTGGCCTCAATCTGCTCACGCGTCACCGTATCGGGACAGACACGGGCGGACACATCCTTGACGGCGGATACCCAGGACAACACATCCAGAGAAGGGAAATAATGCGTCATCACCGCCTTGGCCACCGCTCCGGCGGCAACCCGCCCGATCGTCTCGCGAGCGGAGGAGCGGCCGCCTCCGGCCCAGGCCCGTATGCCGTACTTCGCCTGATACGTATAATCGGCATGAGAGGGGCGGAACTTCTCCGACATCTCGTTATAAGCCTCCGAGCGATGATCCCTGTTCCTGACGGACAAGGCGAGAGAAGTCCCCAGCGTCAGACCGTCCAGAACGCCGGACAATATCTCGACCGAGTCCTCCTCCTTGCGGGGCGTCACCAGATGACTCTGCCCGGGACGGCGGCGGTCAAGCTCGGCCTGTATCTCCTCGACAGAAAGAGGAATGCGGGGAGGACAACCATCAATCACGACACCCACTCCGGGACCATGAGACTCTCCCCAGGTGGCGATGCGAAACGATTGACCGAACATGCTGGACATACAGCCCCATGAGTACCCGCCGGACGCCTCCGGGTCAAGTCTAACGAGGAGAGGCGGGAGAAAATCCCCCCGCATCCTACAAGGCCGAGGCCGCGTACTGCTCCAGAGTCTCCAGGGAAAAAGCCGGATAGGCGCCGTAATGGGGCGACTTCCACAACCGGGCGAACGAAGCGGACGGAGACAAAAAGCCGGCGAGAAACCGGGCGACCTGCCGGGGCGTCCTCAGGGCCGGGTGACGGGCGTCGGCCAGCTCCCGGATAAAAGAAGCATCCTCCACCGTCATCTCCGGCTCCGGAGACGGCTCATTCCAAACGATTCCTCCAGAGACACAGGCAGTGCAAACGCCGCAGGCAGGGCGAGGCGACTCCCCAAAATACTGCTCCAGACTCCTGTTGTAACACTCCGGCGAGGCAAAAAACGCCACAACGGAGTCCAGCCGGGTCAACTCATCCTCCAGCCGGGACTCGAACAACGCCGCCAGCTCCGCCGCCATCCTGCCGTAAGACTCGACCGGACGCCCCGGAGCAAACAGACGAATGCGGTGCCGCGGCACGACCAGCCATTCGCCCGACCATTCCAGCTCCTCCAGCAAAACGCCCGCCTCCGCGTAATCCTTATGCAGAAATTCGGCCGCCTCCCCCAGCGTCACCTCCTTTTTCCCGGAGAGCCATTCCAGCCAGAGCCGCTCCTCCTCGCCCCTGCCCGCCGCCATTTGAGCGGGAGAAACCAGGGGCCTCAACTTCCATTTCAGAAACCCCTCGCCCGCCCGCGTCAAATACCCCTCTTCCTCCAGCCAGGCCATGACGCGCCCCAGAACAGACTCCGAAAAATCGTAAGTCGTCGAAGCATTCCAGGGAGAATACAAAATCGTGGCGGAACCGCCCCGGGGCAGCAGCCCCCTCAAAAAGGACTCCAAAGCATAGGCGGACGGCAAAAAAGCCTTGAACCGATTCCTCAACGGAAGCAAATCATCGGCATCCGCCAGCACCAGACTGCAAGCGGACTCTCCGTCCCGACCTCCCCGGCCGCTCTCCTGAAGATAAGACTCCAAACTGGACGGGACATGATAATGCACGACAGAGCGGACATTGGGCTTGTCCACCCCCATGCCGAAAGCCGTCGTCGCGACCAGAACGGGAATCTCATCACCGAGATAACTCTCCTGCAGCTCGGCGCGAACCTCGGCGGACATCCCCGCATGATAGGCGCGCGCGGCGATTCCCCGCGCGTTCAAGGCAGACGAGACCGTCTCCGCATCCTCCCGCCGATGCACATACACAATAGCCGGCAAATGCCCGGCTTCCGACAAATGGGAAACAAGCGCCCCTTCCTTTTCCTCCGGCGAAACAGCCAGAGCCTTGCGGACAATATTCTCCTTCCTCAAAGGCAGACGCACCACATCTCCGAAGTCGATGCCAAACGCCGTCTCCAGCTCGCGCACGACGCGCTCCGTCGCGGTCGCGGTCAATGCCAGAACGGGAATATCCCGTTCCTTCGCAAAACGCGGCAAAAACAAATACTCGGGGCGGAAACTCTGCCCCCACGCCGAAAGACAATGAGCCTCGTCCACCACCAGAAAACTCCACTTCCGGGAAGCGAAAAATCCGCTGCCCTCAACCGTCTGCAAAGACTCCGGCGCCACATACAACAAGTCCAGTGCCCCTGCATCCACACGCTCCCGAACCAGCTCCCGCTCCTCTCCGGTCAGAGTCGAGTCCCACCGCGCCGCAGACACGCCGCAGCCGAGCATGGAGTCCACCTGATCCTTCATCAGCGCCAGCAGGGGCGACACCACGAGAGCCGTCCCCGGCAGGGCGACGGCGGGCAGCTGATAGCACAAGCTCTTGCCCGCACCCGTCGGCATCAGGGCCAAAACGGATTTCCCCGCCAAAACGCGCTCTATCGCCTCCCGCTGCCCCGGCCGGAACGCGGGCACCCCGAAACGGGATAAATACACCCCGGCGTCCAAAGAACACATCATGCCGGGGAACATACCCCTCACCCCGCCTCAAGTCAAGAAGGCCCCCTCCCCGAAAACAGAGCCCCGGCAAAGATCACAGCGGCCCCATCGAGAGCAGATACTCCCTGACGCAGGCTTCGGGAATGACCGGATGGAACGAGACATCCAAACGGTCGCAAGCCCTCGCCCAGGGCGTGCCGGGATAAGTCACAACGCGGAAGAGTTGCCGGGCCGTGTACCTGCCGTACAATCCCCATATACGATTGAGAAACCCCTCCAGATCCTCGTCAGGCTCCAGGGGAGGCTGGCGGCGGCTCGGATTCTCAATAAGCACCTCGCCCTGATCCTTGTATTCATGAAACACCGAAGGGATAACCGGGCCTCTTTCCCAGGCCTCGACCGATTCATTCATCAGAGGCGTCTCGGACTCGGCCAAACGCCGCCAGCACGAGAGACACAAAAGACTCATCAGACGGGACGGGACAAGAAGTCTGCCCTCCTCCTTCGCCTTTTGAATAAACCAGTGGGAAAGTTTTTGAGTTGTTACATTCTCGGCCATGGGAATATCGTAGGGGTGAGTTTCATTTTACCCCCGCCCCTTCAATAAACAAATCAAAATCGACGGCTCAACGGGCCTCAAAGAAAGCCCTCTCCAGCTCTGCGGCGCTGCGAACCAGAGACGAGCCATAACGAATGGCCGTCCCTTCCGGATCATCATCGTAACCCCAATCCACCAAAACGGAGGGAACGCCCGCATTAAAAGCCGTCTCGGCATCTGTGCGGGAGTCGCCCACCATCACGAGACGGCACGGGTCGGCCTCCCACAAAGAGGCGACATGCAGCAGACATGACGGGTCGGGCTTGCGCGGAAACGCGGGCCCGGCTCCAAAAATCAGGGAAAACTCCGTCACATCCCGAAACTGGTAGCGCACCAGCTCCACCGCAATATCATGCGGCTTGTTGGTCAGCACCGCCAGAGGAATACCCCGCGCCGCCAAATGGCGTAAAACCTCCCCCACGCCGGGGTAAACCACCGTACGCGACTTCCACGTCCCGGCATACTCCCGGACAAACGCCTGCTCCAGCGACAAAACGGCCTCCTCCTCCAGAGGCCGGCCCAAATAATCAAGACACCGCTCACAAAGCTTCCAGGCCCCCTTGCCAACCATGCCGCGCACGGCTGACTCGGGTATTTCCGGCAGCCCCAGAGACAGACACGCCCGAGCCACGCCATCGGCAATACCGGGGATAGAATCCACCAGCGTACCGTCCAAATCGAACACAATCCCCTTGATCACGCGCGCCTCCCGGAAAAATCAGCAAATCCCCCGTTCGGAGGTGCGGATAAAGTCGATCAAATGAAGCACATGGGCATTGCCCCCCACTACGGGATCCTCAAGCAAGCCCTGTATGGCCTCCTTCTGATTCACGCCCTTCTTCAAAAACAACTTGCGGTACGCCACCTTGAGCGCGTGCATATCCTCATCGGAGAACCCCCGGCGGGAGAGCCCCACATGATTGACGGCTCTCGTCCGGGCGGGATGCCCCTCGATAATCATGTACGGAGGCACATCCTGCACGACACGGGCCACGCCTCCGACAATACTGTGGCACCCGATCCTTACAAACTGATGAATGGCGGCGAATCCAGACAGAATCGCGTAATCTCCCACACGAACGTGCCCGGCCACTCCGGCGAACCCGGACAAAATCACATGATCCCCGACCACACAGTCATGACCGACATGACTCGACACAAGAAAATGATTGTGATTTCCGATGACCGTCTTGCTCCCCGGCATCGTCCCCCGGTTGATCGTCGAATTCTCGCGGAAAACATTATCGCTCCCCACCTCGAGGAAAGTCGGCTCTCCCTGATATTTCAAATCCTGGGAACGCAGACCAATAATCGCGAAGGGGTAAAAATGATTCCTCTCTCCAAAAGTAGAAGGCCCCTCCACAACCACATGACTGTCAAGAACGCAACCGGCTCCCAGCGTGACATCTTTGCCCACGACGCAAAAAGGGCCGACCACGACATCTTCGGCCAATTTGGCTTCGGGATGAACCACTGCAGAAGGATGAATATCGGGCATGGCAGTTAATCTCTATCTTTTTAGTATTTTTATCCAGTAAATTATCGGGTGCGATTTAAAATCCCGCGAAAGGCCTCCATGCCGGGCTGATTCATCATCTCGGCCACCCAGGGCTCCGCAATCACGCCTATCAGCAAAAATCCCGTCACGACAACGGCAAAAATCAGAAACCACTGAAACCCGGCCATGGGCTTGCAAGTCTCCACCGTGCGGGAAGAATTGTCCCACATCGTCGCTCCCGTCTTTTTCAGCAGAAACAGAGACACCAGCCCCCCCATGAGCATCAGCAGGGGGAGCATGAACCCCATCCCGAAGCACATCACCTGGAAACACCGCTTCAACGCCTGCGGATAAGAGAGCTGCCCCGGCTTTACCCCCGGTGTGTCAAAAGAGGGCACGGTCCCGGGAGTCCATACCTCCCTTTGCTTCAGAGAGCGCACATGCACGCCGCACAGGGCCTTGCCCAAAGTCGTCCCCCAAAGCTTGAGACAAAACGCCTCCAGAAATATCCAGGGCACCCATGACAACAACATGTACTGAGGATTGCTCAAAAACACTACGGGAGCGCTGGAAAAACACCGGATCAAAAACAGCACCAGAATGTAATAAAGCAGACTGTCGACAAACCGGGCAATCAGCCGGATGACGGGATGAGGCGTGACAAAAACAGCCACTTTCACCTCTCCCTGAGGAACGGCGGAACCCTCCTGCCCCGGTTGAGACTCCCCTCCCTCATCCAAGGAAGACTCGTCGTCCTCGCGCTTTCTGAAATAGGACGACAGGGCGGGCAGCTCTTCCACGGGAATCCAGGTCGCGCAGCCCTTGTGCCAGGCCTTGGTCTCGGGAGTAATATCCCCCTGCTCCAGCAGAGAGATAATGACCACTTCGGGCTGGGGACCGCGGCGTTCCTTGTTTTCAATCCAGTAAATATCCATGTGAAAAAACAGAGTGGGACAATATCAGAGACTGCGCAGGGACTTGGCGGGATCCTGCCGGGATGTCACCAGAGCGGGAATAATGGAGGCGATGACGACCAGCACAAAAGAAGTAACGGAAATCATCACCAGCTCGTTGACATTGACAAACGCCGGAATCTGCACGCCGTGGAACCCTACCGGGAAGGGGTCGAAATTCAGCGTCATCAAAAACTCTCGTATGGCCGCCCGGTAGCGCAGCACCAGCAGCCCCAGCCCTACGCCGGACAACGACCCCACAAACCCAATCATCAGCCCCTGCCAGAGAAACACGAGCACGACCTGCAAAGGCGTCGCGCCCAGAGCCCGCATGACGGCAATCTCCTTCTTGCGCTGTATCGACATGGCGAACATGACCGCCATAATGCAGAACGCCGCCACCAGAGTAATGAAAAACAGAACAAAACTGATCATGACGCGCTCCTGCTGCATCAACTTCACAAACGTGGACAAGGCGGGATTATCCGTCCAGTTGCGCACCACCCAGAGCCCTTCCCCCTCGGCCAGAGCGGGCAGAGCCTCAGCCACCGCCTTCTCGACAGGCTCCAGCAAATAGGGATCTCTGGCCCGGACGGCGACCCCCTGGGCGGCGTCCTCAAACCCCAGAAGCTCCTGGCCGATATTAAGCGGCACAAAAATCTCCGGACTGGCGACATGACGGGAGGACTGGTAAATCCCCAGCACCGTCAAATCCCGCGGCAAAACAATCTCCTTGATTTGCTTGAAGGCCTCCAAATCCTCCTTGTCCGTATCGAGACGGCGAATCCTTTCAATCAGCTCGCGGTATCTCTTCCCGCTCCCGGCGGGGTAGCCCAGCAGCCCCTTTTCTCCGGCATTTTCAGGCTCATCCACAAGAAGATACAACTCATCAGCCAGCGCGGCCTCGCTGGCGCGCAAATCGTCCCTCTCCAGCCAGCCGTTCAGCACATTCTTCACACCCGCGACCTTGTCCGCGCCAACCCACTCAAGACCTCTGGAAACGGACACCCCGTTCCAAAGCTTCTCCATAATATCGAGCGTCTTGCCCTCCTGCTTCTTCAGTGACTGCTCACTCCTCTTGTAAGCCTTCAGAACATCCTCAAAATTACGCTTGGCATACACCCGGAGCGTATCGCCCACATGTATCCCCATGGATTGCGCCATACCGGTGGAAATCACGGCTTCCTCCCCCATAGACATATCGAAACTCCCCTCCGCAATCATGGCCGACAACTCCTTCATCTGCTCCGGATTCTCCGTATCCACCGCACGGAAGGAAGAGGGCTTCTGCGCCCCCGAGGCATCCACCATCACATAATCCTCAATCATCGGATAGGCGGACTGCACCCCCTTGACTCCCTTGACGCTATCCACGACCTCGCGCCACTGGCTCATCACGCTCAACTGCCCGGGAGCCTGGCAATAACTGACCGTCACATGCGGCGCGTAGGCCAGGAAACGGCCCTTGATCTCCCGTTGAAGCCCGCCCATGACGGACAAAACAACAACAAGCACCATGACCCCCAGAGAAACGCCCACCAGACAAATGAGCGTAATCACGGAAAAATAGGTTCTCAGGGGATTCAAATACCGCAAAGCCAGCATGAGGCTGAAGCGGCGCTGAAGAAATCGACTCATCATGGCAACGCGCAGAGAATGCCCTATCTTTCCCGAATCTCCAAGCGGAAAAGACGCAGGAAAAACGAAAAGCCGCCCCCGAACAAACGGAGACGGCTTTTTGAAATGAACGGGAGGGAGCGTCAAGCGCATCCCTGCCTCATCATGCTTCTTTCTCCTTGTCGGAACCGGAGAAGTGAGCCTCGATCTCTTCGAGCGTCTTGCCCTTCGTTTCCGGCAGGAAGAAGGTAACCGTCAGGAAGTACAGCACCGTAATACCGCCAAGCGTGAAGAATACGCCGTGGTACCCCGCGCTGCCCACCCAGGGCAGGAAGGAGGCG
Source organism: uncultured Verrucomicrobiales bacterium (assembly GCA_964576595.1). Lineage (GTDB taxonomy): Bacteria > Verrucomicrobiota > Verrucomicrobiia > Verrucomicrobiales > Akkermansiaceae > CAZNVW01. The sequence continues at coordinate 40,349 of CAZNVW010000002.1, forward strand.
GCAATCACCGTCGAAACCAGCTGGTTGATCAGCAGCGCAATGGCCATGCCGTTGGAGCGGATGCGGGAGGGCATCAGCTCGGACAGGGCGAGCCAGACGCACACGCCGGGACCCGTCGCATAAAAGGCGATGAAGATGATGAAGAAGAACGTCACGCTCCAGCCGATCGTCTCGGAGGGCTTCTCTCCCAACTCCGCCTTCAGAATGCTGACGGGCTTGAGATTGTAAACCACTTCCTCACCATGCATGACCTTCTGACCATCCTGAATAAGGGGATTCGTGGAGTCGGCTTCCGCCTCGAGCTTGACCGTATTGATCTCCGTCGTCGCAACCGCATTCTCATGCTTCTTGATCGTCGAAAAATCCGTGACGGACAACTTGGTGGAAGAGCCCAGCAAGAACTGGTACCAGGCGGGATTCTTGACCGGCTGGTCATAAGTGATAATCAGCTGGAGATTTTCCGGAGCGACATCCTTCATGGAGTCGGGAATCAGGGCGGCCACTTCGGGAGCGTCCTTCTTGAGCTCCAGCGTCAGATTGGAAAGATCCTTGGTGGACTTGGTCTGGTCAAACGTGCTGGCAACCGTATCCTTCTGGGCGTCCAGAACCTTCTGGATGGAGGCCGTTACATCCACGCGGCCCTTCTCCACCTTGTTGAAAAGGAATCCGGTACCAAAAAGACCCACCACAATACCGATCGTCCCCAGCTTCAGGAGGAACTTGCGGCCCTTCTTGTCCACCAGCATCATGGCGACCACGGTCATGCCGCAGTTCACAAACTTGATGGCGAAGTCGGCCCAGTTGGCCGTCGAACCTTCAAGACCGGCCTGCTGGAACACCTTGACCGAGTAGTTCAGCACAGAGTTGATCCCCGTCGCCTGAGTAAAGGCAAGCACCAGAACCGCGAGAATGAAAGGATAGACATACTTGCGCTGAAGCAGGGATTCGCCGGAACTCTGCTGAGCCTTGAGCTCCTCGGCCTTGCGCTTTTCCTCCGCTTCATTTTCGACCATTTCGTCAAATGCGGTATGAGCTTCCTTCTCTCCGTAACTGCGGACGAGAACGGCCATGGCCTCCTCACGGCGTCCGCGGCGGAACAAATAACGGGGAGATTCGCTCAAACGGAAGGAACCGAAGAACAGGAACAGGCCGGGAACGGCGCATACCCAGAAAATAGCCTGCCAGGCAACCATCTGAGCCGTGCGGATCCCCTCGGGAGTGGAATCAACCGCCTCCTTGACACCGTCCACATACTTGGCGGCCAGCAGTCCGACAATAGAGGCAAACAAAAGACCGATCGTCAGCAAAAACTGGAACATGCCGGTTCCCTTGCCGCGCTTCTCCGCGCTCAAGCACTCGGCCAGATACAAAGGCACCACCACGCCGACAATACCGGCGCTGGCCCCTTGCAGAATACGCCCCAGAAGCATGATGCCGAAACTGCCCATCGAGAAGCAGATAACCGGAATACTCAGCGTAAACAGAGCGGCGGCAATCGTAATAAGCGCCTTGCGTCCCAGCTTGTCGGCAAGATAACCGGCAAACAGCGAAGAAATGACACTGCCGAACAACACGGCCGCCACCACTTGCGAGAGCTGGGACGGGTTAAACCCGGCAGTCTTTTCAATATAAGGCAGCGCCGCAGCAATAACACCTACATCCACCCCATACAACAGGCCGCCCAAACCGGCCATGATGAGAAGGTAACGCATGTACTTTTGAGCCGCAGAAGGGATTGCGGTCATCTGATTCTCTTGATCTGTCATGGTCTGCGTATTCTATTTAAATGACATCCCGCCGCAACCAAAAAGAGAACCCGAAAGAAAAATAAAAAGGGGAGGATTGACTCCTCCCCCGGAAAAACGCCGTTTCCGTCCCCCTGTCAACTCACCTTTTGCCTGTATCGGGACGCCATCCACATAAACACCAGAGCGACGCAGGCCGTCATAATGCCGTAAGAAAGAAATCGTCCTCCCGAAATGGCCTCGCTGCTATGCCCGCCCTCCGTCGCCAGCAGCCAGGTCACCGCCGCGACAAGCAAATTGCCGGCAAAAATAGTCATATTCCAGAAACTCGTAATAGTACTCTTCATCCGGGCCGGAGCCTGGGTAAAAGCGAACTCAAGCCCCGTCGTCGACACCAGCACCTCGGCCGTCGTCAGAATCAAATACGGCAGCAGCTGCCAGGCCAGACTGAGAGTAACGCCCCCGTCCAGCGTCCACTGAAGCCAGGCGACCACGCCATAGGCGACGCCGGAAAGAAACATGCCGCAAGTCATCCGGTGCAGGGGATTGTCAAGCCAGGCGACCCGATTGTAAACCACTCCCGTCAACAAGGGTATCAGCAACATGACAAAAACGGGATTCGCCGCCTGGAGCTGGGCCGCCTGCACCTCCCACTGGAAAAAGCCGAAATCAAGCAGTATCGTCTCCATGCGCATCCCCTGCATCACCCAGGTGGACGCCGTCTGCTCAAACAGGGCAAAAAACGGCGGCACCAAAATAAAAATCTTCAAAATACGAATGACGCTCTGCGCATTCTCCAACTCCTCCTGAGAGCAATACCCCTCCGCGGCGTGCCAGAACCCCTCCCCCTTGCGGCGGCTCGTCAAGCAATGGAACCAGATGGAGAAAAAGCCCCGCCCTCCCTTCGCGCCGGAAGGCTCCACCCGGACATATCTTGCACGGCCCAGCCAGAAAATCAGCGTCGCCAGCCCCATCGCGATACCCGGCACGCCAAACGCCCAGCTCCACCCCTGAGTATCCTTGAGCCAGGGAATGACCAAAAAGGCGAAAAACGAGCCGAAATTAATCGCCCAGTAGAAAGAGGCGTACGCCTTTTTCAGCAAATGCTTCTTGTCCTCCAGAAACTGGTCCCCCATGAACGAGGACACGCAGGGCTTGATACCGCCGGAGCCGAACGCAATCACCATCAAACCGGACATGAGAATCCACTTGCGCCCCTCCAGCGTCGTCGCGAGATCCGACGTCGCCAAAATACCGTGCCCGACACAATACAACAGGGAAATCCACAGAATCGTCTTGTACCTCCCCCAGAAACGGTCCGAAATCCACCCGCCCGCCAAAGGCAGCAAATAATTGATCGCCACAAACAAGTGAATAAAAGAAGTGGACTCATCCTCCCCCATCATCAACTGGGAAGTCATGTAGCCGGCCAGAATACTCTTCAACCCGTAAAAACTGAACCGCTCGCACGCCTCATTGCCGATAATGAATTTAGTCTGTTTGGGAAATCGAGAATCGAGCCGTGCCATGACAATAAATGAAAAATCTTTGTGAGAATACGAAAACACGCGCATTTTCCTATCAAAAAATCAGCGCAGGCCTAAAAAACAACACTCAAGGCGCATCCTTGCTTGCAGAAAAGGCCAACTAACGCTAGGTAAGAAGCCATGACAGATTCCAAACCAGAACGCCTGGACTTCATCCGAGAAATCGTTGCGGAGGACATCGCCTCCGGCAAACACGCGGCGCCGATCACCCGGTTCCCCCCGGAACCGAACGGCTATCTGCACATCGGACACGCCAAAGCCCTCTGCCTGAGTTTCGGAATCGGTCAGGAATACGCCTCCATCGGCGGTTGCTGCCACCTCCGCTTTGACGACACCAACCCCAGCAAGGAAGACCAGGAATATGTGGACAGCATCAAAAGCGACATCCGCTGGCTGGGCTTCGACTGGGGCGAGCACCTTTACTTCGCCAGCGACATCTTCGACTATTTCTACGAGTGCGCCGTACACCTCATCAAAAAAGGCCTCGCCTACATCGACCTCCAAACAGTCGAACAACTGAGAGAAACCAGAGGCACCTCCTTTGAAGCCGGAAAAGAATCGCCCTACCGCAACACCTCCGTTGAAGAAAACCTCGCCCTGTTCGAAAAAATGAAAAACGGCGGCTTCAAAGAAGGAGAAGCCGTCCTGCGCGCCAAAATAGACCTGGCGTCGCCCAATATGAACATGCGCGACCCCATCCTGTACCGCGTCATGTTCGCCGAGCACCACAATACGGGCAATAAATGGTGCATCTACCCCATGTACGACTTCGCCCACCCGCTGGAAGACGCGAACGAGCACATCACGCACTCCCTCTGCTCCCTTGAATTTGAAAACCACCGCCCCCTGTACGACTGGGTCGTGGACAACTGCCCGACACCCAGCAAACCCCGCCAGATCGAATTCGCCCGGTTGAACCTGACCTACACGGTCATGAGCAAGCGCAAACTCCTGCAGCTCGTGCAGGAGAAAAAAGTCTCCGGCTGGGACGACCCCCGCATGCCCACCCTCTCCGGCATGAGACGCCGGGGATTCACCCCCGAAAGCATCCGCAACTTCTGCCGGACCATAGGCATGACCAAATTCAACAGCATGACCGACGTCGCCCTGCTGGAGCACAGCATACGCACGCACCTCAATGACATCGCGCCCCGACGCATGGCCGTGCTGAACCCGCTCAAAATCACCCTCACCAACTTCCCCGAAGACAAAACGGAGTACGTCGAAGTCCAGAACAACCCGGAACACCCCGAAGAAGGCACGCGCCAGGTACCCCTGACCCGCGAAGTCTGGATCGAACGCGACGACTTCATGGAAGACCCGCCCAAAAAGTACTTCCGACTGGCTCCGGGCCGTACCGTACGCCTCCGCGGAGGCTACTGCATCACCTGCACGGACGTCGTGCGGGACGAGCACGGCACGCCCGTTGAACTCCTGTGCGAATACATCCCCGGCACCATCGGCTCCAATCCCCCGGAAGGCATACAGTGCAAGGCCGCCATCCACTGGGTCAGCGTACCGAACGCCCTTGACGCCGAAATCCGCCTCTACGACCGCCTCTTTACCGAAGAAAACCCGGACGCGGCGGAAGGCGGCTTCCTGAGCGTCATGAACGCGGACTCGCTGAACATCATCGAACACGCCAAACTCGAGCCCTCCCTGGCCGGAGTCGAGCCGGAATACCGCTGCCAGTTTGAACGTATCGGTTACTTCGTCGCGGACAAAAAAGACCACGTCCCCGGCCAAAAACCCGTCTTCAACCGCACCGTCGCCCTGAAAGACTCCTGGACGAAAAAACAATAAAACGGCTCCCGAAAAACAACAACTTCACGTCAATAAGACAGTAATAGGGATTGAAAAAAAATCCCTGTTACTGTCTTATTTTATAGATGAAAACGGAACTGGAGAAATGCCTCGACGAGGAAATATTCAATTGCACTGATAAAGAACTCCTTGCAATCATCGACAAGGCGCGCCAACTGGTCGCCCGGTACAACTCGCCGGAAAATACGGACGCGGAAAACCGCCGCGCCATCCTCACGGAACTTCTCGGAAACATCGGAACAAACGTAGCCATCGACAGACCGTTCTATTGCGATTACGGCAGGCACATCTCTATCGGCGACAACGGCATTATCGGCATGAACTGCCTGTTTGTGGACTGCAACAAAATCGAAATAGGCAACAACGTCCTGATCGCCTCAAACGTACAAATCTGTACGGCGACGCACCCCGTAAACGTAAACGAGAGACTCATCGAGGGTTGGGACGCTTCCTCAGGAAAAGCCTTTTTCCGCACCTTGTCCAAACCCGTCAAAATTGAAGACAACGTCTGGATCGGCGCGAACACCGTAGTCCTGCCGGGAGTCACCATAGGCAAAAACTCGGTCATCGGAGCGGGCAGCGTCGTCGTCCGCTCCATCCCGCCGGACAGCCTCGCCGTGGGCAACCCCTGCCGCGTCATACGCGCCATCAACAACGAAGAACCACAATGACCAAAGCCGTCATCTTCGACCTGGACGGAACCATAGGCGATACCGTCCCCCTCTGCATAGCCGCCTTTAAACAATCCATCGAACCTCTGGCCGACAGAACCTTCTCTGCTGAAGAAATCATCGCCACCTTCGGCCCGAGCGAAGAAGGAACCATACAAACCCTGATCCCGGACTCTTATGAAGAAGGGATGGAGCGATTCCTCAAATACTATCAGGAAGGACACGGCATGTGCCCCGAACCTTTCCCGGGAATCAAGGAAACCATCACATGGCTCAAGTCACAGGGAACCATCATCGCCATGGTGACAGGCAAGGGGCGGCACAGCTGCGCCCTCACACTGACCCATTACGGAATGGAGAACCTCTTTGACATGATAGAAACCGGACATGCCGAAGGACCGAGAAAAACAGAAGGCATCCGGGCCGTATTGGCGCATTTCCAATTACAGCCCCATGAGGCCGTCTATGTAGGCGACGCCCCGACGGACATCCGCTACTCACGGGAAGCCGGAGTCCCCGTCATCTCGGCGGCATGGGCCAAAGACACCCATGCGGAACAACTGCGCTCGCTCCGGCCCGACGAACTATTCACCTCCGTAGAAGACTTCAGCACATACCTGAAAACACACCTTGCGCACTCCCCCTCTCCGTCCTGACCGCGCCTCTATAAAAACACCATCGGTCATCTGACATCCAGATCAATATAAGCGTACCTCATCGAAACATCCGGAACGATGTAAATGAGAGACCTGTCATTATATCCCCGGATGATCCCCGGCCGGTCCGTCTCCCGAAAAACGGCTTTGATACCCTTCTTCTCAAAAAAACGCCGGACATCCTCGCAGACATACCCCCCCACCTGCTCAAAATCCCGCTCCAAAAAAGCATCGGGACACACAGGATACCTCTTCAGCGCCTCTTCCATCCCCTTCACCGACGCCTCGTCCAGTCGCACAATAACATAAGAATGATAGCCGTCTCCCGGCCCTCCGGTCTCGTAGTCATAATACAGCACCGCGCTCCGCACAATACCGAGACGGCTCTCCAACAAGGCAAAATCCTGCTCCATGGTCTTCTTTATGACAAAAACGACCACAGAAAAAAGAGCCGTCCCCCCGACAAACAACAGGAGCAAAAAACGACGCACCGCCCGGGATTTAAAAAAAGCCGTCATCTCCCCTCTCGTAAAAAACGACCTGAAAATGATCCCGTATTGCCGGCGGACAATACGGGATCGAATCATTTCAAACCTTGAGCCAAAATCACAGACTATCGCCGAAATCCTGACGGAACCTGGCGGCCAGCCTTTCCGGCCAGTCGCTCTTGGCGCGGAGCTTGCCCATGAAGAAGCGCAAAACAGGCGGCTCGTAAACGAACTCAAGACCGCCGATCAGCTCCCGATTATCGTAGAGCCACTTCATGCGGTCGGCCACATACTTGACCTGCGACAACGTAAAGACACGACGGGGGAAGGCCAGGCGGAGAAGCTCCACATCGGCCAGCACGTCATTGCCGTTCTCATCGCGCACACTCGAGAGAGTACCGCGCTCCATGCCTCTCACGCCGGACGCGATGAAAAAGGCAGCCGCCAACGCTCCGGCGGGATATTCCGACTGCGGAATGTGAGGCAGGAAAGAACCCGCGTCAATATGCGCGCCCAAGCCACCCGCCGGAGTCACGCAGGGAATCCCGGCCTTGACCATCTCCCCAATAAAATACTCAATAAAAGAGGGACTCTGCGAAATAACGGTCTCATCAGTCGTCTCGTACAAACCGACCGCCATCGCCTCAATCTCGCGGACGGAAATACCGCCGTAAGTCAGGAAGCCTTCAAACAGGGGCACCAAATGCTCCATCTTGAGCGCAATCTCCTTGTTATTCGTACAAATACCGCCGCCGCGGGAAGAAGACACCTTGCGCGCGGAGAAATAGACCAAATCAGCCAAACCGCACATCGTCTTGAGAATCTCCGCACAAGAAGCGGACTTGAACTCCTCCTCGCGCCTCTTGATGAAATAGGCATTCTCCCCGATCAAAGAAGCGTCGAGCACCAGCATAATGCCGTACTCGTCGCACATCGCGCGTACCTCGCGGAGATTGGCGATAGAGAACGGCTGCCCCCCGATCAAATTAGTC
>CAZNVW010000003.1:0-35544 GCA_964576595.1 uncultured Verrucomicrobiales bacterium
ATCCATTTTGCACAGGATGGAAGAGAGCAGGGGCCCCAGGCCCATCAGGACGGCGGCCAGGAAAAAGAGGCCCGACTTCAGGTGCTTTCTCAGGGGGGTGAGTATGATGGATGTGGCAAACAGGCTGTATGCGATCGTTCCGGCCAGCCAGAGGGCCAGCAGAATGGGAGACGGAAGCGAACCGAATGTCACGTCCTCAACCAGCAAGTAAAGGGTGGGCAGGGAGAGCCCCATGTACAGGAGGATAAAAGCCAGGGACGATTCCTGATCGGGCAGCAGGAATATCCGCCGGAACAAAGAGGCTTTTTTGCCGTTCTTTTTAACAAGATGCCTTCTGAGGGTCGTGTCGGGGTCAAGGGACTCCAGCAGCAGGACCAACAGGGAAAAACCGAAGATTGTCCACGAGAGCCCCATGGGGAAATCCTTGTAGTCAAACGAGGTCCAGGCGGAGCAGCCAGCCAGGGGGAGCCCCCAGAGCAGGCCCGCCAGCAGCCACTTTCTGATGGACGCGGAGAGATTGTCGGCCGGGGGGGCGATACGCTTGGCTGTCAGCAGCAGGAACAGGAGCGTCATCAGGGCGCATTGGGCGAGGACTGTTGCCAGCATGGGCCATTTGACCCAGCCCATGTTGTCGAAATTCATGACTGAGGAGTCGCACATGATGACGATGGACATGATGGCGGCCCAGAGCAGGGCAAAGCTCCAGATGCCTCTCAGCAGGGCGGAGTAGGCCGAGACCCACAGGGCGGAGGCCGTCAGGAGTCCTCCCAGGGCGATGATGCACACCAGAAGGTAAAATTCCTCCGCCAGATTGACGTTGCCGAAGAAATACATGACAAACAGGAACGGCAAACAGGCGAAGACCAGCAGCAGGGACTGGAACATCAGGGAGAGCCATTTGCCCAGGACGATGCGCCGGGCCGACAGGCGGGTCAGCGAGAGCATGTCCATGGTTCTGGCGTCTATCTCCTCCCGTATGCCGGCCATGGCCCGGATGGGCTGGACGAGCAGCAGGCCAGTGATGAGCGCTCCCTTGAAGCCGATGAATTTGATAATATCCATGTTGATCAGATCCCGCGTCATCATCTGACCGATAAAGCTCAGGGCAAATCCCAGAGCGATCAGGATGGGGAGGGCGCACATCATGATCAGGAAGGCCGGGGAGCGCATTCCCTGCCGGAGCTCCTTGACGAGCGTAGGCGGCAGCCAGGACGGGAGATCGGGGCGGGGCGAATCGTTATTCATGGCTGACGGGAGAGACGGAGGGATGATTGTTTCTGAGAATATCGACAAAGGCGTCTTCGAGCTTCTGCTCTGTTCTGTGAAAATCGCAGACGGGCAGGGCCGCCGAGATCTGGCGGAGCTCCGCGGCGACGCGGCCGGGATCGTTGGATTCGAACTCGGCCAGAGCCCCCGATTCCGTCAGGCGGCTGAAAGTCCAGCCCGGGCGGGCGGCCAGCCAGAGCTCCAGCTCTTCGCGGGGGCCTGCCGTTTTTATTTCGAAAGGCCAGCCCGTCGCCCCCCTGTTTTGCAGGAGGTCGTTCTTGTCCCCGTCGTGAACGATTTTGCCCTCGTTCATAAAAATCAGGGAGTCGCACATTTCTCCCAGTTCGGAGAGGATGTGCGAGCTGATCAGGAGGGTCTTGCCCCGGTTCTTGAGCAGGGAGACGAGATTTTTGAACTCGACGCGGGCCTTGGGGTCAAGCCCGGCGGCGGGCTCGTCCAGAATCAGGATGTCCGGGTCGCTGATCAGGGTGCGGGCCAGGCTGAGCCGCTGGTTCTGCCCCTTGGAGAGCTTGTCGATCAGCCTTTGCTGGAGGGGGGCGAGCTCCGTGAAATCAAGAACTTCATCGACACGCCGGAGGATGTCTCCTCCCTTCAGCCCATAGGCGCGGGAGAAAAAGTCGAGATAGTCCCGTATCGTCGTATTCTTGTACGGGCGGAAGTCGTCGGGCATCCAGCCGAGAGCGGGCCGGACGAGCTCGGGGTAATCGACGGCGCTCCTGCCCTGAATGAGAATCTCGCCGGAGTCGGGGATGTCGAGCGTCACGAGCATCTTCATCGTCGTCGTCTTGCCCGCTCCATTGGAGCCAATCAGGCCGACGGATTGCCCCGGATAGATTTTGAAGGAAATATCGTTGACTGCGCGCAGGCTTCCGAAGGAGCGGCACAGGTGCGAGACTTCCAGAATGGGAGTGTCTTTGGAATCGGCGGTCATCGGGCGGGCTGGGAGTAGGGTTCGCATGTCACGGGGCCGGAGAGCTCAATCGTGTTCTTTTGCCAGACGATGTCCGGGTGCGTGGGGATGGGGGCCAGCTCGGAGGGCTCTGCCGCCGCCGAGAAACAGGCCTTGCGGGGGAGTGCCTCCTGGTCGTTTTTTCGGGCGTGCTTGACGAGCGGCGTTTTTTGACCGGGGGCGACTTGCCCAGCCTCCCAGGTGACGCCGTGGTCATCAGTGTAGAGGAAGCCCGTCAGCGGGGTCGGCCAGGTACTCAGTACGACGGGAGACTCCTGATCGCCGGACAGGGTAATGCGGGCTCTCGTGGGGGTAAACGCGAGCAACTGGTGCGATTGCTCCAACCGGCTGGAGAAGTAGTTGCCTCCCGCGAGGTTGTCCTGCCTGAATACATAGGAATCCATGGAATTGTGGGAGCGTCTGGAGCGAGTAAACGGCGATGAGGCCTGGCGCTGCATATCGCAGCTTATTTTGTCATTCAGGGGGAAGGTGGTGTTGGAAAGAATTCCGGTGAGGCTCTCCTGCGACTGCTTGACAACGGCCATGTGGGAGTCGGGACAGAGAATGACCCGCACGACTCGCTGGCCCCTGCCGCCGAAGCCCTCCGTAATTACGATGAAAAGCGCCAGAACGAGAGAGCAGGAGAGGGAGATGACGGGGATCAGCAGGAAGAGTTTCTGCCGTTTGCCGACAGGCGCCCAGTAGAAAAGGCTGACCGGGCCGACCAGTACGGCAAAAGTGAGCAGTACCAGAATGACGAACCACTGGGGGCTGTCGAGCATGTACTCGCCATAGGCGGGGAGGGGAGGATAAAAGTATTTGAGGGGCAGTTGACCCTTGTTATTTTCGATGAACTCGGCCAGCTGCTTGTAGTCCTCCTTCATGTATTGAGTCCTGCCGTCGCCGGTGTTGACGACGCCGGGCTTTTGCGCCGAGGCGTCATCCAGCAGGATGAAGAGTCTGCCTCCTGCGCTGACCCACTGGTTGAGGGCGTCTTTTCTGGCGGTATCCAGGGCGTTCCATGTCTTCTCCCTGAGATAGATGCCGTTGAAAATAAAGTACACCATCGGGTCGGCGGGCCATTGATCGAGATGGAGACGGTTGATATTCTCGGAATACGAGGGGGAGGAGAAGTGTTTGACAAGCTTTGTTTTGTCCAGGGCGGGATCGACCAGTACGGGCGGCTCCTTGTGCTCGCTTCTGTATTGGGGGTGGAGGGGCAGGGTGGATTTTGTACTGGCTCCCAGGACGCCCCGGACGACAAAATCTCCGGTGACGGGCATGAACGGCCTGTCTGCCGCAGTCAGCGGGGGCAGCAGCACTATTTTCTCCGTCGTGCTTTGGGCCGGGACGGAGACGGCAAATGTATGGATGGTCTTGCCGTAGGCCATCCAGTCAAATTGCCAGGTTTCGTTCCTGTCGAGGTGATTGGTGATTTTTACCTTGAGCGGCATGGAGCCGGCATAGTCCCAGTTTTCCACCATGGGAGAGAGCTCAAACGTGGCGTTGGGGTCTTTGAGCTCTATTTTGCAGATGGTTTCTCCCTTGGGATCGTCAAAGGATCGCTTTTCCGGGTAAATGTCGTACGCGCGGACGGTTTGCAGGAGGGCGAAGAGCAGGCTCAGAAGAACCGCGGCCAGTCCCGGCCGCAGAATAGGAGAAAGAGACATAAACGGGAGGGGGGTGTTTAGCGTATTTTGGCGGCGGTCAGAGAATCGGGGAGGGATCTCTCCTGAGCGGGAATTTCCTCTCTCAGCAGATCCACGACCCGGGCGGGCGTGCCCCCGTCGAGGCGGGCCATGTGATCGAGAAGGATGCGGTGGTCGAGCGCCGCGTGGAGGGCGCTCTGCACGTCTTCAAAGGAGCAGTACTCCCGCCCCTGGCGCAGCGCGCGCGCCTTGGCCGCCGAGGCCAGCGCAAGGGCGGCGCGGGGGCTGGCGCCGAAGCGTACTCCCGCCGAGGCGGAGGACTCTCCCGGGTGGGTCGCGTTGACCAGACGGCCGATATAGGAGGCTACCACCTCCGGCATGCCTATCCGGCGCGCCTGGGTCATCAGCTCCAGCAGCCGCTCTCCGGACAGAACCGGAGAGATCTCCGGCACAATCCCCATTTCCCGGTCCAGCACGATGCGGGTCAGCACATCGGCATTGTTGCGGGCGACATTTATCTTGAACAGAAAACGGTCGAGCTGGGCTTCGGGCAGGGGGTAGGTGCCCTCAAGCTCGATCGGGTTTTGCGTCGCGAGAACAAAAAAAGGCTCCGGCAGGGGATAAGTATGCCCCGCGACGGTGACGCGCCGCTCCTGCATCGCTTCGAGCAGGGCGGACTGAGTCTTGGGAGAGGCGCGGTTGATCTCGTCGGCGAGCAGAATATTGGTGAAAGCGGGGCCCTCCTGGAAAACGAACTCCCTCTTCCCGTCGCGCTCCTGCAGAATGGGCGTGCCCGTAATGTCGCCGGGCAGCAGGTCGGGCGTGAACTGGACGCGGGCGGCGCGCAGGCCGATGGCGCGGGAGAGGCCGTTGACCAGCTCCGTCTTGCCGAGTCCGGGCAGACCCTCCAGCAGGATGTGCCCCCGGGCGAGTACGCCGATCAGCACCTGCTCAATAAGCTCTTCCTTGCCGAAGAGCACTTTGTTCAACTCTGCGGACAGGGCGTCCAAATCTTTTTTGGCCTGTGAGAGATCATCGGGAGACAGGGAGGAGGCGGGGTTCATACCAATAGGTTTCTTGACTGCACATCCCAACAGAAGAAGCGGGGCCGGGCAAGAAGAAAGTATTGTTAATTTCTCTGATTTCCCAAAAGAATTTTAGGCCCGTATGCTAGGCTCGACGCGGTGCGGCATGCCTGTACATTGAAGATCGTCAGGCAAACCTCTCAGTCTCTGTTGTGGAGCAAATGCCTGAAAAAGCGAACGGAAATCACGAATCAATGAAATCGAAAGCCGTTCAAAAACAGAGCGCCTGCCCCTTGCGGGGCGGTTCTCTTGCCTCAATACTAAAAAATACCAGAAAAAATTATGGAAATGAATACCATTATGGAACATGAAAATGGAGAGTGCGCCCCCCTCTCTCCTCTGAACAAATACCCGCAGCCCGTTTTCGGAGAGCAATTCCCTACCGTGGCGGGAACGAGAGGGGAGGAACGCGAATTCATTATGCCGACCCTGTATCCGACCTCTTCGGCACAGACGAAATATCCGTTTTCCGCTTTGAGTGAGAGTCCCTATCCTCCCTTTGAAATCATCCCTCCGGCGAATACATACTATCTCGAAACAGGAGCTCCGTCTGAATTGCCCCATAGAACCTATGCCTATCTGCACGACGACAATAAAAATGTTATGGGATTGGCAGACTCCCGGGGCGAGCTGGCCTGTGCGTATCAATATGACGCCTACGGGCGATGTCGTCAGGTCGGGGCGGGAAACGCCGACAACCCGCTGCGCTGGTCGTCGGAATACTACGACGACACACTGGGCCTGGTGTTTTACAATTACCGCTGTTACAACCCACTCGACGGCCGCTGGCTCTCACGCGAGCCGCTGGAAGAAAGAGGATCGTTTAATCTGTATCGGGCCTTCGTCAATGCGCCGACGAACAACCGGGATATTCTGGGACTCTGGAACGATGGCCTGGGGGGCTTGCCCGGCTATAAGGGAGACCGGGGGCATAGCGACTTCCCCGGCCATGATATTTTTGACTATACAAAAGAGGATTCGGATTGGCTCACCAGCCCGTTTAATCCGGCGTCAACGGCCCGGCATTTCAGGACGTTGGAAGAGTCGGAAAAAGATTTGTCCGAGGCCGTGTGCAAGTGTTCAAAAGAAGAATTTGAGCGGGCGGCTCATCGCATGCAGGATTTCTTTTCGCACCGGGGGCAGGGATTTAAAGCCAACCTGGGAAGAACTGGTAAAAATAGTGATTTTGGACATGCGGGGACAAGTATGCTGGCCGACCGGATCTGGAACGAAGGACGGTATTATCCCCGGCCGGATAATGCGCTGGACTATGAAAAGGCATTTGAGGCGGCGAGCGATAGGACGCAGATGTGGCTGGGTAATTGGAATCGCTTTTGCTGCAAGGATTCGACGGGTAAATGGCGCAAAAAAGAAGGGGAAAGGTGCAATCCCAAGGGTATTTATCCAGGCAACGATTTCGGAGGCATTGCGCCGCCGCCCCGCCTCGTTTCCAAAGAGGAGGATGAGAAGGAGCGGGCGGAAGGGAAAGCCCGGAGGGAGGCTTACGAGGGCTTCCCCCAATATTTCAAAAGTATGCAGGACGCAGCCCATCGAAGCGCGGATTTTTCTTTTTCCATCCTTTAAGGCATAATCTCTTTTAAGGAGGAGAATTCCCGGATTACTTCACAATATTTTTGTGAGGTAATCCGTTTTTTGTTGATTTATATATATTTTTTGGTCTCCTCATTTTTCATGAGGCTTGTCTATTTTGCGATGGGTGTTCTGCTTTTTTGTCTGACAGCCTGCCGGGAGGAGAATAATTCCAAAAGTTCTTCTTGTTCAGCGGATATGGCGGAGCCAGCTACTTATTGGCGGGATCTGCCTCTGGTCGTCGTCCAATATGGCAGGGATGGTGGATTTAACGCTCTGGACCGGATGCCTGTTATCAGACCCGTGGCGCAGCATGTACTGATCATTCCGCTGGTCATCAGCCGGGATACGCTCAATTTCCGATACAAGCCGGCGGCCCTGACGAGCCCCATGTTGATCCCGTGCGGCGGACAGAGCCTGAGGCAGGCGTTGTCTTCTGTCGAAAAAGAGGGGAAGATCGCAGATGGAGTGTTTGTTCTGGCGCATGGGTATGCGCCGATCACGCTGGATCCCTATTTTACCAATACGGCGCCTGTCCAGGGTAAAAAAATGTATGTGGGGGAGCTGCCTTTACTGGATCGGGATATTTACAAAAAAGCGGCCCTGATTATGAAACGGGAATTGTCGGGAGAGGAGCTCGTCCTGACGGGTGAACATGATGCTCCCTTTATGGAAGGAATACAGGGCGGCGTGCTCCTGAGAAACAACAGCGTGTCCAGCCCTGTCGCCTGGGCGCCCGAATATGAAAAATATCGTCGAACGGCCAAAATTGTTTATGGAATACAGGGGGAAAACAGCATAAAGATAGAGATGAGTCCCGAAGGTCGGGAACTGCTGAACAAGTGGCTGGAGGCGGAGGATGAGGAGAGCTTTTTCCGGGATAATCCCCGGTACCGGTACCGGGACAGGGAGGGGTGCTGCTCGGGATGCGCTGCGCGGACGGAATGAAAGGGCGGATGGAGGCGCTATGAGTTGATTTTTGTCGGCGAATGAGAGAGAAACAGGTCATGGCTTTTTTATCTGTTTCCCTGTCCCGTCAGAGGATGCGTCTTGTGACGGAGGCTGGCGGGAGCCGGGAGTATGTGATTTCCAGTTCCGCCTGGGGGATCGGGACGGAACCCGGGTCAAACAGGACGCCGACCGGGCAGTTTTGCGTTTGTGAAAAGATCGGGGCGGGGCTGTCTCCCTGTACGGTGTTCAAAAACCGTATTCCGTCGGGAGAATGGGACCCGGAGGGGGTGGATGTGGAGGACGATTTGATTTTGTCCCGTATTTTATGGCTGGAGGGACTGGATGCGGAAAACGCGAATACGAGAGCCCGTTATATTTACATTCATGGCACAAATCACGAGGCGGAGCTAGGGGCTCCCGCGTCTCACGGCTGCATACGTTTGTCTAGAGAGGATATGGTGGAGGTATTTGAGCTGGTGGAGGTGGGAGACCGTGTCGAAATTTCTTCGGAGTAGGGGAATGTTTCTCCCGGTGAAAGTTTGCCGGTTTATCTGCGTATTCTTTTAAAAGAGGACTCTTCCGTCGTTTGACAAGGGGCGTCTTCTTTGTTAAGGCTATGTGCCCCCCGACACCGGGGCCCGTGTTACGTTTTTCCGATCGTTTTATCATAATTATGAAAAAGGCTTTTTCTCCGTTGCTTCTGGCGGTTCTCCTCGGCGCGTTTTCTCCGGGGAGCGGTTCCCTCTATGCGCAGGCGGACGCCCCCGCTCTCCCGTCCCAGGCGACCAGCGCGCTGAGACAGGGTAATTTCGAAGGGGTGCAAAGCGCCCTGATTGCCGAGATCGCCCGCAAGTGCGAGGGGAAGACTCCCGAGCAGATTTATGCCGATCCGTCGCTGATGGGGCTGATGACTCTTTCCGATCTGATTGCCCAAACGGGAGCGGACAAGATGACCGAACTGTACGCGCGGAGCAACAGGAAGTACGCCCGCTTCCTCAACGCGTTTATCAAGGATACGGAGTGGATGCGCCTGTACTTGTCCGCCGGTCTTATTCCGACCAACTCCGAGGTCGGGCTGAGGGTGCTTGGCGATATTTGGAACGAGTGCGGCAGCGAGCCCGACTTTCGCAAGTATCTTTCCCTGTCCACCGGTATTGCCGCCGCCTGGGGCGCGGGGAACTAGGCCGGTCAGCTGCAGGAGGCGGAGCGCTTCAAGGCGGGGAAACGCTGCGATCCTGTCTGGCGTTACAAGTTTTTCAAAAAGGCTCATCAGGACGGCAAGCTGGCCGCCAATTTTATGACCTTGAAGCCCTGGGAAATTCGTTTTGTCGCCGGGGGCGTATGGAGCGATTCTTCTCTCAAATTCCTTCAGGAGGAGATCAACCTTCCTCCCAACTCTTATGACGATGCTTGCTGGAGGGCCGAATATTCCGGGACTTCGGAGTTTGGCGAAAGCATTCAGGGGCCTTTGTATTATACCGCCTGGGGCGAGGCCGGGCAGGCCGAGAATACGGTATTGCACGGCGGCGTGTGCGGCGCTCTTTCCCATGTCGGGGCGACGGCCGCGGCGGCGCGCGGCATCCCCGCCTATCCGGTGGGGCAGCCGGGGCACTGCGCCTACGGCTTCCGTCCCGCGAGAGGCGAGTGGAAGGGCGGCTTCGGCGGCCCGGACGGAGGGCCTCACAACTATATATTCCCCGGAGACGCGCCGACGAATATGCGTCTGATGGAGGCGGCGTTTGCCTCCGATGAGAAGGTGGACAAGGCGTATCAGCAGGCTTCTGTCGCCCGGGGGCTCGCCCTGGCCGGCAAAAAGACCGAGGCCAAGCAGGCCTGGGGCGACGCGCTCAAGACGATGCCCTTCAATTACTATTTCCACAAGGAGTTCCAGAAGTTCGCGACGGAGAACAACTTGTACACTCCCCAGCAGTGGTATGACTATGGCGTCAGCGTTCTGGGGTTCATGAAGACGCACGGGTTCGCGGCGCTGGATATTGTGAAGGACATTCAGGATCAGTTCCTGAATGCCGGGGGAGACGACGACCAGGCGCGCCTCAAGTGGTTTGCCATGGTCAATGAGGCGCTTGCCTACACGCCGAGCTCCTGGAAGCTGGATATCACGCCCGTTCTCGAGGAGCAGAGCAAGAAGCTCCAGAAGCTGGAGAGCAACGCCAGGCTGATGTCCTCCGCCATCGATATTCACTTGAATCACGGGGACGGTACCAATTTCGGCAAGGTGATGGAATGGGCGATCAAGAATTTCGCCAATGGCAAGGATGATACATTTTCCAAGGCATTTGCCATGGCCGCGGCCAATCCGTCGGCCTCTGCTTCGGGCCAGTCGGCGAGCGGCGAGCTCAAGCCGACCGAGGACAAGCTCAGGGAGGCGTATGGCAAGGCCATTATCGCGGCGGAAGAGGCCCGCTCCCTGTCGGCTGCCCGCTCCATTTCGGAGGCGGCAAAACAGTTCCGCCAGCCGTCGCCCGGCCCCGCCCCGCATGAGTTGAAGTGCCCGGAGGGCGAGCTTGTGTCGGACAAGGGCTACTTGCGCCTGTCCACGACGTCTTCCTGGGATAAGCCCTGCGACCACCTGGGCGTGCTGACCAGGGAGGGCGGCATGTTCCACACGGCGGAGGAGGAAAAACCGACGGTCATTGTCGAGCTTCCGGAAAAGGTGGACTTGTCCGGCCTGCTTCTGGTCAAGAACCAGGGGAACGAATGGCGCGTCAACAAAGTCAAGGTCAGCCGCTCCGTGGATGGCGCCACCTGGTTTGATCTGGCCGAGACGGACAAGATGCCGGATCAGTGGCGCGTTGATACGCCCGATTCTCCGCCCGCCCGCTGGATCAAGGTGGAGTCGATCCCCCAGGCAGGCAGCAAGCAGGTCTTCCATTTGCGCAATATTCTCCTGTTCTCCAAAAACAAGTAACCCGTCACACCTCTCTTTTTTATGAATCATTATTTTTCAGCGGGTTTGCCCCTCTTTTGCGTAGCGGCGGCCGTTTGCTCCATCCACGCGGCGGAGATTCTCCCCTACAAGGAGGCTTTGGAAAAAGCCAGGACGGAGAAAAAGGCGCTGGTCGTCTTGTCTGACGGTTCCGACTGGCTGCCCTGCTCCGCTCCACTGAACAAGGCGTACAAGGCGGCGGCGGACAAAGCCGCCTCCCCGGATGTGATCTGGGCGGTTCACGACGAGAAGAACGTCCAGACCGAAGAGAGCCGCAAGGCCGAGAAGCCCCCCGTCAAGGTGTGGTCCTATCCCGCCCTGCAAATACTGGACCCGGAAGGACGGCCCCTGTACTTCAAGCAAAGCATCAAGCCTTCCGATGTCGCCGGTCTGTCCCAGACGATCTCCAGAATGCAGGAGCTTCAAAAGAAGCGGGATGAGTTCTGGCAGAAGGCGGCGGGGCAGAAGGGCCCGGCTGCCGCGGAGAGTCTTTTCAAGGGACTGTCCCTGATGGATGAGAGTCTGGCCCGTCATGAGAAATACAAGCCTCAGAGAGAGCTGATCAAAAAAGAGGACCCCTCGGACTCGAAGGGGTACTACTTGAGATATACCTATCATTACCTCTCCTTTATGGAAAAGGATATCAACAAGGCCATCGAGGAGAAGAAGTACGCCGACGCCTACAAGGCCGTGGACGAGAAGCTCAGATTGCCCGCCTTGAGCCAGTACCAGAAACAGCAGATTCTGAGCGCCAAATTCCGCATCGCCAAGGAGGAGGGCAAGCTGCAGAACGGTCTGAATTACCTGAAGCAGGTGGTGGCGCTGGGACCAGATACCGAGTACGGCAAGGGTGCCCGCAATCTGATTGATTACTACACCCGGCCGGTGAAGCTTGAAGGCCTCTTCTGGACGGGCGATGACAACAGGCCCGTCTGGCTGCCCATGGTGGTCGATGTCAGCTCCGCCGTCAAGGGCGGGGGGACGTTTGAAATCGAATTCAAGCACAAGGGCGGGCATACGAAGTTCCGCAACCCGGCCTTCAAGTCGTCCTCCGGCAAGGTACTGGCCTCTCTCTCGGATATGAAAGAGGGCCGCAACTTCACATTGACGCTGCCGTCGGGCGGTGCACGCGTCCTGCTGGAGGTGGAGTCGCAGGGAACCGGGTGGTTTGACGGCCGCGGGGACATTGTGATTACGAAGAAGTAGTTCTTACCGGGGGAGGGGCGCGGTCAATACGGCCTCTCTCCCGTTTTTTGCATGAACGAGCAAGACAAGCTGGTCGAACTTGCCGCCCGCAGATGGAGCGTTGCGGCAGGGGCCGTCTCCTGCCGCTCTTTTGGCAAGGGCGCTTCCGGGCGTTTTTTGTGCCGCTTGTCGTCTGCGGGGAGGGAGCCTGTAGTGGGTGTGGGTTGGGATTTTTCCCGGGCGGATAACGATTCCTTTATTCCGGCGGCGCGTCATTTGGCGCGGCATGGGGTCGCGGTGCCCGGCATTTTGGAATACCGGGCCGTTCAGGATGAACGGGGGCGCCCTTCGGGAGGACTCGCCCTGATTGAGGATATGGGAGACGAGGATCTTTTGTCCCGGTCGGGGCTGCCCTGGGAGGAGAGGCGGCCGTATTATATCAAGGCTCTTGTCGAGGCGGACAAACTGCACGGAGCGCCGGCCCCCGATCATCTGCAGCCGCCTTTTGACGCGGAACTGTACGGTTGGGAGCAGGCCTATTTTGCCGAGCATTATCTGGGCTCCCATTGCGGCAGGGCGGATTGGCGCGAGTTTTCCCGGCGGCCCGTCATGCGGGAGCTGGCCTCACGCCTGGCCTCTTTGCCCCGTCGTCTCGTCCATCGGGATTTCCAGTCCCAGAATATTATGATCAGGGGGGGCGAGGTCTGGCTGATCGACTTCCAGGGAATGCGGCTGGGACTGCCGGAATATGATATTGCGTCCCTGTTGTATGATCCCTATGCCGGACTTTCCGGCGGGGAGAGGGAGGAATTGCTCGCCGTATGGGAGCGGATACGGGGAGCCGCCCTTGACCGGGATCTGTTTTTTGCCTGTGCCTGCCAGCGGCTGATGCAGGCTCTGGGAGCGTATGCGAATTTGTGGCATAACCGCAAAATGGAGTGGTACCGGGACCGCATCCCGGTAACTGTCCGTGCCCTTTCTGAGGTCCTTGCAATAACGGAACTTGTAGAACCACAGGAAATAAGTGTAATATGACGCCGCCTGCCTCCGGATTAGCGTGAAATCGTCCACTTTAAAATACATTGCCCTGTTCAACCTGTTCCTGGGAGTTGCCCTTCTCTCGGCGGCATGGGTCAATGAATGGCGCGCCTACCGGTATCTGGAAGATGTGTTTTACAAAACGGTCCTGGCCCTCAAGGGCGAGCTGCCGTTCAGCGGCATGGGCGATACGCTTGTGGAGCGCGTAAGTCTTGTGGACGAGCGGGACGGGAAGGAGATCGTGGACTCCGTCCGATGGGAAGCGACGCCATATGAGAAGGCGGAGCCAGCGAAACTGTTCCTCGTCGAGGTAGGGGACGATCCCGACCATATTTTTCAGGAAAATCCGCCTCTCCCGATGGATTACGCCGTCATTTTTTATCAAATCCGGGAGCTGGGAGCCTACAACATCGCCGTCGCGTCCAGTCTGACCTGGCCTCCTCCCCAGGACCCTCTCATAGAAGAGGCGCTGACCTATGAAGTGGCCGACTACAACCGGGCGGCCGTAGGGCTGGTGCTGACCCCCTCGGCCAGGAGAATGAATCTGCCGGCGAATCTGGAGCCCATGGTCATCCAGCCCTCCCAGATCAGGGGGAGCATTGCCGGATTGTCCAGCGTGGGGCGCGTCGTGGAGTCGCCAAATCTCCAGGCCGCGCAGAATATCCCCGTAGTCCCCATGCGTGTCGAAACCGAGCCGGACACCATTGTGACGCCGGAAGGCCGCAAGCTGGCTCTCTTTGTCCGGTGGGGCAACTATGTCTTGCCGACCCTGCCTCTTGTCGCGGCTCTGGATTCTCTGAATCTCCCGGTCTCAGCCCTCTCCGTCGAGTTTGGGGGAGAGCTGAATCTGGGGGGCAAGCGCATCATTCCCATTGATGAGTCGGGCAACATTACGCTCAGCCCCGAGGCGGGGCCCGCCGTTTCCCGCGTTTCCGCGACCCGCCTCGCTCCCGAGGGAGACTCTGACGAATCCACCCGGATGCAGGAGGCGATCTCTGCCGCCCAGGCCGTTATACTCGGCGAGGGCAAAACGCCCGTGGCGAGCATGGGGATGGGGGCCGCTCCCCGCCCCTGGGACTGGGAGCAGACGCTTGATGTCACGGCCGCCGGCGTGCAGTCCCTGCTGCAGGGGCTGGCCCCCGGCAAGACGGTCTGGCTGACTCGCGTCAGCCGGGTGGCGCAAGTGATCGTATTGCTGGATGTCCTGCTGCTGGCGACCTGGTCTCTGACCTTTCCCCGCAAGCGGAGGGGGCTGGTTCTGCTGGGCATACTGATTTTGCTGCTGGCGGCGGCAGCGACCATGGCGGCGGCCTTCCGGCTGTGGCTGCCTCTGGTGCCTTCCCTGCTGGGGTTGCTGATGGCGTCGATTGCGGCGTGGTTCATGGGGCTCGGGCGCAAACCCGCCCCCGAACCGGACGGTGAGCACGAAGCGGAGGAACTGGAGCCCGTACCCCCTCCCTTTGCGGAAAAGAAGGAAGAGGACGGCCCGGGAGAAAAGCCCGCCGCCGGAGACCGCCCCGAGTAACTTTTTTGAGGCGGAGACGGGCGATTTGTCCCGTCCGCGTTCCCTGAAAGGGGTAATTATGCCTCATTCTTTTCAATGGGGTATTTACGAATAGACATTGTCTCCGGATAGGGGCATAAAGAGGGGCGTATATGAAACCTACTTTGCTTGTTCTCGCAGCTGGTATGGGCAGCCGTTACGGCGGCCTGAAGCAACTTGACCCCATGGGCCCCAATGGAGAAGTCGTTCTGGACTATTCCGTGTTTGACGCCATTCGTGCCGGATTCGGCAAGGTCGTCTTTATTATCCGCAAGGACTTTGCGGATGAGTTCAAGGCCAAGGTGGGCAGCCGCTTCGAAGGTAAAATCGAAGTTGATTACGCTTATCAGTCCCTTGACGACCTGCCCGAAGGTTTCTCCGTCCCCGAAGGCCGTCAAAAGCCCTGGGGCACGACCCACGCTCTCCGCGCCGCCCGCAACGTGGTGAAGGAACCCTTTGCCGTGGTAAACGCGGACGACTTCTACGGCTCCGACGCATTCAAGACGGCCGCTACGTTCCTTCAGAACTCCGCCGATGAAGCCGCCAAGGCCCATTACGCCATGGTCGGCTACAATCTTGAGCGCACCCTCTCCGACCACGGGGACGTAAACCGCGGTATTTGCAACGTCAAGGACGGCTACCTCGTCAACGTCGAAGAGTACGTCAAGATCGAGCGCGAAGCCGACGGCGTCGTGCGCGGCGAAAACCTCAAGGGCGAACGCCTCCCCGTGGATGCCCAGGGGCAGGTTTCCATGAACTTCTGGCTCTTCAACCCCTCCTTCATGGGGCTGCTGGAAGAGTTCTTTATCGACTTCCTCAAGGCTCATGGTTCGGAACTCAAGTCCGAGTGCTACATCCCGACGGTCGTAGATGCTCTGATTCACTCGAACCGCGCCGATTGTGCCGTTCTGAATACGACTTCCAGCTGGTTCGGCGTGACCTATCCTGACGACAAGCCCGCCGTTGTGGAAAGCATCAACAAGCTGATCGCCAGCGGGGAATATCCCGCCAAGCTTAACTAACTCTTATTGTTCTCATGCATAATTTGCGAGAAATAAGCGCCCTGTTCGACATGAGGGGCGACTTTGTGGACGGCTACCGCTATGGCAGCGGCCACATCAACGATACATACTGCGTCTGGATAGACCAGTCCGGTCTCCGTGTGCGCTACATCCTCCAGCGCATTAACCACAATGTGTTTCCGAAGCCCATCGAACTGATGGAGAACGTGAAGCGCGTGACGGACCACGCTCTGGCCAATCTGCTCGAGTCGGGCTGCAAAGAGGCCTACCGCCGCACGCTGACGCTGGTGTCGGCCCGTACCGGCAAGCCCTACGGCATCGACGCGGAAGGCAACTGCTGGCGCGTCTATCCCTTCATTGAGCGCGCCCGTACGTACGACCAGATCGAAAACGTCGGACAGTGCATTGAAGTCGCCCGTTCTTTCGGCGAATTCCAGAAACTGACCGCCGACCTTCCCGGAGAACCGTTGTTCGAAACGATCCCGGCGTTCCATAACACCAAATCCCGTTTCGCCGCTCTCGAAGCCGCTATCCGGGAAGACAAGATGGGCCGCGCGAAGGACGTACAGAAGGAAATCGAGTTTTACCTCGCCCGCAAAGCTGACGCCAGCCTCGTCGTGGATTATCTCGCCAGCGGCGAACTGCCCCTGCGCTGTACTCACAATGATACCAAGCTGAACAACGTGATGCTGGACGACGTGACCGGAGAAGGCATTTGCGTGATCGACCTCGACACGACCATGCCCGGCTCCGCCATTTACGACTTCGGCGACATGATCCGCACCTCCACTTCTCCGGCGGCGGAAGACGAAAAGGACGTGTCCAAAGTGATGATGCGCATGCCCCAGTTTGAAGCCCTGGTGAAGGGGTACCTCTCCTCCGCTACCTTCCTGACTGATCTGGAACGCTCCCTCCTCCCGTTCTCCGGCAAGCTCCTGACCATGGAATGCGGCATTCGCTTCCTGACGGACTACCTGTCCGGCGACGTGTACTTCAAGATTCACCGTCCCGAGCACAATCTCGACCGCACCCGCACCCAGATCGCTCTGGTCGAGTCCATCGAGAAGCAGCTGCCCGCCATGCAGGCGGTCGTTGACAAATACTGATCCCCCCTCACATGAAAATTCTCGTAACAGGCGGAGCCGGATTCATCGGCTCCCACATCGTCGAACATTATCAGGGCATCGCCGAGGAAATCCGCGTACTGGACAATCTCCGCACCGGATACAAGAAAAACCTCGACGGGCTGAACTGCACGTTTATCGAAGCCTCCATCACCGACCGCGAAGCCGTCCGCAAGGCCGTGCAGGGCGTTGATTACATCTTCCACATGGCCGCCCTTATCTCGGTGCCGGAATCCATGTCCAAGATTGCGGAATGCGTCGAGCTGAACGTCAACGGCCTGCTGACCGTGCTGGAAGAAGCCTCCGCCGCAGGCGTCAAGAAGCTGGTGCTCGCCTCCTCTGCCGCCATCTACGGCGACAATCCCACCGTTCCCAAAGTGGAAACGATGTACCCCGAGCCGAAGAGCCCGTACGCCATCACCAAACTGGACGGGGAATACTATCTCAACATGTTCCGCGCGGAAGGCAAGATCAACACAGCCGCCGTGCGCTTCTTCAATGTCTTCGGCCCCCGTCAGGACCCGAAGGGCGCCTATGCCGCCGCCGTGCCGATTTTCATTGAAAAGGCCGTCAAGGGAGAAGACATCACCGTCTATGGGGCCGGAGACCAGACTCGCGACTTCATCTATGTCAAAGACATCGTGGGAGCGCTGAGCTTTGCCGTCGAAACGCCGGAAGTACAGGGCGTATTCAACGCCGGATACGGCGGCCAGATCACGATCAACGATCTCGCGACGAAGATCATCGCCGCCGCCGGCTCCCCCTCCAAGGTGCTCCATGCTCCGGAGCGGGCGGGCGACGTCAAGCACTCCCGCGCTTGCGCCGACAAGCTCCGCGCTGCCGGATGGAAGCCGAAGTACACTCTGGAAGAAGGCCTTGCCACGACTCTGGACTACTTCAAATCGCTCCTTGGCTAGTAAGACAAAAACGTTTGCCATTTTGCAGGCGGTCTCCCTTTTTTGGGGGACCGCTTTTTTTTTGAAAAAAGATTACAGAAAAAAGATGCAACTTTTTTGACAGGGCAGGGTTCATAGTATTGTAGTTAATAAACCCTACCTTATTATGTTTAAATCACTTCTGATTATGTGCGCCCTCGTTGCGCCCGTTCTGTCACAGGAAGCCCCCGAAGCCTCCCCCGCACCTGGCGCTCCTCCCCATCACAAAAAAGCGCACCGTCCCGCCCCGGCAAGAATGATGCTCATGCATGATCTGGTCTTGCAGAAATATGACGCCGACAAGGACGGCAAACTCAGTGACGGCGAGAAGGCCGCCCTCAAGGCTGACGCCGACAAGATCCGCGACGCCCGCAAGCAGGAACGCCTGGCCAAATGGGACAAGGATGGCGACGGGAAGCTGAGCGACGAAGAAAAGGCCGCCATGAAGGCTGATCGCGAAGCGAACGCTCCCGAGGGAAAAGGCCCGAAGGGTGAAGGAAAGCATCCCCGCAAGCCGGGCAAGCACGGGGCGCATGCTCCTCTGCCGGGAATGCGTGAAATAGGTCATCAGCTCCTGATGGAGAAATATGACGCCGACAAGGACGGCAAGCTCAGCGAGAGCGAACGCGCCGCGGTCAAAGCCGATGCGGACGCCCTCAGAAAGGCGAAGAAGCATGACTGCCCGGAAGGCGACGTGCCTCCTCCCGCTGATGGTCCTGAAGGAGACGAATAAAACGTCATCATCTCCCGGAGCAACCGCAATGCGCTAGACCCGCATTGCGGTTTTTTTTATCATGAGCCCTGCCCATGACTGTTGACCCCGTTTCCATCAAACAAAGCCTGCGCTTCATTGCCGGAGAGCTGGGGTTCGACTTCATGGGCGTCGCCCGGGCCGGCCGCGCGCCTCATGCGGATTTTTTCCTGGAATGGCTGGAGCGGGGATGCTCCGGCACCATGGAATGGATGGGCCGCCAGCCGGAGAGGAGGGCCGATCCCCGCAATGTGTTGCCGGATTGCCGCTCTGTCATCGTACTGGGGATGAATTATTACCCGGGAGAGGAGTCTTTGCCGGAGGGCGGCGGCCGCTTTGCCCGGTACGCCTGGGGGGAGGACTATCATGAGATGCTGGAGAGCCGTCTGGCCGATTTGACCGACTATTTGACCTTGTGCGGCGGCGAGCAGAAGTTTTATGTCGATGCCGGGCCTGTACTGGAGCGTGACTGGGCTGTGGCCGCCGGCGCGGGCTGGTGCGGCCGGAGCAGCCTGTTGATACGTCCCGGTCTGGGCTCCTGGACGTTTTTGGCGGCCGTGCTGACCACCCTTGAACTGCCTGCGGACGAGCCGGTCAAGTCCCGGTGCGGGTTCTGCCGCCGATGCGTCGAGAGCTGCCCTGCGGGGGCCATCGATGCGGAGAACGGAGTGGACGCGAGAAAATGCGTCTCTTATCTGACGATTGAAAACAGGGGCGAGATCCCTGTCGAATCCCGCCGGATGATAGGCGGACGCGTTTATGGCTGCGATACTTGTCTGGAAGCCTGCCCCTGGAATAAAAAGGCGGAGAGGACTTCCGAGCCGGCCTTCCTCTCCAACCGCAAATGGCTTCGCCTCCCCCTGCGGGAATATCTGACCTGGACAGAGGAAGAATTCGCCCTCCGCTTCCGACGCTCTCCCATCAGGAGGATCAAGTGGCGGGGATTTATGCGCAATGTCTGTGTCGCGGTCGGCAATACCGGGGGACGGGAAGATTTACCCGCTCTCGACGCGCTGTGCGCCTGTGCCGATGAGTTGGTAGCCGAGCATGCCCGCTGGGCTGCGGCGGAGATACGCCGCAGGCTTTACATGGCGTAGCTGTGCATGGAGCTTATTTTGGGCAGCAGATTGACGATCAGGAAGGTAATGATCAGGCAGGCGTAAGTGACCAGCAGGACGGTGCGGTCATGGTTTTTCCAGTTCGGCGCCTTGCGGAGGTGAAAGTACAGAATGTAGCCGCCCCAGGTAATCAGCGACCAGACCTCCTTGATGTCCCAGGCCCAGTAGCCGCCCCAGACCTCATCCGCCCAGAGCGCGCCCGACCAGAGGCCGAAGGTCATGAAGGGGAAGGCGAGCAGGATCATGCCGTAGGCCGCTTCCCTGTACCGGGACTCCCCCTCGCTGTTTTGACCAAAGGAGACGATAGCAAGCAGGGTGCCGACGGTGGCGAGGGAATAGGAGAGGATGTAGGCGGCGACGTGCGGGACGAACCAGGGCGATTGCAGCGCGGGCATGCGGCTCCAGTTGGACTGGACGGGCATCGACAGCGCGCCGATCAGCGCAATCATGGCCGTCGCGGAGAAGTAGCCGATCAGCCACGGCCTCTTTTGCACTCTGGAGACGTACAGGTACAGGGGCCCCAGCGTCAGGGGGAGGAAGCTCATGACCTGATACATGTTGCCGAAGGGCGGAGCCTTGGCGAGGATATAGTTCACAAGGAACAGGGCGAGGCAGACCAGCCAGGCTGACGCGAAGAGCAGGCGCGCGGCCCGTTCCCGTTTCAATGAGGCGGTCAGGACGGAGGCGCCGGAAAGAGCGGCTGCCACAATCAGGAGCAGTTGAATGAGCGTTTCCCAGTTCATTGTGCGGGGGCCTTTCTTTTCTTTTTAAAGGCAAACCAAAAGCTCCCGGCAATGAGCAGGTAAATGCCGGGGATGACCCAGTAGCGGCCGGGGGCGTTGCGCGCGGTCAGTTTGACAAAGGGGGTGCCCCCCGGACTGGCGCCGTGACTGACCAGGTAGAAGCGCCATCCCTTGTGCGTGACGGGATGGTTGACGGCCAGCTCCTGTGTGCGGCTGTCGTCTCCGTCGATCACGAGGAAGTCGGCTCTGTAGTATTTTTCCGTCGGGCGGTCTTTGAGAACGACGAATTCTTCATTGAGAAAGAGGAACGGGAGATAGGCCCCGCTGCCGTCCTTAAGCCGGGACTGGGGCACGCGGAAGTCATGTTTGGCGAAGAGCACTTCATCCTTCCTGTTGTAACCGTCTTCCGCTTTTTTGATCTTTGTTCCGTCGCGCTGGAAGAGAGTGAATGTCTGGGGATAGTACTCGACATGGAAATCCTTTGCGGCAATGGAAAACGGCAACTGGGCCTGCACCAGGGAGTCGTCCTCCCGGAGAAAGTCGGTCGCGTATTGCGGCCCTAGAGGGAGAGTAAAGGAGAGTTTCTGTTCCTTTGCGAGATCCAGAAAGGCCCCGGCAATGACCAGCACGCCGCCCAGATGCAGCAGAAACATGGCGGGTTTGCGTCTCAGCTTGATCGCGGCGTACAGGGACAGGAAGGCGACGACAAGCGACAGCAGGAGAAAGACGCCGCTGCGGTAAATGCCGGGAGTGCCGAGCAGGGGAGAGGCTCCTGTCGCGAGGAGGAGCAGGACTCCGGCAAGAACAAGTATTGTGAAGGGCAGCCACTTCATGGGAACCCGTATTTCTACTCTGGAATGGTTCAAAATACAAGCATTCCCGCCAGAGAAGGGGGGAGATGTCTGAAAAAGGGGCTTTTTCGGGAAGGATAGTGCGCCTTTTCGCAAAAAAAAGCCCGGACTCCTTGCGGAGCCGGGCTTGAGATCGGGGAGAGGTTCAGGGCAGAACGACTTCAGAGACGGGCAGCTCCGCGACTTCGAGCCGGACGGATTCCGCCAGTACGGTGGAGAGGTAACGCTCCGTCGCCGACGGGGCCAGGGTGACGAGCCGCTTTCCGGCAAATTCGGGCCGTTTGGCGAGCTGCAGGGCGGCGTACACGTTGGCTCCCGAGGAAATGCCGGCGGGGATGCCCTCCAGCTGGGCGAGCTTCCGGGCGGTTTCGACGGCGTCTTCATTGGAGACGGTGACGATCTCGTCCACAAGTTCCATGTGCATATTCTTCGGGATGAAGCCCGCTCCTATGCCCTGGATGGAGTGGGGGCCGGGCTTGCCGCCCGACAGCACGGGGCTGGCGGAGGGCTCGACGGCAAAGGCCTTGAGACCGGGGTTTTGCTCCTTGAGGAACTGGCTGGTGCCCGAGAAGGTGCCGCCTGTACCGACGGAGGCGATGAAGGCGTCGATGCGGCCGCCTGTCGCGTCCCAGATTTCCGGCCCCGTGGTTTTGTAGTGGGCCAGGGGATTGGACGGGTTGTCGAACTGGGCGGGGCCAAAGGCGTTGTCATTTTCTTTCAGAAGCTGCTCCGCCTTGGCGATGGCTCCCTTCATGCCCAGTATTCCGGGGGTCAGCACGATTTCGGCTCCCAGCAGGCGGAGTAGAGTGCGGCGTTCGACCGACATGGTTTCCGGCATGACCAAAAGGCATCTGTAGCCCTTGGCCCGGGCGATAAAGGCGAGGGCGATTCCCGTATTTCCGGAGGTGGGTTCGATGATGAGGCCGCCCGGCTTGAGGAGGCCGGAGGCTTCCGCGTCTTCGATCATGGCTTTGCCCACTCTGTCCTTGACGCTGAAAAGCGGATTGCGGAATTCGCACTTCAGATAGACTTCGGCTTTCAGGCCTTTGGTCAGGTGGTTCAGTCTTACGAGTGGCGTGTTTCCCACCGTATCTACTACCGAGTCGTATAAGGGTGTGGTGCTCATATTGTTTTATGTTGTTTAGTAAGTTTATGAATTAAGTCAACTTTACAAACAGGAAAGTGCGCCTATTTGAGCCGATTGGCAAGAACAATCTTTGTTTTTCTCTCTGCAGTAATGATTTTTTACGACAGATAGGGGGTCGGGTCGGGGAGTCCCGCCTCGCAAAAGGCCTGTTTGCGCTCGACGCAGGTGCCGCAGGTGCCGCAGTGGATTTCGCCGCCCTTGTAGCAGGACCAGGTGTGGGAAAAGTCCACGCCCAGGGAGGCTCCGATGCGGGCTATTTCGCTTTTGCCCGCAGAGCCGAAGGGGGCGATGATTCTTGCGCCGTTGCCGGTGCCTTCTTCGACGGCGCGCGACATGGCGGTGACAAAGGACTCCCGGCAGTCGGGGTAAAGGGCGTGGTCTCCCGCGTGGGAGGCGATGATCAGGAGCGAGGCTCCCCGGCTCTCCGCGATGCCCGCAGCGATGGCTAGCATGATGCCGTTGCGGAAGGGGACGACCGTCTGGGACATGTTGGACGGGGCGTAGGCGCCATCCGGGATGTCTCCCCCGCCGTTCAGCAGGGCGGAGCTGAGATGGGCGCTCGCGCCTTTCATATCGACGATGCTGTGGGGGATGCCGAGCTGCGCCGCCTGCCAGGCGGCGCAGGGCAGCTCTCTGGCGTTATGCTTGGAGTTGTAGTCAAAGCTGAGCGCGAGGACGGCGTCATACTCCTTTGCCGCGTGATGCAGGGCTACGACGGAGTCCATGCCGCCGCTCAAAAGAACGATCGCTTTTTCTTTCATCGGTTCCCGGGGTTAGAGCGGCCTGTTTTCCGGGCGGTGTTCGGCCGTGGTCGTCAGCTGGATGCCTCCGCGCTGGGCGAACTTGCCTTCCACCTTCATCCACTGGGGAGCCGTGGCGGCGACAAGGTCATCCAGAATGCGGTTGACAATCGCCTCGTTAAAGGAGGGGTGATTCCGGTAGGAGGCCAGATAGTATTTGAGAGATTTCGTTTCGACACAGGACTGGTCCGGCACATAGGTGATGACGATGTTCGCGGCGTCCGGCTGCCCGGTTACGGGGCAGAGCGAGGAGAACTCATGCGTCTCCAGGCGGATGGTATAGTTGCGTCCGGGGGTGCGGTTGGGGAAGGCTTCGAGTTTCGCGAGGTCGGGTGAGGACGGGAAGGAGCTGGCCTTGCCTAAAAGGGATAATTCCGGAGAGCTGGACATGGGCAGAGTGTAATGGCCGCATGAAAGGATGAAAAGGGCAAATTAAGCCTGTTTCCAAAAGAAGGGAGATGAGAAAATATTTTTTATGACAGAATGTATAATCCGTTTTTTTTAAATTGATTGAATGGTTTCTTATTGTCTTTTTCTTATTGAAGTTTAATTGAGCAATTGAATTTGTATTGTTATCGCTGGGGGATAACGTTAGTCTAACATCGTTCTCTGGTTGTAGGAAGGCCAGAGAACAGAAGGCCGAGAGGCCGGTTTCATAGGTAGTTGGGTTGCCCGGGCCTTTTCAAGGCCCGGGCGCTTTTCTTTTTCGGGGAGCGGGAAAAAGTGACCCAGGAATGTATGCCTTTTAATGCTTTTGGGCGGGGTGCTTTTGTTTAATCCCTCATTTGACGCAGGAGAGCCGCTATATATGGCTGCTCTTCGCGTGTCTCAATGGCTGTGCCGAATCATGGAGCCTGGCGCCTCAGGACCTGGGCTGTTGTTTTGAAGTGCATTTTCGCGAGTTTGGGGAGGATGTCCTCCCCGTGTCTGGCAATGGCTTCGCGCCCCGCCTTGATGACGGCGGCGGAGGCTCCCAGGGGGAGCTTGACATGGCCGGCTTGCGAGGCCTTGTCCATCCAGTCCACGAATTTTTCCCGGGCCAGGATGGAGGCGGCGGCTACGGCTATGTCAGACTCCGCCTTGGTGCGCTGCTCCAGCTTGATGTCCAGCCCCTGCTGTTTCAGGGCCCGCTTCAGGACGGATTCATGGGCAAACTGGTCGCTGAGCGCGCGAGGGCAATCGGGCCTGCGCGCCAGCAGCGCGCCGATGACCCGGGTATGACCCCAGGCCAGCAGGGTGTTGAGGTTTTTGAAAGACGCGTACATTTCATTGTACCGCTGGGGGCTGA
Source organism: uncultured Verrucomicrobiales bacterium (assembly GCA_964576595.1). Classification (GTDB taxonomy): domain Bacteria; phylum Verrucomicrobiota; class Verrucomicrobiia; order Verrucomicrobiales; family Akkermansiaceae; genus CAZNVW01. The sequence continues at coordinate 24,004 of CAZNVW010000003.1, forward strand.
TGCAGACGACTTCGAACTCGACGCCGGGAGTGGATTTGATGAGTTTGGCCAGAGTTCTGATTTTTGCGGAGCCGGAGACGGTTTTGCTGTCGCAAACGCCCGCTTCCCTCAAAATGGGGGCGGAGACGGCATCCGTATAGACTCCGGCGATGACGAGAGGGCCGAAGAAATCTCCCTTGCCGCTTTCATCGATGCCGAAATGGGGCGTGTTTTGGGACGGGTCGAGGACAGACTCGTATCCGTAGGAAAATTGGCCCGTAATTTCGGGCTCGAGCGTGAACAGGATAAAGTCCTCCACGCCTTTTCCCTGAAGGAGAAGTTTGTTCTTTTTGGTGTATAGGGCGACGCTTAGCCCCTCTTTCCTGAAGGCATATTCCGCGTACGGGATGGAGACTTCATCGAACCCTCTTTCTCTGAGAAGATTGTGGAGTTTTTTTGCCTGGGGGTCGGTGAGCTGGTATGTAGCGGTGTGAGAGGGCATTTTCCGTAAAAGCAGGGAATATGTGTTGAGTATTGGAAAAGAGTCAAATAGGAGAAATGTCAAGCCCTATCACGACTTTTTTGAAAGGATGACATAAGTAAGCATTTTTTCGAATTTTTTTAGAGACAAGCGTAGAAGAACATGGCAATCAATCACCTACCAACTTTCATTTTATTCATTTAAAAACAATGGCCAAAACTCTTACCAAACGCGATCTCGTCAACCAAATCAGCGCCGAACTCGGTCTGACTCAAACGCAAGTCTTTGACACGGTGCAGCGCGCTGTGGATATCATCTCCGACACTCTCGCCGCCGGCGACCGCGTCGTGATGCGCAATTTCGGAACATTCCTGATCAAGGAAGTGAAGCCCAAGGTGGGCCGCAATCCGAAGAATCCCGGACAGGATGTGCCGATTCCGGCCAGAGCCGTTGTTAAGTTCAAGGTTGGCAAGGAGCTGAAGAGCCGCGTTTCCGAGCTTTCCGGCGAAGCCTGAGCCGGAGGAGAGATCTCTTCTTGACTTTTTGAGGCTCCACTGGCAGTTAGTTGTCAGTGGAGCCTTTTTTTATGTGTCGTTTTCTGAGTTGTCTTTGCGCGCTGGTCGTACTGGCGGGTTGCGCGACGGAGAGACGCGTCGTCGGTACCGATACGAAAACGGTCAAAGATCCTCTTCTCAAAAAGTATGCCAGCAATTTCAAGTATGAGAAGGGCGAGGACGGCATGATCAAGGCGTCTTCCGACCAGCGGAGCGAATTCGAGAGTATGATGTTCGATGATGCCAAGGGCAAGGATTTGAGCAAAAAAGGCTTCAATACCGAGACATTCAAGTCGAAGATGTGGGGCGGGAAAAAGGATTTTGCCACCAGGGAGTTTTCCGGTCAGGACAAGTCGGTGAAGACGCCCTATTTTGTGACGAAGCAGGCGAAGGAGGGGCAGACCCTGTTCAGCGACGGCGACAAGGAATTTGCCAAAAAGGCCTCCGATGTTTCGAAGGATAACTGGTTTGCGGCCAGCCGGAAGGTGGATGTGCACAACAACAGCCGGATTGGCAATACGCCCGATGTGGAGCCAAAGATCATGGACTACCGGGGCGAGTACGCGCGCAAGACGATTGAGGAGACCAACAATATTTTGGGCCGCTCCAACAAGGACTGATTTTTTTAGAGCCGGATTTTTTTTCGGTACTGTTTTTTATGAATACATGTGACGCTCTTTATTTCGCCGATTATCTGATTACTCAAAATGAGACCCGCGAGGTTGTGGAACGGGGCGGGATTGCCGTCTCGGGCGCCCGTATCGCGGCCGTCGGCACCCGGGAGGAGATACTGGCGTCGTGGGACGCCCCGCAAAAGCGGGAGCTGGGCCGCGCCGTGCTGATGCCGGGGCTGTCAAACGGGCATACGCATATCGCCATGTCGTTTTTGAGAGGGCGGGCGGATGACAAGCCTCTGATGGACTGGCTGACTCAGGATATTTTCCCGATAGAGGCGAAGCTGACCCGGGAATGGGTGCGGCTGGCCTCCGAGTTTTCCTGCGTGGAGATGATGCGCACGGGGACGACCAGCTTTTTTGACATGTATCCGCTGGCGGACGGCGTGTTCGAAGCGGTTGACAAGACCGGTTTGCGCGCGGTGCTGGCGGAGAGCGTGATGATCTACCCGACGGCGTCTTTTCGCGACGGGGACGAGGCCCTTGCCATTGTGAGGGACCAGGCGGCCCGGTGGGCCGGGCACTCCCGCATACGGGGCGCGATTGCTCCCCATGCCATTTACACGACGACTCCCGAGTATCTGGAGCGTTGCCATGCGCTGGCCCGGGAGCTGGGCTGGACGTTTGGCATGCATCTGGCGGAGACGCAGACGGAGACTCGCGACTGTCTTGCGCAGCGGGGCGTGCGGCCGGTGGAGTATTGTCGGGATCTGGGCCTGCTGGGGCCGGAATCGACCTTTTTCCACATGGTCGATGTGAATGATTCTGATCTTGATCTGATTGCCGCGAGCGGGAGTGCGATTGTGCACAATCCGGGGTCGAATATGAAGCTGGCCTCGGGAGTCGCTCCGCTCGGGGCGATGATCGAGCGGGGGATACCCCTCGGCCTGGGGACGGATGGCCCTGCCAGCAATAATTCCCAGAATATGGTGCGGGAGATGTATCTCGCCGCGCTGCTCCAAAAGGTGAATGCGCTCGAGGCGACGGCGTTGCCCGCCAGCCGGGTACTCGACATGGCGACGCTCGGGAGCGCCGCCGCCCTTCACTGGGGAGACGGTCTGGGAGCGTTGACGCCGGGGAGCCCCGCCGACTTTATCGCGCTGGATCTGACTTCGCCCAATATGCAGCCCGTCCACCGGATCGTGTCCAATCTTGTGTATGCCGCGACGGGGCTGGAGAACCGCCTGACCGTGGTGGACGGCCGGGAGCTGTACCGGGATGGCTGTTATCTGACGACCGACTACGACGCGCTGTGCGCGGAGATGGAGCAAATGCGCCAGTGGGTGCGTAAACAGTCCTGAGTCGGCAGAGGCGACGCCGGATTTTGGGAAAAAGAAAGGGCCATGGAAATGACTCCATGGCCCGGGAAAGGGAAGAGTTCCTTCCGGTTATTTGATCGTGACCGGGATGCCTACATAGGCGTTTTCCCAGAATTTCTTGGCCATGTCCGCCGGTACCCGGACGCAGCCATGGGAGGCGGCATAGCCGGGGACGTAGCCGACGTGCATGAAGTACCCGCCCACGATACGGAGGGCATAGGGCATTTCCGCCGGTTCGTAGTGGCAGCCGGCAGGCATTTTGTGAATTTTCGGGCTGAAATCTTTCATGACGATTTCTCCCGTGTCGTTTCTTTTCGCGACGCCCCAGGTGGAGGAGTAGTGCATTCTTTTCTTTTCCAGCACTTTGTACTCTCCCGCCGGAGTTCCGTGGCCTTCGCTACCGACGGAGACGGGGGTCGTGCCCACGATGACGTCGCCCTTGTAGAAGTAGGCTTTTTGCTCCGGCCGGTCAATGACGATGCGCGAGGGGCCTGTCAGATTGCCGGGGTCGTCCCAGTGCCCCTGTCCCAGGCGCATGTCCCACGGGATATTGGTATCCACGGGCTTGTTGGTGAGGCCGGACATGTACTTGCTTTGCCCGGGTAGATTCTCCGTGAGGGAAGAGCCTGAGAAATGTTCGCAGGAGCTGGAGAGTCCGGCGGCGAGGACGGCCGCCAGTGCGCAAAAATGACGAAGGGGGGTGAAGTTCATTGTGAGCGGCGGAGGTTATATTCCCGTGAAAGAGTAGAGTCTAGAGCTTTTTCAGGAAAGCGGGAAATGACGGTTTATTTGACGATCAGTGTCATGCCGACTTTGGCCTCATTGTAAAACAGGGGGGCCATGTCCTCGACGATGCGCACGCAGCCGTGGGAGGCGGGGTAGCCGGGCACATAGCCCTGGTGGAAGCAGTAGCCGTTGTAGAAGCGCAGGCAGTACGCCATGCGCGCGGGCTCATAGTAGCAGTTTGCCGGCATCTTGTCCTTGCGCGTGTTGAAGTCGGGCATGACGATCTCATGCGTTTTTTTGTCGCGGGCTACGCCGAAGGCGCTCGAGTAGCGGACAAAGTTTTTTTCCGCGACCTTGTAGGTGCCCCTGGGGGTGCTCCGGCCCGGCATCCCGGTGGAGACGGGGCTGGTGCCTACCAGAGTAGCTCCCTTGTAGAAGTAGGCTTTTTGCTCTTTGGTATTGACGACTATTTTGGGCTCGCCTTTCAGCTCGGGACTGTCGTTCCATGTGGCGGGCGCCAGCGGTTTGGCGAGAGGGTCCGATACGGGGAGAGGCGCGCCGGGGTTCTGGACGGATTGGGTCGAGGGAATGGTTTCCGTCGAGCCCGTCACCGGTGCGCCTGTTTGCGGGAGGAAGGAGGGTGCGGTGGCGCAGGACGCGAGCAGGAGGAGCGGAGAGAGGGAGGAAAGGAAAAATTTTAGAACCGTTTTCATGGGGCCGTGCGGTTTTAACGGGGGGATGTCTTGTGGTCAAGCGGATATGCTCCTTTTTGCGGCGATAGGGTCTCCGTGCTCCGGGAAAGAGGGGAAAAATGGATTTGGGGAGGGAGTTCGGCTTGACCTGGAGGGCATTCGGCCTCAGTCTGTGGTCATGCCTAATTCTCAGCAAACTCGCGAAGGTCTGAAAGCTCTCCTGTTGCAGAAATCCGTCCGTACCGGCCACTTTAAACTGGCTTCCGGGAAAGAATCCGATCTCTATATCGACTGCCGCACGACGACTCTCGACGCGATGGGCGCGAATATGGTAGGCGCGCTTGGCTGGGCCAAGGTGCGCGACAATATCCTCCCCCGCTTCCCCGAGGCGAGCGCGATCGGCGGCATGACCATGGGGGCCGACCCCATTTCCCTGTCTGTCGGGATGGCGTCCGCCCTTGAACTGGGCATTGGCGCGCTGCGCGTCTTTATCGTCCGCAAGGAGGCCAAGGGGCACGGCTGCAACCGCCGGATCGAAGGCAACTTCAAGCCCGGCGACGAGGTCATCGTAGTCGATGACGTCATTACGACCGGAGGCTCTACGATCAAGGCAATCGACGCCATTGAGGAAGAAGGCGGCAAAGTGGTGGCCGCCCTGGTGCTGGTGGACCGCGAGGAAGGCGGCCGGGAAGCCATTGAGGCCCGCGGCGTGCCGGTGTACGCGATCTTTACCCGCAAGCAGCTGCTGAACGAATAGGAGACCTTTTTTTGACCGGGGCCGGAGGCGATTTTCGCTTCCGGCTTTTTCATGCTCTGCCGCAAACGGTCAATTTGCGTGACAGTTCCTTGCCCCGCAACAATCGCGCTTGATTCTCGAGGCAAAATCGGGTTCATTCGTTCGTCTCATTTTCGACATTCAATCCCTTATTATGAAAGCGCGCAAAGACCAAGGTATCAGGCAGAAGGTTAGCGGATGGACTCCGAGTGATTCTGCCGAGCTGTACGGGATTGAATCCTGGGGAAATGAGTACTACCGGATCAACAAGCAGGGAGAGGTGACGGTGCGTCTCTCGGACGGGGAAACGCACAAGGAGGTCAGTCTCGCCTCGCTGGTCGAGGGTCTCGGAGAGCGGGGGACGAATCTGCCCGTGCTCTTTCGCTTCCGCGATCTTTTGTACAGCCGCATTCGCGAGCTGAACGAGGGATTTGCCAAGGCCATACGGGAGAACAAGTACAAGGGCTCCTACCGGGGCGTTTATCCGATCAAGGTGAACCAGCAGAGGCAGGTTATTGAGGACATTACCGCCTTCGGCAAGAGGTACCATTACGGGCTTGAAGCCGGGTCCAAGCCGGAATTGATCGCGGCTCTCGCGCATATGCACGACCCGGACGCCTATCTGATCTGCAACGGCTACAAGGATGACGAGTTCATCGACCTCGCCCTGACCGCCCAGAAGATGGGATTGAAAATTTTTATCGTACTTGAAATGCCCGGAGAGCTCGACGCCATCCTGGCCTGCGCCAAGAAACGCAAGGTTCGCCCGAATCTGGGGGTGCGCGTGAGGCTCGCAGCCAAGGGCTCCGGCCACTGGCATGAGTCGGCGGGCGACAAGTCCGTCTTCGGGTTGAACGCGGCCCAGGTCATCGGCGTCGTGGACAAGCTCAAGGAGCAGGGCTATATAGACTGCCTCAAGCTTCTCCACTATCACCAGGGCTCGCAGATCCCGAATATCGCCTCCATCCGCGAAGGAGCGACCGAGGCCGCCCGCGTCTATGTCGATCTCGTCAAGGAGGGCGCGCCCATGGGGACGCTCGACATGGGCGGCGGTCTGGCGGTGGACTATGACGGCTCCAAGACGAATTTCCACTCCTCCTGCAACTACTCCATCTCCGAGTTCTGCTCGGACGTGGTCGAAGTAATCTCCCAGATGTGCGACCAGGCCGGCGTGGATCATCCCGACCTGGTGACGGAGTCGGGGCGGGCGGTCGTGGCGTATTACTCCGTACTGGTCTTCAATATTCTGGACGTGACCACCTCTTCCGACGAGGCGGCGGATCGTCCTGTCCTTCCGGAAAACGCCTCCTTCCTGCTCAAGTCCTTTGCGGACGTGGAGAAGGTAATGTCCCGGAAGAACCTTCAGGAGTGCTTCAACGACGCCTGCTACTACCGGGATCAAATTCGCAACCAGTTCTTTTACGGCAACTGCACGCTGCGCGAGCGCGGCATCGGCGAGGCCTTTTTCTGGCATATCGTCACGCGTCTCTCCCGCTTCCTTGCGGACATGGAGACCATCCCCGAAGATTTGCGGGAACTGTCCGGCACCCTGGTGGACTTTTATTACGGGAACTTCTCCCTGTTCCAGTCTCTCCCCGACTCCTGGGCGATTGACCAGCTGTTCCCGGTCATGCCGATTCACCGCCTCGACGAGAGGCCCACGCAAAAGGCCGTGCTGGCGGACATTACCTGCGACTGCGACGGCAAGATCGACCAGTTCATCGACCGGGAGGACGTAGCGACGTCCCTGCCGCTGCATACCTTTGTCCCCGGCAGGGAGTACAATATCGGCGTGTTCCTCGTCGGCGCGTATCAGGAGACGCTGGGCGACCTGCACAACCTTTTCGGAGATACGAATGTCGTCGGCGTGCACCTGGAAAACGGCCGCCCCGTTTATACCCACGAGGTGGAGGGCGACTCGGTCGCGGACGTGCTGACTTACGTTGAGTACGACCCGAAAGAACTGATCTCCCGCTTCCGCCAGTTTGCCGAGAGCGCGGTCTCCCAGGGCCGCATCACGCCGTCCGAGCGCCGGCACGCGCTGGACGTGTACCGCTCTGGACTGAGCGGGTACACCTATTACGAATCATAGAACAGACAGCCGCTTCATGTTGAAAGACCAGTTGGATATATTGCGCGAAAAAGGAGAGCTCTCTTATGAGCAGATTTCCGAAGCGGCCGACTATCTTCTCGATGAGCAGGGCGATGAAAATATCAAGGCGGAGTTTTTGACCCTGCTGGCGGTCAAGGGGGAAACGCCGGGAGAAATCGCGGCCTTTGTCGAATGCTTTCTCGAGTACTCCCTGAACCCCCACTTCCGCCTGCTCGACCTGTCCGGCCCGTCTCTGGACATTGTCGGCACGGGAGGAGACAAGCTGAACCTGTTCAACGTCTCCACGACCTCCATGTTTGTGGCGGTGGGCGCGGGCGCCGTCGTGACCAAGCACGGCAACCGGGGCATGACCTCCAAAAGCGGCGGTGCGGATGTGCTGGAGGCGCTGGGCGTGCCCATTACCCTGCCGCCCGACCAGTTCCGCGACTGCGTGGAGCAGTGCGGCTGCGGCTTCGTCTTTGCGCCGGTCTATCATCCCTCGTTCAAAGTAGTCGCGCCCGTCCGTCAGAGACTGGGGAAGCAGAATATACGTACCATTTTCAACCTGCTGGGGCCGTTGATGAACCCCGTACGCCCCGAGTGCCAGCTGATCGGCGTCCCCAACCCCGATATGGCTCCCGTCTTTGCGGAAATCCTCCAGCGGCTCGGACGCTCCCGCGCCTGGGTCGTCAGCGGACGGACGGCGGATGGCCGGGGTGTGGACGAAGTCTCCCTGATGGGGCCGACGATGATTTGCTCGGGCGGTCTCTACATGGAGCACAGAACGTGGGAGATACGCCCCGAGGACTTCGGCCTGGAGACCTCTCCCCTGGAACCTCTCGTCGGCGGCGACGCCGATGTCAACGCCCGTATCCTCGAGGACATTCTGGAAGGCCGCGACAAGGGGCCGCGCCGGGACATCATCATGCTGAACTCCGCTTGCGCGATTGTCTCCGCCGGGCTGGCCGCCGACATACCGGGCGGCTTGAAAAAGGCCGCGGAGAGTATCGACTCCGGCGCGGCGGTGAATGCTTTACGACGCTTGCAGGAGTATGGTAAAAAAGTAAAGCATGTCTGAGGAGGCCGACAGGAATTGGAAAAGGGGACTGTGGACAGGGTTGCGGCCTTCTGTCCTCCCGAGCGTTTTTTCGAATCTGATGCTGGGGTGGTCGCTGGGCGGGGGCATCCCCTTGCTCCTTGACCACTGGCTGCAGGCTCTGGCCGTGATCGTGATCGCCCTGTGCCTGTATGGATTCGGAATGTGGGGCAATGATTTTTGCGATACGGCGTGGGATGCCGATCATGGCAAAAAGGGCAACCCCGTCAATCGGGGGCTGATCAGCCGTGAATGTCTGGGCCGGTGGACGGGAGGCGCGCTGCTGGTGGCGATGATCGTCGCGCTCGCCGTCTTCCGCTTTTCCAACCCCTGGATTTACATGCTGGCGGCGTGCGTATGCCTGTACAACTTCACCCATAAAAAATCGGCTCTGGCCGTCATCCTGATGGGGATCTGTCGGGGGCTGCTGATCATGACGGCCGCCTGCGCGGCGGGGGGGCTGTCGTCTCCCCTGCTTATCCCGGCGGTGATCGTCCTGACGGCTTATGTGGCAATACTGACGTGGCGCGCGCGCCATGAAGAGAAGATCCCGGGACGCTCCCTGCAAGTGGGGCAGATGCTCGCCATGCTGCCCCTCATGGATGCCCTGTGGCTGCTGACTGCCGGATACTTCATCCCGGCTCTGTTCTCCATGGGCCTCTTCCAGGTGGGCCGCTGGATGAGGCGGCTGGGCTCGCGGGCCTCCTGACCTGCTTAGAGAATCCCCAGATCGCGCAGCTGCTGTTTGGGCAGCTCCGGCCAACTCCTGTTGGACAGGGGGCTGGCGGGACTGGGATGGAGCAGGGTGCCGATCGCGAATGTTTTATCGGGCAGCAGAAGGGCGGCCTGCTCCAGCTTTTTGCGGGCGTAGCCGCCGACGCCCACGAGGATTTGAGGCTCCAGCAGACGGATGGTCTCGACGAGATAGGCCAGGCAGGCTTCTTCCACAGGCTGCAGATCCCTGGCGGGGAGTTTGTCCGGCGTGAGATTGGCTCCTGTTTCGCTCATCCAGACCAGGGGGCAGTAATTCGCGACAAAATGATCGGCGAAAAAATGCTCCGCCGTGCCGAAACATTCGGCGAAAAGCCCCCAGAGCCGCCGTCCGCTGACCTCGGAACGCGGACAATCGAACCCTTGTACCGGGCGTTTGGGATGCTCCCGTGCCGGCTTGCCGACAGGAGCCGCAATGCCGATCCAGTCTCTGACGGCGGCTACCTCCCCGAACGGGATGCCGGTCTGGGTCATGCCGAAAGGCCCCGGATTCATGCCGAGAAAGAGAACTTTTTTGGGAGATCGGGCGAATGTCCGCAAGTACTGAAAGTAGGACTCAGACGCGTACTCCAGGGGATTGTAGGTACAGGCGGCCGGGGCGGAAAAGGACAGGGGGGCCAGTTTTTCATTCAGTTCCCTCGTCGCTTGAATCAATTTTTCGGAAAGGCCGGACATGGGGCCGATTTTACAGGGAGGAAGGGAATCGCAACAGGAAAAAATGAAGGCTTGCATTTTCCGGAAAGTCCTATAGAGAGGTGTCTGCAAAATAGAATTTTTTATCCAGGAACCAATGAGCGGAATTGCGATTATGACCTCAGGAGGCGACGCTGCCGGGATGAACCCCGCAGTCCGGTGCGCCGTGGAGTATTCGAAGGTGTTGGGGCTGACTCCCTATGTCATTTATGACGGCCTGGAAGGAATGATAGACGGTAAAATCGTTCCTGCTACCAAGGAAATCACCGATGAAATGGCGTTTCGCGGGGGCACGCTCCTGCGTTCCTCCCGCTCCAAGCGTTTCTTTGAATACGATTGCCGCAAACAGGCCTACGAGCATCTGAAGCAGCGGGACATCGACAAACTCATCATTTTGGGCGGCGACGGCTCCTTCCGCGCTCTCAATGACTTTTACAACGACTTCAAGGTGCCCTTTGCCGGCATCCCGGCCACGATCGACAACGACATCGCCGGTACGGACTACTGCCTCGGCGTCGATACGGCGCAGAACATCATCGTCAACTGTATCGATACCATCCGCGACACGGCCCACTCGCACAACCGGGCCTTTGTCGTCGAAGTAATGGGCCGCGACTGCGGGTTCCTCGCCATGACCACCGCTATTGCGGGCGGCGCGGAAATCTGCATCGTCCCCGAGTTCGAGTACGATCTCGACAGCATGTACAACCGCCTCAATAACGAATCCCGCAAGGGAGGGCCGGGGTATCTGATCGCCGTCGTAGCGGAGGGAACCCGTATTGCCCCGTATCTTACCCGCTGGCTGGAAGAGCGCCTGGGCATGGATACCCGCCTGACCGTCCTCGGTCATCTCCAGCGCGGAGGCGCGCCGACCGTACGGGATCGCCTGATGGCGACCCGCTTTGCCGTCGCCGCCGTGGACGCGCTGACGCAGGGCAACCCGAACCAGATCATGATCTACAAGGACGGCGCCTACGGGACGACCGGACTGGAAAACGTCGCCGGGCAGAAATCCGTCGTTTCCCCCTATGTGATGAATATCTGCCGCCATTTGAGCCGCTGATTCTTACAACAATCTTTCAAAAAAGGCGCCCTTTGCGGAAGGGGCGCCTTTTTTCGTCCCGAATAGGATTGATTCCTTCCTGTGAAAATATTAGAAAACCGCATGAAAACGTCTCAGCTGGTCATCGTTTGTGTCATGATCCTGGTTTTGGGAGCAATGGGATTTGTCTATCTTACTGACAGGGAAACCCTGAGCGATTATCGCCACCAGAAGACGACCCTGTCGGCCGAATCCTCTGAAGAGGCCAATATCAAACGTCTGCAGAAGGAGAACGAGATATTGCGGGACAAGAATCGTATCGTCGAGCTGGAGCGTGAAGTCGCCGCTCTCAAGCAGCAGCTTGCGTCCGCCGACCTCCTCTCTCCCTCCGGCGCGCAGGATGCCGTGCCGGAACTCCCCGCTTTCACCACGACCGGCACCGGCGGCAGCTCGGCTCTCGAAGCGATGAAGGCGGAAAACGAACGCCTCAAACTTCAGAACCGCCTGGCTGTTGAAGAAAGCAGCATTATTGCGGGCAAGGGCGTAGAGGAAAAAGAAAAGGCGCTGCGTCTGGAACAGTATGTCTCCTCGGCACGGGCCATGGCCAAAGTCGGAGAAGTCAACCGGGAGCATCACTTTGTCGTCGT
>CAZNVW010000004.1:0-33082 GCA_964576595.1 uncultured Verrucomicrobiales bacterium
CGAGATCGGAAGGTGAAGTTCCTTGGGTTGATTTCATTGCGGAATGCCTTTCCGATCTGTGCAATGCCGAAGGGGAGCTTGACGCGGGAGCTGTCGAGGATGTTCTTGTATTCGCAGAAGATGGACTGGGCCGTTTCCGGGCGCAGGTAGGCGACCGCATTGGGGTCATTCTCGTCGGCGGTGGCCCCCATGGTGGTTTTGAACATCAGGTTGAAGTCGCGGGCTTCAGTCAGCAGGGAGCCGTTCGCGGGGTTGTAGCGGGTGGTGTTCTCTACTTCCTCCGTTGTTTCTCCGGCGAGTTCAATTTCTTTTTGGGAGATATCGTTTCCGGCAAGCTGGGCGTAGTACTGGCGGGCCGTTTTGCGCGCCTTGTCGGCGAGTTTGTCGTTTTCGACGAGGACGGCGTAGTTTTTCGCCACGCTCCAGGAGCCTTCCTTGAGGCCGGCTCCGGTATAGGAGAAGACGATTCCGCTTTGTGCGGGGATCTGGTCGGCGCGGAAGCGCTCCTTGGTCAGCAGGCAGTCGCACATGGGGTCGGAGAAGCCGCCGACGTGTCCCGAGGCGACCAGTACCTGGTTGTGGGTCAGGATGGAGCCGTCCATGCCGAGGATGTCTTCGCGCTCCTGGACGTTTTTACGCCACCAGTAGTCCTTGACGTTGCGTTTCAGTTCTACGCCGAGAGGACCGTAGTCCCAGCATCCGTTCAGGCCGCCGTACAGTTCTGCCGCCTGGTAGATGAATCCCCTGCGTTTGCAGAGGCTGACGATTTTCTCCATTTTTTCCGGATCGGTATTTGTGCGTTCGGCCATGCTCTGTGCGGTTGGCTGAGCGAGAGGGAACAGGAGCGGGGGGGCGTAGTAAATGACAAAGTAAGGGGGTTCCCGGAAGGCGCGGGGTTTTAATTTCACGAATAAGTCCTTTAAGGACAAAGTTGTCTTGCAATTTTTTTAAAAAGGACTATTTTGCGCCCGGCTCCCCGCGGGGGAAGGCCGTCACTTGTTAACTTACTCTGGAATCGTGGAAACTATTCGCTCATTTACCACAGGAAGCGGCCGGGAAGGACGCTTTTATTCGTTGCCGGCTTTGGCGGAACAGGGGTTCGAAGGGATCTCGCGCATGCCCGTCTCCCTGCGTATTGTGCTGGAGGCCGTTTTGCGCAATTGCGACGGGTTGAAGGTGCGGCAGGAGGATGTGAAAAATCTGGCGACGTGGAACGCCGTCCGTCCCGGAGACTACGAGATTCCTTTTGTCGTTTCCCGTATTGTGCTGCAGGATTTCACGGGAGTGCCTCTTTTGGTGGATCTGGCGGCCATGCGTACGGCGGTCTCGCGCATGGGCGGAGATCCCGGCACGATTGAGCCGCTTGTTCCTGTCGATCTGGTGGTTGATCACTCGGTGCAGATCGACATGTCCGGCACTGCTGGCGCCCTGTCCTGGAATTTGGGGCGGGAGTTTTCGCGCAATGCCGAGCGTTACGAGTTTTTGAAGTGGGGGCAGCAGGCGTTTCAGACGTTTTCTGTGGTGCCGCCGTCTGTCGGGATCGTCCACCAGGTCAATCTGGAGTATCTGACTCCCGGCGTACAGGAGAAGGACGGCGTCTATTTCCCCGATACGCTGGTGGGGACTGACTCCCATACGACGATGATCAATGGTCTGGGCGTAGTGGCCTGGGGCGTAGGGGGCATCGAGGCCGAGGCCGGTATGCTCGGGCAGCCCGTTACTTTCCTCGTACCCGAGGTGATCGGCGTGCGTTTGTCCGGCGAGCTCCCGTCCGGCGTCACGGCAACCGATCTGGCCCTGTATGTGACGCAGGTGCTCCGCCGCAAGGGGGTTGTCGGCAAGTTTGTGGAATTTTTCGGCCCGGGCGCGTCTTCCCTGTCCCTGCCCGACCGGGCGACGGTGGCGAATATGGCGCCCGAGTACGGGGCGACGATGGGCTTCTTCCCGATGGATGAGGAGTGCTCCGCGTATCTTCGCTCTACCGGGCGTACGGAGGAGGCCGTGCTGACTTACGAGAGTTACTTCAAGGCCCAGGGTCTCTGGGGGATGCCCGGGGACGGGCAGATCGATTATACGGATGTGGTCTCTATTGATCTGGCCGAGGTCGTGCCCTCGGTAGCCGGGCCGAAGCGTCCGCAGGATCGTATCCCGCTCTCTTCTCTCAAGCAGGATTTCCTTTCCCTGTTGACCCGCCCCGTTGCCGAGGGCGGTTATGGCAAGTCGGAGGAAGAGGCCCGGAAGGCGGTCTCCTTTACGCTGCCCACTCCTGCCGGATGCGCCGAGGTCCCGGAAGCTGCCGGAGATTTTGTCCCGATGGAGCAGGAGCTGCATAACGGCAGCGTCCTGATTGCGTCGATTACTTCCTGCACCAATACTTCCAATCCCGGCGTGCTGCTGGCCGCCGGGCTGCTGGCGAAGAAGGCCGTGGAAAAGGGATTGACGGTTCCGGCTTATGTGAAGACCTCCCTGGCCCCCGGCTCCCGGGTGGTGACGGATTATTTGAATGCCGCCGGGCTGCAGTCCTATCTGGACAAGCTCGGGTTTGAAACGGTGGCGTACGGTTGCGCGACGTGCATCGGCAACTCCGGCCCGCTGTCTCCCTCGATAGAGGCGGCCCTCAAGGAGGGCGATCTGGTCGGCGTCTCCGTGCTGTCCGGCAACCGCAACTTCGAGGCTCGCGTTCATGCCGCGCTGAAGGGGAACTTTTTGATGTCTCCTCCTCTGGTGGTCGCGTTTGCTCTGGCCGGGCGCGTGGATATCGACATGGAGCGCGAGCCGATCGGGCGAGACGCCGCCGGAAACGAGGTGTATCTCAAGGATATATGGCCCTCCAACGAGGAGATCGCCGCCGTTCTGTCTTCTGCGCTCAAGCCTGAGGATTTCCTGAACCGGTATGCGAATGCCGCGAATATGACGACGCAGTGGCGCGACGTGCCTTGCCCGTCCGGTTCCCTGTACCCGTGGAACGAGGATTCTACCTACATTCAGAATCCGCCGTTCTTTGACGGCTTCACGGGCGCCAGGCGTTCCCTGTCCGATTTGAAGGACGCGCGTCCTCTGGGGATTTTCGGCGACTCGGTGACGACCGACCATATTTCTCCCGCCGGTTCCATCCGTGAGACCGGACCTGCCGGACGCTATTTGAAGGAAAAGGGAGTGGCTCGTGCGGACTTCAACTCATTCGGCTCCCGCCGCGGCAACGACCGGATTATGACGCGCGGGACGTTCGCCAATGTGCGTATCAAGAATTTGATGATTCCGGGGTCTGAAGGCGGTTATACGCTGTATTTCGGCTCCGCCGACGTCCCCGCGCCCGACAAGGAGCTTGTCTCCGATGCCGGCCGCCCCACATTCATTTTTGACGCGGCCATGGCCTATAAGGCGGAGGGGACTCCGCTGGTCGTGATTGGCGGAGAAGACTACGGTATGGGGTCGTCCCGCGACTGGGCGGCGAAGGGAACGAATATTCTGGGCGTCCAGGCGGTGATTGTGAAGTCCTTTGAGCGTATCCACCGTTCCAATTTGATCGGCATGGGCGTACTGCCCCTGACGTTTGCGGATGCCGCCGATTACGACAAGGTGCGGGATCTGAAGGATGTGACGTTCTCTCTGGTCGGCTTGAATGACGGGGTTAAGCCCCGCCAGCAGGTCACTCTGGTCGTGGCCCCGGCCGGGCAGGAGCCGTTTGAGCTGCCTCTGGTTCTCCGTCTCGATACTCCGATGGAGATTGAGTACTACCGGGCCGGAGGCATCCTGCCCTACGTTCTGGGGCAGATCCGGAGCAGGCAGGGTTAAGCCCCCTTTTTCGATCCCTATTTAGTCAGAGCCGTCTTCCGCGTGTCGTGGGAGACGGCTTTTTTGAGGAGAAATGAGTTGCCATTTATTTTCTTTTTTCCAGAGTAGGGGTAATGGAAAGAGTGCATTCTTCACAAAGGGCGGCGGGGATCAAGTTCGCCTTGAAATCGGCGCTTCTTTCCATCAGGGACGCGCTGCTTCCCGGCTATATTCTGCTGTCTCTGGCGGCGTTGATGGTGGCGGCCTATTATCACATGCCGTCCGTCGCCGGCTTTCTGTCTGTTTTTGCCCGCCTCAAGGCGGAGTGGGGCTTTGTCTTCTCGTTTGCCTGTACGGGGTTTTTCGGGGGCGTGATGACCTGGGCGTTCAGGATGGCCTTTCCCCTGACGCGCCCTTCCCGGCCCTGGCTCGATCTGGCGTTTCTCCTGCTTTTGTGGGGCGGCCAGGGGGTGTGTATTGACGCCTTGTACAGGGGGCAGGGGCTGCTCTTTGGGGTGGAGGCGTCTTTTTCCGTTGTCGTATTCAAGGTGCTTGTCGATCAGTTCGGCTACTCGGCCTTCTTTTCCGCCCCCCTGAATGCCGTCGCGTATTACTGGAACGATTCGGGGTACTCTTTCCGCGCCGTGAGGGCGTCATTCGGCAAAGGCTGGTATGTGCGGATGGTGTTGCCCACTTATCTGGTCAATATGATTATCTGGCTGCCGGGGGTGAGTATTGTGTATTCCCTGCCGGCGGATTTGCAAATTTTCATGGCCGGGCTGATCAGTTGTTTTTTCTCGCTGATTTGTACCTATGTCGCGGTCCGGGAAAAAGCGCATCAGGCGGACGGCAGATGAGGGCGCTCCGATGTCAGGGGAGAACGCCCGGAAGTTATATTTTGCGGCGCGGAGATCGGCTTGGGCGGGCTTTGTGGAAAAAGGATGCAAATCTTTTTGGAAGATGTTGTCTTTTTAGGGATGGGAATAGTAGCGACGGATTGCCTATCCGTATCTTTGTTTTCTTAAATTGCTTATTTTGAGTGATTTGCTATTTTATTTCCTATTGTATTTCAATGGGGCTTCAGTGGGTGTTTGAATGATTTTGTTTTTCGTTTGTTTATTAAAAAGAAGCGTATTTGTGTCAATATCTCTTTTAATTTCAGTAAATATCAGTAGATAGAATTGCAGAAAGAGGGATTATTTTTAATGGAATAAAAAGTCTAACAGGTTTTTGTTTTTTCATTGACTGCGGATAGGCAATCCGATATGGCTTCTCCTGTCTGGAAAAAGAAGTGCTCTGGTCTTTTTCCGATTACCACACAATCATTATAAGTGCTTTATGATAAAAGATTACCATTTTTTCGCCCCTGAAAGGGCGTCAGATGCTCTTCCTTTGGAGACAACAGAGAAGGGGAACACTGACCGCGGGGAGCTGAATGTATTTACGGGAAGTAAAGCCGTTTATTGATGCTTCTTTCGCGCTCGTTGCCTTTCTGATACTCCTCCCTCTTTTTTGCGTAATCACCGTTCTTTTATGGTGGTTCAATGGCGGTAAAGCTTATTTCCTTCAGGAAAGAATAGGAAAGAAGGGGCAGCGCTTTACGATCATCAAGTTCAAAACGATGACGGACCAACGGGACGTCAAGGGCGCCTTGTTGCCTGACGAGGCGAGAGTGACGCGTCTGGGCGCCTTTCTTCGGGAGACTTCGCTGGATGAACTGCCTCAGCTCATCAATGTTCTCAAGGGCGATATGAGTCTGGTGGGCCCCCGCCCCTGGATTCCGAAAGAGTTCAGCATACTGACTCCCAGGGAGCAGTGCTACAGGGGACGGGTCAAACCCGGTATTACCGGGCTGGCCCAGATATGCGGGCGCAATGATTTATCCTTTCAAAAACGATTCGAGTACGACGCCTGGTACATACAGCATGTGTCCTCTAGTGTAGATTTCCGTATCTTGTGGCGTACTGTCATCAAAGTCATCATGCGCGAAGGCGTCCATAAATCAGCCAATTTGTTTGATCTCGAAAAATAATCACCTCTCCTCTTACCCCCCTGCAACCAGAATATAAACTACAATGAACACTACTGTTACTTCTTTTAAATTGTTGAGTTCGGCCCTGCTCGCCTGCACCTTTTTTGCGTCTCTGCCGTCCTGTGTAAATCCTCAGGAGGTTTTGTACATACAGGATGCTCCGGAGAATACCAAAGAGAAAATAAAGGCGGATTACGAGGCCCGGATTCAAAAGGACGACCAGCTTTATATCGCCGTCAGCAGCAAGCAGCCTGATTTGACGGCTCCCTTTGTCACTGCGGAAATGGGCTCCACGGCAGGGTCTGCAAGCAGCTCCAACAGGCCCAAGGGATATTTGGTCGATGCCAAGGGATATATCGTACTCCCGGTTATTGGCCGGATCAAGGCGTCCGGAAAGACTTGTACCCAGCTCGCCTCCGATATTGCCGAAGCCTTGAGAAGCAGTGAGTATATCAAGGACGCTTCCGTCAATGTCCAGATAGTCAATTTCAAGTTTTCCGTTCTGGGCGAGGTCTCTTCTCCGGGGATTTATGAGATACAGGGGCAGAGAATCACTCTGATGGAGGCGATCAGCCGGGCGGGGGATCTTAATATAGACGGCAACCGTGAGATCTCGATCATTCGCGAGAACAACGGCGAGCGGCAAATAGCCAAGGTGGACTTGCGCAGCAAGGACCTGTTCTCGTCTCCTTACTATTATTTGCAGCAGAACGATACGATTTATGTCTCTCCCGCCGAGAGGAAGGTGAATACGCGCAGTGATGCGGCGCAGTGGTATGGCTGGGGGCTCTCCGGGCTGGGGTTGACTATCGCTGTCATTGCCTTGTGCCTGTAAGAGAGCGCTCCTGTAAATCATTGACTACCTTGTACCCACATGATTCCGTCTCACGCTTCTTCTCCCTTGCCTTCCCAGGAAGAGGATGACCTGTTTTCTCTGAACTCTCTGCTGCTGATTTTAAAAAGGCGCTGGCCGTGGTTGCTTCTCTGCGCCTTGCTGGGAGCCGCCGCCGCTTATTATTATGCGGCAAAGCAGGGCTATGTTTATGAGAAAAAGGCCAGTGTACTTCTGCGAAATGAACGGCAGCAGGAGGTGGGGGCTTCCGAGCGGATTTTGAAAGAGCTGGGGGCGGAGACCGGGGCCTCGAATATGGCAAATGAGACTTTTGTCATGAAGTCGACGCCCATTATGCTGGAAGTTGTCAATGACTTGAAGCTTAATGTCTCTTATTGGAAAAAGCAGGATATTCGTCTCCTTGACGTGGATGAGGAGACGCCTTTGCTTGTGGATTTTATCAAAATAAATCCGCAGAGAAGCTGCGCGCTTACGATCACGCCGCTGAATGAGGAGAAATATACTCTTTCCTATGTCAACCGTAAAGATCATGCGGTGTTTTTTGAAGGCACGTTCAATGAGCCTCTGGAGCTGCCCTTTGCCACGATCCGGGTTTCCCCGACGACTCTTTTGACAAAGGAACAGATGGGGCTCCCCCTGCTGGTGCAGAGGAGTCCCAAGCTTCAGACCGCTCAGGAGCTTCTGTCCGTCTTCAAGGTGGAGAGACCGGAGATCACGGACTCCAGCCTTCTTCTGCTTTCCTTGAAATCGACCAATCCCCAGAAGACGGCGAGGGTTCTGAACAAGATTATTGATGTTTATAATCAATTCTCCAAGGACGAGAAGACCAAGGCCGCGGAAAAGACAAAAGAGTTCATCGCCAAGTTGATGGGCGAGTTGGATCAGGACTTGAAGGCAGTAAGCAGTTCAATCAGTGACTTTAAGAAGAAAAGCGATCTGGTTCACGAGACGACGCCTACGCTGGATGCCAATTTCACCGTTCTCCAACAACTGGAAAAGGATATTTTTGAAATAAAGACCCAGATCAAGCTGACCGAAAATCTGGCGGGGAGCTTGAAGAACGCCGAGAGGAAAAGTCAGTTGCTCTCTGTGGAAACGGGTATTTCCGACTCGGGTATATCCAAGCAAATAGAGCTCTATAATGAGGCTTATCTGGAGTACAAGAAAATCGCGGTCAGCGCAGGAGCCAGGAATCCCCTGGTGATTGATCTCAAGGGGAAAATGGAATCTTCTAGGGCGGCAATCAACCGTTCCATCTCCAATTATCAAAACAATCTCGACCTTCGGCTCACCGAGCTGACGAAGAAGAAGGACGAGCTTGATCTGAATATGATTTCCACCGCCGACAAGGCGAAAGTTCTGGAGCCGCTCATTCAGGAGCTCAAAAGCAAGGAGGGGCGGTATCAGATGCTGCTCAGTAAAAAGGACGAGAACGAGCTCTCCCTGTATCTTGCGGAGCCCAGCGCCCGGATACTGGAAACGGCGTATGGTTCCGATCTTCCCGTAGCTCCCAGAGTGAGCGAGTACGTCATTATAGGCGCGGGCGGCGGCCTGGTGTCCTGCTTCCTCGTTTTTCTGCTGGTCTCCATGGCTGATGTAAAGGTCTGGAACAAGCAGGACATGCAGACGGTCAGCACCGTTCCCGTCATCGGGGAGCTGCCCGTTTTATCGGAGAAGGAGCGCAAGGAAAGGAAGTTTGGAGAGATGAACGACCGTTCCGTTTTTTCCGAGTACTTTCATATTCTCCGCAACAATGTCGCCACTTTTGTGCCGCAGGAGAATGATCTGGGGCAGGTGATCGTTCTGACCTCGACCATGCCGGCGGAGGGGAAGACGGATATTGTCAAAAACCTCTCCGCGGCTTTTGCCCTGACAGGCAAAAAGGTGCTGATGATTGACGGCGACTTGCGCAAGGTGTCCCTGAGCAAGCAGATGGGCGGGAGAGGGAAAAAGGGGCTTTCCAATATTCTGCTGAATCCCCAGGAGACAGTTGACTCCCTGATCTGCCATTGCCCGGAAAGCGATAATCTGGATATTCTTTATGGAGGCCCCATTCCTCCCAACGCGGCTCTTTTGCTGACAAATGCCCGTCTGGAGCTGCTCTTGCAGAAGCTGAGAACCCGGTACGACAAAATTATTATCGACGCGCCTCCCTACGGAATTCTGGCGGATGCGTCTCTTCTCTCCGTCCACGCCGATATGACGTTGTATGTGGTGCGCAGCGGGAAGATAGAAAAGCGCTTCTTCTCCAATATCCAGCATATTTATGAAGAAGGGAAGTTGAAGAATCTGGCCTACATCATCAATGCGGTCGATTTCAAACGCGCCCGATACCGTCATTGCGGCTACGGCTATGGCTACCGATACATGGAGGAGAAATCGTCCTAAGATTTAAAAAATAGTAAGTTGTAAAATTAATCTGAAGATCATGTTTGGCTTGTTTCGAAAAAAATCAGATCACTCCTCGCTTTTTGAAGGGAAGGTGGATTCTCATTGCCATATTCTATGGGGTGTTGATGACGGCGCCCGCAACAGGGAAGAGGGGCAGGCCATGGTTGACGGATTAAAAAGGCTCGGGTTCAGGGGCGGCTGGTGTACGCCTCATATTATGGCGAGCACCCCGCTCAATACTCCCGATTATTTGAGAGAGCGTTTTGACGACGCCCGGCAGCTGCTCGATCTTGAGGGATTTGATTTGCGCCTGGCGGCGGAGTACATGATGGACGAGCAGTTTTTGGACAAGGTGGAGCATGGCCCCCTTCTCACCTATGACGGCAAACATGTGCTGGTAGAGTTCTCCCAGATGTCGCTGCCCCGCAACTGGAGGGACATCCTCTTTCAGATCAGGATACATGATTATGTCCCCGTTCTGGCGCATCCCGAGCGTTATTGTCACATTCTTTCAGAAAGAGAGCTGTTAACGCTTCTGGATGACGATATCGTCGAGTTTCAACTGACTATTTCCTCGCTGCACGGAGTGCATGGAAAAAATGTGCAGAAGCTGGCCCGGAAATTATTCGAGACCGATAAATATACCTGGTGGGGAACCGATGTCCACCGTCCGGGGCATGTTGCTTCTTTGGGGAAGATTGCGCCCCGTGATTTGAGACGTCTGGAGCAGATCCGATAGATTCGCGTTTCATGGAGACCTACTTCCAGATACATTATGAATTTGACCGTGAGGCGGTGCATGCGGCCGTTTCACGGGCGCTGGAGAGTGCCGGGTCGGCCTATATTTGCGTAGCGGACGGCAACATTCTGGCCATGGTTCAGCGGGATCGCGAGTATGGAGAGGTTGTCCGCCGTTCCCTGTTTTCTCTCTGCGACAGTAATTGGGTGCCGCTTTATTTGCGCGTTCTTTACGGTCTCCGGCGCAAGGCGTATTGCGGCGCTCGGATTTTCAGGGATATTGTTTCCGAAGGACGTTACCGGATGGCTTTTCTGGGGACGGACGACAGGACTCTGAATGAGCTGAAAGAGGCGATTATTCCCTGGAACCCGGATGTGGCGGATATGCCTTTTACGGCATTGCCGTTTTGTGACGTGGACAAGTTCGACTACCCGGCTATTGCCCGGCAGCTCAACAGCCAGCAGGTGGATATTGTCTGGGTCGCTTTGGGGGCGCCCAAGCAGGAGCAGTTCATGAGCCGTTTGCAGCCCTGGCTCCGGCGGGGCGTGATGCTGGGCGTGGGGGCGGTATTCAACTACTACAGCGGCAGGATCAGGCGCGCGCCCGGCTGGATGGTGGCGTGCAGGCTGGAATTCGCCTATCGCCTCTTCACCGAGCCTAAAAAGCAATGGAGGCGCTGCGCAGGAATACTGGCGAATCTTCCGCTCATTTTTCGCGGAGAGATGATTCGCAAGCGCATTGCCCGGCTTCGTAAAAAACTTCAGGCCATGGAGCATTCCGGCGAGGCCCCCCTTCGTGAGGAGACGGTGACCGCCCTGGGGATGTCATCCGCCGGGCTGGACTCCCTGCTGGAAGAATTTGCCGCCCGTCCGGCTACCCTTTTTACTGTTATTTCCGACGATACGCGCTTGTGGAAACTCTCCTCCAATGTGAATGTCATACTTGTCTCCTGCGGTCAGTGCGGGCCTCATTCGCTCAACCGCTGACTGTCATCGACCCTTTCACGCTAAAAATCAAGTTATGATGTTATTTGGAATAATGAGAAGGCTGGCCGGCATGTTGCGGCTCAGGCTGAAAAAATGGAGAATGGAGGCAAAACACGGCTGCCACACGAGATATCTTTTTGACCAGAAAAATATCCATATAGGAGATCAGACCTACGGACGCCCCGACGTACTTTTTTCCTCGGGGGAGAATGAGCTTCATATAGGGAAATTCTGCTCCATAGCGGAAGGCGTCAGGATTATGATGGGCGGGATGCACCATGGCGAGTGGATCTCTACCTATCCCTTTTATCATGAATTGCCCGGTCTCTGCAGATGGGAGGCTCCGGCAGCGAGGGAGCCCGGGGCATGGGAAGACGTGCCGCAGCCGGATACGAGAATCGGCAATGATGTATGGATTGGGCGCGATGTTCTCATTTTGCCGGGCGTTACTATCGGCAATGGGGCGATCATAGGGGCCGGGGCTGTTGTTTCGAGAGATATTCCGGCCTATTCCGTAGCCGTGGGAGTGCCCGCCAGGGTAATCAGGAAGCGTTTTACAGACGACCAGATCGACCGGCTGGAGCGCATGCAGTGGTGGAACTGGGAGGTTGAAAAAATCCGGCGGGAGCTTTCCCGTATATGCTCCGGCGATATTGATGCCTTTATAGAAAGAAACAGTTGAATCAAGCAATGCCGGAGTCCCGAGTCCAGAAAAGTTTGTTGAATGCCCAAGTCAATCTTGTCTTCTATGTATTGACTTTGGCTCTCTCGTTCTTTTCCAGAAAGATCTTTCTGCAATGCCTGGGAAATGATTTTGTCGGGTTCACGGGCACATTGTACAATCTGCTCGGTTTTCTGAATCTGGCGGAGCTGGGGATAGGGATGGCGATCGGGTATGTTCTGTACAAGCCCTTGTACGATCGCGACGAGTCCAAGATCAATGAAATCATTTCCGTCTTCGGCTATCTCTATCGCAAGATTGGGTTGATCATTCTGGCTGCGGGGGTTGTGTTGTCCTGCTTCCTTCCCCTTATTTTCCCGAAAACGGGGTTCGACTTCGGCATCATTTATTTTGCCTACTTTTCTTTTCTGGCTTCCTCCCTGATCGGCTACTTCTGCAATTATAAGCAGACGCTGCTCGGGGCCGATCAAAGGAATTATGTCGTAACGGCTTATTTTCAAACATCCCAGCTGATTAAAACGGCGATACAGATCGCGAGCGCGTGGTACACGGGCAGTTATTATCTGTGGGTGTTGATAGAGCTGGGATTCGGCGTTGTCTATTCCTTTATTTTGAACTGGAAGGTCAGCCGGGTCTATCCCTGGCTGCGAGGCAGCGTCAAGCAGGGGCGGCTTTTGTTCAAGGAGTATCCGGATGTCATTCGATATACCAAGCAGCTGTTCATTCATCGAATTGCCGTTTTCGTCCAGTATCAGACCACCCCTTTTCTGATTTATGCGTTTGTCTCCCTGCCGATGGTCGCCTTTTACGGCAACTATACGCTGATTTCGGAGAAGATTTCTCTTTTTTTGAACAATCTTCTCGGCAGTACGGGAGCTGGAGTAGGGCATCTGATCGCGGAGGGCAGCCGGGAGAAGATACGGACCGTCTTCTGGGAGCTGTTTTCCCTGCGCATGCTGATGGCCGGCGCCATCTGTTTTTCCCTTTATCACTTGATGCCTCCTTTCATCGGCCTGTGGCTGGGCGAGGAGTACATTCTCCCCAACGAGATTCTTATTCTTGTGATTGTTAACATGTTTATCGGCATAACGCGCGGAGCCACAGACCAGTTTCTTTTCGGATACGGACTCTTTTGGGATGTATGGGCGCCGGTGGTGGAATCGGTCGTCAGTATCGCCGTTGCCATTGCCGGAGGCTTTTTCTGGGGACTGCCGGGCGTTTTGTCGGGCTCTATCGTCAGTCTCATTCTTATTGTGTGCATCTGGAAGCCGTTTTTGCTGTATCACTGGGGGTTCCGGGAAAAGGTGCGCTCCTACTGGCTCCGGGCTGGCTGGCAGATGGTTATTCTGGTGATTTCGTTTTTTGCCGTGCAATGGCTGATCGGCGCGGTTCGCTGGAATCCTGCCGAATCCTATGGGAGATGGCTCTCCTTCGCCTGCCTGATTACGGGCGCGTATGTTTCCTGCTCGTTTCTTTTAATGTTTCTGTCCGTCCCTTGTATGAGAACGCTTTCAAGTCGTTTTTGGAATATACTTGTTCGTAAAATAAGACAATGACTACCGGCCCTTTCCCCGCTTTAAGCATTATCGTTCCCATATATAATGTGGAGCCTTATTTGCGCGCCTGTCTGGACAGCATCCTCAATCAGACGTTCAGGGACTATGAGCTGATTTTGATCGATGACGGCTCTCCCGACGGGTGCGGCGCCATTTGTGACGAATACGCGGCGGCCGATTCCCGCATCATCGTTATTCATCAGGAAAATGGCGGGATAAGTTCCGCGAGAAACAACGGTCTGGATAGAGCCCGGGGCGCCTATATTACTTTTGTGGACAGCGACGACCAGTTGAGGGACGAAGATACCTATGAGGTCAATATGCGTATTTTACAGCATGACCCTTCCATAGATGCCTTGCAGTTTCCCATGGAGATCATGGAATTCAACGGCGAGACGACGAGTGAAGAATATCCGGACCGGTATATCAGGGACAGGGACGAATTGTTCCGGATTTGGAGCCAGGTATTCGGTCAGGTAAATGCAGTGGTTTGGAATAAGATTTTCAGGGCGTCCCTGTTCCGCGAGATACGATTCCCGCTGGGGAGGTGGTATGAAGACGCGTATCTTGCCCCGGCGTTTATTAATGCGATTCAATGTTTCTTCGTTTCCGGGAAAGGGTGTTACAGGTACTTCAGAAGGGGCGAGTCCATTTCCCATTCCGAATTTTCTCCGAGAAAACGGCTCCACTTTCTGGAAGCTCATATGCAAATTGCCCGGGAGTTCATCATGTACGACGGGGTTGATCGGGAGAAAATAGCCCTTTTGAGAAGGATGCTCAGGATTTACCTTCATACGCTGGGCTTCGTCCCCGAGTCCGACCTGTTGTACATTAAACGAGCCATTCGCCATTTGACGCCGGGAGTCTTCAGCCTGGTTTCGCACATGGGGCTGTTTTGTGCGGATGTGTATAAATTTTTGTGTATCAAACTGCTGGGCCTTTCCTTCTATGAGAGGGTATGGCTGTATGCCCGGAAACGCCGTCATCATGATCATTGATTTATGAGAAACGATATTTTCCCCAGGGTGACTGTCATGGTCCCCACATACAATCAGGAAAGCTTCATTCAGGAGGCGGTCGAGAGCGCTCTGCGCCAGGATTACGGGAATCTCGAGATTGTGATCGCCGACGATTGCTCTTCCGACGGGACGGCGGCGGCCGTCGCGAAATTTTTGAATGATCCCAGGGTCAGGTATTTCAGGAATGAGAAGAATCTGGGGCGCGTCGGAAATTACAGGGATACCCTGTTTTATAAATCGACGGGTGACTGGGTCGTCAATTTGGACGGGGATGATTATTTTACATCGTCTGATTTCATATCGACCGCGATTTCCTCCATTATTGCCCGGGAGAGCAGCGGCGACGGTATTGATATCGTGGCCTATCTGTACGGGCAGAATGTGAAAGCCATTGATAAATACACCGGGAGCGTCCGTGTGGATTCCTGCTCCAGACGCCTGTCCGGGAAGGACTATTTTATCCATTATTACAGAATCGCTTCATTCTCCCATATGAATGTATTGTACAGGAGGGACGCGGCAAAAAAATATGATTGCTATACGAAGCCGTACCAGGCCTCCGACTTTCATTCCCTGATGAGATTGTTCCTGACCGGGGAGATCATCGCGGACAGCCGCCGAATAGGGCAATGGCGCGTACACGGGAGCAACACGACCATTCTGGAGCTGGATAAAAGGCAGGAGGAGGCCCGGGAAACGTTCGACGATCTGCAGGAATTTGCCGGCGCGTATTTTCCCGCCGGGGAGCTCGCTGCCTGGCGTCGGCAGATGGATAGGCGGGCGTACCGGGATTATGTTTATACTTGCTCCCGCTATTTTCAGAATGCCGATACGCTGAAGTTGTTATTGTCCGTCCCTTCGTTGAGGAGAGGATGGTTTCGGGAAATATTCAGACAAATATTCAAGAGATGAAGAGAATGAAATTTTCCGTGGTCATCCCGTCCTATAATGGAGAGGCCTATATAGAGGAGACTCTCCTGTCCGTATTGCGTCAAACGAGACGGGCGGATGAAATCATCGTCTCTGACGACCGTTCGTCTGACCGGACATTGGAAATCTGCGAGAAGTACCGCGGAGAGGGCGTCCGGATTTATGTTAATGAAGAAGGGCCGTCCGGTTTTGTCAACGGCTGGAACAAGGCGATCGCGCGGGCGGAGGGCGAGTATATCTCCGTCCTCCATCAGGACGATCTCCTCATGCCCTCCTTTCTGGAAGAGGCGGAGCGTGCGCTGGACGCCTGTCCCGGGGCGAGGCACCTGTTTACTCCCTGCCATTACATAGACGGGAAGGGGCGGATGCTCCGGGAGAGGGATGACTTCCCGGGAGAGGTGAAGGTGTACTCGGGCCGGGAGTATGTCCTCCTGTATCGGGACACTCCGGGCCATATTCACCGCTGCCCCGGAGTGATCACCCACCGTTCCGTTTTTGATACATGCCGCTACAGGGCCGAAGCCGGCCATATCGCAGATAACGATTTCTTCTATAGAGTGGCAAAGATTACCGATGTCGTGGGTATTATGAAGCCTTTGGCGTGTTATCGGGAACACGCCGGGTCGGAGACGGGACATTTGGAAGACCGTTTGTTGAATCGCCGCCTCGTGCGGGATTATGAGTTCCAGATCAGGCAGCTTCAGCCGGACGATCCGGATTATGCGAGTGATCTGGATTATTTCAGGCGGAACCGCCGCCATCATGCGAAAAGACTGGTGGGGGCCGCGCTGCGGCAGTGGAACCTGCGGGATCTCCTCTATGGGCTCCGGCATTTTTAATGGATAGTTCCGAACCGATGATTACTCAAATAAAGAACAAACTCAGAGTGCTTCGGGCGGGGCTGCTGCGCCTGCGGGCGAGCTTCTGCCCGCCTTTGCCTCTTGCCGGGGGGCCATTTCTTGTGATTGCGCCCCATCCTGACGACGAAATCCTGGGATGCGGAGGTCTGATCCAGCGTCTTTGCCGGCAGGGAGCCCTTTTGCATGTCGTCATTCTCACCGGAGGGGAAAAATCCCACGCTTTTTGCTGCCATACGGGAGAAGAGCTTATCAAGGAAAACAGGCGCAGGCTGGCGGCTGAAATTCTTTCCGATTTGGGGCTGCCCGCGCAAAACCTGCATCTGCTGGATTTTCCGGATGGATCGATTTCTCCGGAAAATAGTGAAATGGAACGATTGGAAGGGATTATACAGCAGGTCGCTCCCGGGAGCATTTTCATCCCTCACGAGGGAGAAGGCTGGCCCGACCATCTCGTTGTCAACGACATGATCGGGGCTCTTCCGTCGGCCTCGCAAGCCCGGCTATATGAATATTGCGTATGGCTGTGGTATTATAACGGGTGGAATCTGGACTGGAAAAAGGCGTTTCTTTTGACCATGACTTTAAAAGAATATCAAACGAAGAAAAAGGCCGCTCATCACTATACAGGTGAGCCGGCACCGTGCCGGAGGCCCTGGGCCGGTCATTTGCCGCCCGTTTTAGTGAATGCCTGTCTCTGGCGCAAAGAATTGTTTTTCAATATAAAATAAGATGTCCTGGAAGTTTGAAATCATCACGGACTGGGGTCAGGTGTGGGAGAGCAGCCATCAGGAGCAGTGGAGGCTTCATTTGGATTCCTGCCCGGAGGCGCATGCCTTTTTCCATCCGTCCCTGATAAAAGCATGGGTCGATACCTATCTCCCCCTGCGCACCATTTCTCCCCTGTTTGTCTGGGCCGGTCATGAGAATGGCAACAAGGTGTTTCTCCCTTTGGTGCTCTGGAAAAAAAATTGGAAAAATGCGTTCATGAAGAGCATCGTTCCGGCGGGGTATTCCGATTTTGACTACCATGACCCTGTTTTTCTGCGTTCACCTTCCGCTGAGGAACTGTCCGCTTTTTGGCGGGAACTGACCGATACCCTCGGGCGGCATGTCCAGTATGACGAGATCGCCCTGGACGGACTTCATCAGTCTTGCCTGCCTGAAGGCTGGGCCATTGTGTATAAAGAGCCTTGCCCCTTTATCCCTGTTCAGGGGTTATCCGGAATTGACGATTATCTGGCGACCCGCAGCAAGAAAATGCGGTACAATTTAAGACGGGAGCAAAAAAGGGCGGAGGATGCGGCGACGCTGTCCTATGTGGAGTTTTCCGGGGAGAGCGTGGAGATGGCCCTGAAGGAGCTGCCTTTATTGCTGAAATGCCATCGGAGCCGCTGGCCCCGGGCGTACAAGGCGCCCCGTTTTCATGAAAATCTGCTCAAGGAAGGATTGCGCGCCGGGGTGATTCATTTTTCCCAGTTGAAATTCGATGAATATCCAGCCAGCTGGCGAGTGGGGTTCATCTACAAGGGGCGGTATTATTCCTATATGCCTACCATAAATCCCGCCTATTCCGAATATATTCCGGGAAAAATTCACCTGCTTTACTGCGTCAATTATGCGATTGAAAGAAAATGCGGTATTTATGATGAAATGAGGGGTGACGAGTCCTATAAATCGAACTGGACCCGGGATTTTGATTTCGTTTACAACGTGGAAAGGCGGTCCGGGACTGTTCTGGCGGCCGTAAAGAGAATGCTCGTGTCGCTGAAAAAAATCATTCTTAAAGCAAGATGACCGTTCTCGTATGCATCCCTTGCCTTCTGACGGGAGGAACGGAAATCCAGACGCTGAATCTGGTTCAGGCGCTGGTGGCGGGGGGGCATCGCGTCATCACGGTTTGTTACTATGAGTATGACCCCGGGACCGTGTCCCGTTATCAGAAGGCCGGGAGCGAGGTGATTCTGCTCAGTCCTTCGGGAATCCGTTATAGGGGCATCCGGCAAATTTTCTTCTTGTATTCCGGTTTGAGAAAGGCGGTACGCTCGTTTTGTCCGGATGCGGCTCATGTGCAATATATGGCCCCGGGGGCGCTGCCGGTGCTGCTGCTCCGCTTATTGGGAGTGAAGAACATACTGGCGACGTCCCACACGGCGGCGGATATCTATCCCCGTTTGGGATTGCTGCATTTCGTGCAGCGGCATGGCCTGCGGGCGTTTCTTTGCGTGACCCGGCGAGCGGAGGAAAGTTTTTTCGGAGACTCTCGCGTGTATGCCCCGGATTACCCGTGGAAGAAGCGGAACCATTTTACGCTTTATAATGCCTTGTCTCCCCTGTTTGCCGTGTCCGGGCCGGCCCGGAAGTTCGGCCGGACGTTGACGATAGGCGTCGTCAGCCGGCTGGAGCGAATCAAGGGGATGGATCTGGTGATTCCGGCTTTTGCGCGATTGCGGGAGCAGGGAGTCGAATGCCGCCTGTTGATTGTCGGAGACGGCTCCCTGCGTGCGGAGATGGAGGCTCGGGCAAGGGCGGCGGGACTTGTGGAGAAAGTAGAGTGGAGAGGGAGCCAGCCCCAGGAGGCTCTCCCCGCGCTCTATGATCAAATGGATGTGTTCTGGATGCCGTCTCGGAGTGAAGGATTCGGCTTGTCTGCGCTGGAAGCCATGAGCCGGGGCTGCGTCGTCGTCGCGGCCCGTGTCGGCGGGCTGCCGGAAGTGGTGAGGGAGGAGGAAACGGGGTGTCTGCACTTGCCGGAATCCATCGGGGATTTGGCGGATAAAACGCGGATTCTTCTGGAAGAGGAGGAAAAAAGGATGTTGTTCTCCCGGCGGGCTGAGGAGGTTGCCCGGGAGTTTTGTTTCGGGCGGTTTTGCTCGTTGGTCAATGATGTGTACGAGAAAGTGGGAAAATAATCATGCAAGTTCTGAATTACGTTTACTTTTTGATTATTACTCTGCTGGGGTATTACTACCTGTTCTCCCGGGGAAAAGTTTTGCGGGAGCCGCTGGACCCTTCGCGGAAAATACGCCTGTCCGGGCCGGAAATGTTCTGGGTGCTGACCTTTTCCACGGGCCTGCTGGCCTTTTCCGCTTCCGCGGGGGTGGATTTGATGGCGGTTCGGCTGCTCGTGCTGGAAGTATTCTGTATTCTGGGGATTCTGACTTGCAAGACGCGGCCCGTATTATCGGCGGGCGTTTTGCTGTATGGGCTCTATTTGGGCTGGCTGGCCGTCGGACTCCTGTATAGCCCCTCCGCTGTTTATGGGGGGCGTGTGATTCTCAAATACGCGTACCCCTTCCTGATCCTGTTGTTCGCGTCGGCGGTCGTGCGGGACCGGGAAGTGTTTTTGAAAGCGGGGCTGGGGGCGCGTATCGTCGGCGCGGTTTCCATTGTCTTTTTCGCTGTTCCCTTTGCTTATTACCTGATCCCCGGCGTCTTCTGGTACGGGACGGCTTGCGCGATTAATTACATTTCCTTGTGCATGTTTTCCCTGGCGCTCTTTTTTCATGAAGGCCGTCAGCGGAAAAATTTGTATTGGGCGGCCTTTTTTCTTGCTCCCTGTGTAGTCTGGATATTCCGGACGAGCATTCTGGGGTCTCTTGTCGCCCTGATGACGTTCGCCTTTTTCCGTTACAGGCTCAAATCACTGCCCGCTATCGCGGGAATCATGGTGATGGGGCTGGCCGCTGTTTTCCTGATTCCTTCCGTGAAGGCGAAAATGTTCAAGGATGACAACGTAACGTTTACCCAGTTGTGGGAAGGCAAAATTTCCACGGACAGCATTGAGAGCAACGCCCGGTTTGCCATGTGGGATTTTTTCCTGGCGAAATACCATGAAGGGCATGAGCTGGCCGGCAGTGGAACCGGCGCTCTGCAGCAGTATTTTTACACGCATAACGTCTTTGGCGGGCTACGGGTCATTCATAACGATTACGTGCAGATTCTGTGTGACAACGGGCTGATCGGATTCTGGCTTTATGTCATCATGATTTTGGCGATTACCGGCCATTGCTTCCGGGAGTACGGGCGGAGGAGCAACAGCAACATTGTCCGTATGTGCGCCCTGGTGGCCGGCTCCTCCCTGGTGGGGGTGGCGGCGACGTTGTATAGCGACAATGTGGTCAACTACAGTATGGCGACATTGGGCTATCCCTTTGGCTTCTATGGCATGATGCTCGGCCTGAAACGCGGGCAACTCACCGATACCGACAGAACTGTATGATTAGCGTCGTTATTCCTTTGTACAACAAGGCGGGGCAGATCGGCGAGACGCTGCGCTCCGTTCTGAATCAATCCTTCGGGCATTTTGAGGTCGTCATCGTCGATGACGGCTCGACGGACGGGAGCGCCGCCATGGCGGAAGGGGTGGAGGACCCGAGAATACGCCTGATACGGCAGAGTAATCAGGGCGTCGCTGCGGCGCGCAACCGGGGGATCGAAGAATCCCGGTGCGAACTGATTGCCTTTCTGGACGCAGACGACCTGTGGCAGCCCGATTATTTGCAAACTCAGTACGAGCTTTCTCTGAAATATCCCCAGTGCAGTGTTTTTGCCTGTAATTACGAATTCGCCGATTCGGAGGGAGGCGTTTACCCCACGATTATCAAAAGGCTGCCCTTTGATACGGAGGAGGGAATTCTTGATAACTATTTTGAGGTGGCCTCCGTCTCTCATCCTCCCCTGTGGACTTCCGCGGTCATGGTGCGTAAAGCGGCCATTCGGAAAATCGGCTGTTTCCCTGCGGGGGTGAAATCCGGAGAAGATCTGCTCACATGGGCGAGGCTGGCTTGCGCCAATGAGATAGCCTATAGCCGCAAGATAACGGCCCGGTTTCTTGAGGATAGCTCTCATAAGGTAGATCATCATGTTTCCCGTCCTCATGACGAGGGAGATTATGTCGGAGAAAGTTTGTGCGCCCTTTGGCGTGCGGAAAAAAGCGCTCTCAGGAAGTCCCGGATACGTACTTATGTGGCGTTGTGGTATAAGATGCGGTTATCCGTATGCGTGAGAATGGGGCAGAGAAGGAACTCCACGAAGTATGCGGTAAAGTCGCTTCGGTTCCGTTTTGGCAGTATCAAGGTATGGATGATGTGGGGGATGGTCTGGCTGCCCCCGGGATTCAGAAGATGGCTTATTGGAAAGTACGCCCGGTCATGAAAGTGTTGTTTTTTGCTTCAGATTATCGGATAGGCTTGTCAAGTTTGTTGACAGACGAGGCTTTGGCTCTCCATCGTCGGAATATTCCTCTCCACTGTATTGCGGGAGAAGGCGAGCAGGAGCCGGGGCTGCGCTCCCAGCTGGAGCGGGAAGGCGTCCCCCTGACTATTGTGGAGGGGATGGATGCGCATCATCGCTTCAGGCATCTCGCCCAAAGGGTGGCATGTATCATGAGAGAGCAGGAGATTACGCATGTTCACGTGCAAAATAACTGGCAGTTGGCTCTGGTGGCGTATGTAAAAGGGATACTCCGGCACAAGGTAAAAGTGGTGTATACTCTTCATGGCTTCAGGCATAATCATTTTTTCAAGTCCCTTGTAGCTCGTCTGCTGATAGGCGGTATGCTTTGGTTGACGGCGGATCGCATTATTTGCATGAGCCGGTATCTGCAGTCTGTTTTTTGGCCGTTGAAGTATAAGACGGTCTTGCTGCCTCTGGGGGTATCGGATGTTTTTTTCGAAGAATGCCCTTTACCCCCTGTCGGGGAAGCCGGCTTGCAGCTGGTTTACCCGGCCCAGTTCAGACAGGGTAAAAATCAGGAGGAAGTAATCAGGGCCTTTGCCGCTTATCTGGGGAAAACAAACGATGAAAAGGCGCATCTTTATCTGCCCGGCAGCGGAGGGCTATGGGAAAACTCCAGAAAGCTCGTTATAGCTTTACAGCTTGAGGGGAGAGTGACGTTACCCGGACAATGTACCAGGGAAGAAATCCTGGCTCTTTATCGCCAGTCTAATGTGGCGGTAGTGGCGAGCAATAGTGAAACTTTTGGACAAAGTATCGTGGAGCCGTGGGTTATGGGGAGGATTGTGGTCTCCCGCCCCGTGGGAATTGCCCCGGACATGATTCGCCACGGGGAAAATGGCTTTTTATTCCAGAGCAGGGAATCCTTGTGCGATACATTGGTGAGCATTTATTCGGGCAAGGTGAACGGGGAACAAATCGCGAAGCAGGCGTTTTTTGAAAGGAGAGTCTTTTGCTGGGCCGATATCGCGGAAAAATATAAAGCGATGCTGACGGGAGCGGGAATAAAGTAAGGGGTATGAAATGAAAATTCTCTTTGTCCATAACGATTACGGGAAATACAGCGGCGAGGAAGCCGTTGTAGATCAGCTTTCCTCGCAGTTTCAGCGGCACGGGCATGAGATTGCCTTTTACCGGCCCGGCAGCGAAAGGTATAGATCCAGTCTTTCCGGTCAAATGCGCGGTTTTTTGAATGGGATTTACTCGTTTTCTGGAATCAGGGGGCTCAGGCGGGCCTTGGCGCAGGAACGGCCGGATGTGGTGAATGTCCATAATCTTTATCCCTTCATCAGCCCGGCCGCGCTCAAGGAATGCCGGAGGGCGGGAGTGCCTGTCGTGATGACGGTGCATAACTACCGCCTGATGTGCCCCACGGGGCTTTTTCTGAGGAACGGGGCACCCTGCGAGCTCTGTTTGCAGCGGGGGAATGAGTGGAGTTGCGTCCGCTACAATTGTGAACACTCTTTCCCCAAATCGCTGGGGTACGCGCTGCGGAACCTGGTGGCCCGCCGCAGGGAATATTATCAAACGTATGTGGATGCCTTTGTCTGCCTGACGGCGTTTCAGAAAGAGAAATTGGTAGAGGCGGGATTTGACGCGGAGAAAATAGAAGTCATTCCCAATGGTATTGAGGTGAGGGGGGCGCTTGATCTCTCACGGGAGAGGGGCGCCTATGTCGGCTATGCCGGGCGGCTCAGCGAAGAAAAAGGCTGTGATTTGCTGCTGGAAGTAGCTCGCAGGCATCCTGAAATCCCCTTCCATTTTGCGGGAGAGCAGCGGGTTGAGCTGGGGAGCCTTCCGAAAAATGTGCATTTTTGCGGTCATTTGTCTAAAACGGAATTGGAGGAGTTTATCAAAAAGGCGCGATTTCTGGTCATTCCCAGCCGTTGTTATGAGGGATTCCCCATGGCCATTTTGGAAGCCGCCCGGCAAGGACGAATGGTTCTGGGGCCTGCCCATGGCGCATTTCCGGGAATCATCGGGTCGAACGAATCCGCCATAGGGAAGTTGTTTGAACCCGGTCGGGTGGAGAGCCTGGAAGCGCATATTCTGGAGCTTTGGAATCATCCCGAAGAGTCTGTTCAATTGGGAGGCAAGGCGTATGAAAAAGCCCTCCGGGAATATGACAATGAACTCGTGTTAAAAAAATGGGAGAGCCTTTTTATGAGGAAAACAAACGCCGGATAACGGAGGGGGATGAAACGCAATTTTATGGAAGATTTTAATTATAGAAATAACAATTTCAATCTGATCAGGCTTTTTGCCTCTTTTCAGGTTATATTAACTCATTTGCATCATAATTTTCCCGTTCCGGAATGGTTCGCGTATCTGACCCTGTTCAACGGAGTGCCTATCTTTTTTACATTGAGCGGATTTCTTATTTACTGGTCCTATGACAACACTTCCTCCTTAAAAAATTATGCATGTAACAGAGCGCTTAGAATTTACCCGGCGCTTCTTTGTTCCCTGCTGGTAACGGTTGTTCTCCTGCTCCTGTTTGGCATTCTTGACTATTCGTCAATGAAGACTCCCGGATTTTTGCTTTGGATTGTTACCCAAAGCACGTTCATTCACGAATTTACTCCCGCCATATTGCAGGGATTCGGCGGGGACTATGCTCCCAATAGCGCGCTTTGGACAATAAGCGTCGAAGTGCTCTTATACTTTTCCATCCCTGCTGTGTTTATGATCACGAAATCGTGGGGAAATGGCGGAAAAACCTTGTTTTTCCTTTTGTTGGGAGTGTTGTCTTATGCTCAAAATCAGACGCTCTTCTTCTCTGATTTTATCCTGTCTTTTTCGGATAATGGCTATTACCGGATATTTATGAACCCGTTCAGCCAGTTTATGGGCTTCTTCTGGTATTTTTGCATAGGTTTTATCGTGTATCTTAACAAAGAACGCATTATTCCTTATTTGGCAGGAAAGGGGGGATATTTTCTTCTGATTTATTTAGTTTATTCAGCCGCGTTTTATTATTGGGGTGTTCACAAAGACAATAAACACGGACTGGGTTCGTATGAGCCGGCCGATTGGGGGCTGCTGGGGCATTTTCTTCTTGTTCTGTGCATCTTTTCCGTGGCGTACACCCGTCCCGAATTTTCCAGGAAAATCATGGGAGCCATTGATATATCCTATGGATTGTATATTTATCATTTCCTGGTGCTTCATTCCTTTTATCATCTGGGGTGGCGTGAAAACTGGTATTATGTTATTCCGACCCTGATTGTCTGCTTTGCCGCAGCTTACATGTCGTGGGTTTTTGTGGAATCGAAAGCCTTGAAATTCAAGAAGAAATCTCTCGTTTGATGCAGTATGTTTTTATTGCCTTAGTCTGTTTTCAAGTTATTTATTATTAATGCTTTTTCATGACTGAATCGGTGACTTTAAATCGTGCGCAGCCTTTGTTCGGCCTGGACCTCGTCAGGAGTTGCGCCATTCTCTTTGTCATAAGCGGACATTTTTTCCTGCACACTCATTTGAATGAGACTCCGCTCATGGGGGCGTCTCTTTTTATTCAGGCCTGCGCCCAGTTCTTTTTCGGGATGGGAGTACCCCTCTTTCTTTTGCTGACGGGGTATTTGAACGGGAGCAAGACCGTGTCCGCATCCTATTATAAGAAAGCCATTCCTGTTTTGGGGGCGTATTTGTTCTTTTCTCTCATAGCCCTCCTGTTCCGAAAATACTATTTGGGAGAGGAAAGCTCCTTTTATCAATGGATAGATCAGATTCTGCGTTTTTCCGCCATTCCCTATGGCTGGTACATTGAGATGTGGATCGGCCTGTTTCTGCTGACGCCCTTTCTGAATATTCTGTACAGGAATATCCCTACTCAAAAACAAAAGCGGGGTCTGTTGCTGACGCTGTACGTCATGACGGCGGTTCCCGATTTGTTTAACCGGTATGGCTATCATGTCGTTCCGGGATTTTGGGCGGATCTCTGGCCTCTGACCTTTTATTTTCTGGGAGCGTATATTCATGAATACAAGCCCCGCTGTCACAGGCTCGGGGCTATGGCGGCCCTTGTTCTTATTTGTCTGATCAACCCCGTTTTTACAACGCTCCTTTCAAATCATAAAACGTTGATTCACATTGCCGGAGATCCCGGAGGGGTGTTCGGTACAGTGATCGCCGTTCTCTTTTTCCTGCTGTTTTACCGATCGACATGCCGCAGCGGGCGTGTTGCGGGGGTAATGTCCCGGATCTCCAGGGCGTCTCTAGACATGTACTTGTGCTGTTACCTGTTTGACTCCCTTTTTTACCCCTTCTTCAAGGAACGGTATTTCGAAAGTCAGGCGCAGTTCGGAATCTGGTTTTTTATTCTGGTGCCGATTTTGTTTACCTGTTCTTTTGCGGCCGCCCGGATGAAACAGAAACTCCTGCCCAAGCTTTAATTGATTATGTTTTTCGAACTCTCCAAATTCCTCAACTTCTTTCTTACGCCCGTTACCTGGGTGATTCTGCTGCTGTTGGGGGCTTTTGTCTGGAAAAACCGGCGGGGCCGCCGGATCTGCCTGGCGGGAGCGGTGCTGGTATTTGCGGTGTTTACGAATGGCTTGCTGGCCGATTATGTGCTCGGGGCGAAGGCCGGGGAGTATGGGGCGGCGCGTCTGGCCGACGGGTGCCGCTACCGCGTGGCGATCGTGATGGGGGGATTCGGCTTCATGAACCGGCAGACGGGGCAGCTGTCTTATATCGAAGGCCGGGCGGACAGGCTGTGGGAGGCGGTGCGCCTGTACAAGACGGGCCGGGCGGAGCGTATTTTGATTACCGGGGACGGAACCTCCTTTCTCCAGGGCGACGGCACGAGCACGGCGGAGCTGTTTCTGGCGTATATGGAGCAGATGGGGGTGCCCCGGGAGGCCTTTTTACTGGAGCAAAAGGCGCGCAATACGAGGGAGAATGCCGTGTATGCGTCGGAGATGCTGGCGGCGGAGGGGCTGCGTGACCGGGATTGTCTGCTGATCACGTCGGCGACGCATATGAAGCGCAGTCTCGGGTGTTTTGCGAAAGTCGGCTGGGCTCCCGATTTCTTTGCCGTCGGGGTTTACTCGCCGCCGGATGAGGTGACGCACCGGTCTTTTTATCCCGCCTGGGAGGCGGCTGTCAAATGGCAGGAGATACTCAACGAGTGGGTCGGAGATTGCGTGTACAAGCTGAAGGGCTACAGTTGACCGGAGAGGAGAGGTGTCTCGTCTTGAAAAGAGAGTGGAAAAACTTTTGCAGATTATTTGTCCGCCTGCCAGAATGCGGCCGTGCTCTCCCGTAACCGGGAAAATTAATTCCATGTTTGATTACCATGAAAAAAATATTTGTCTCAGGCTGCTATGACATTGTTCATGCAGGGCATCTGCAATTTTTTGACGAGGCGCGCGCTTTGGGCGATTATCTGATCGTTTCCTTTGCCTCCGAGCAAGTGCTGTGGCATCACAAGCAGCGCAAACCCTCCATTCCGGACGAGCACAAGAAAGTTCTGCTGGAGAACTTCCGCATGGTGGACAAGGTGATTGTCGGGACGGGGCTGAAAACGGGGCTGGATTTTGAAAAGGAATTTTTGGAAGAGAAGCCGGATATCCTCGCGGTGACGGAGGATGACCTGTATGGGGACGTCAAGCGTGAGTTGTGCGCCCGCGTAGGGGCGCAGTATGTCGTACTGCCCAAGACGCCCCCCCGGTTTGAACCCGTCTCCACCAGTTTGCTGGTGCGCCGTATCAAGGCGCCGAATGTCGTGCCTCTGCGTGTCGATTTCGCCGGGGGCTGGCTGGATGTCCCGCGCTATGCCCGGAAAGGGGCGTATATCGTCAATTGCGCCATTACTCCGGTCGTTTCTTTGGCTGACTGGCCGTATGAGCTCCGGTCCGGCCTGGGCGGCAGCGGCGCCTGGGCCATGCTGGAGGGGCGTGACCCCGTCCAGTCTGAGCTGGAGCTGGGAGTCGGCTGGCAGGACCCGGCCGTCATTGCCGAGACGGGGCTATGCGTCTGGAGATCGGGGAAGACGCCCGTCCTGGATATAAAAGGGACGGGAGATTTCCTGAATGGACGCATGGCCATCTATTATACCGGCCAGGCGCATGATACTCCCGGTCTGGTCGCCAGGAGCCGGGATTACGAGCGTATCGCCCAGTCCTCCCTGATCGCCCGGGCCGGCGTGCTGGAGCATGATGTGGATATGCTGGCGGCCGGGGTGGCCCTGTATTACTCGGTGCAATTGGACGAGGGGATGGCTCCCCTGCCGGTTATGGAGAACTCTATCGGCCGGAAATATCTGGGCGGGGGACACGGAGGGTACGCCCTGTATCTCTTCTCCTGCCGGGAGGATCGAGACCGGGCCATTGCGGCTCATGCCGGGATGAAGCCCGTAGAGCCTTACTGCCGGGGACTGTTTGTGTAAGGGCTGGCCGGCCGCGCCATTCCCTTGCTACCCAACTGCTTTTTGAACTTCTGTTAACGAAATCCATGAACGTTATTCACGGGAAATATTATCCCCATATTGACGGGATAAGAGCCATTGCCGTTATTTCAGTGGTGGTTTACCATCTTTTTTCAACCCTTTGTCCGGGAGGATTTGCCGGGGTCGATCTCTTTTTTGTTATTTCAGGTTACCTGATTACAGGAGGCATTTTGTCGTCCCTGGAGAAGGGCTCCTTCAGCATCAGGGATTTTTATACCAGGCGGATACGGCGGATTATTCCCGCCTATTTGGTGCTGGTCGCCTTTGTCCTTGTCGCCGGGATCCTTGTTTTCCCTCCTCTTTTGATGGGGCGGACCTTTTCTACCGCTACGGCCAGCGCCGTATTCGCGACCAATATTTTTCTGTATTTCAAGACGGGATATTTCGAGATGGGCGCTGAAACAAACCCGCTCCTCCACTTGTGGTCCCTGGGGATTGAAGAGCAGTTTTACCTGTTTATTCCTGTCTTTTTGTTTCTGGTGTACAGGATTTGTAAAAAGGGCATTTTCCCGTTCCTGATTCTTTGTTCGCTGGTTTCTCTGGGAATCTCCCTTTTTTGCACGGCAGGGGGATACGACAATTTCAATTTTTACATGCTGCCTGCCCGGGCGTGGGAATTGCTGGCGGGGAGTCTGTTGGCATATATGAACAGGCGGCCTTTTTCCGCTCGTTCCCTTCCCTTGATCGTTAAAAATTCCCTGGGCCTTCTGGGGATGATCGTTTTTCTGGGCTTTTTATTCCTGTACACGACGGAAATCCCGTTCCCGGGAGCGGGCGCCGTTCCTCCCGTAGCGGCGGCATGTCTGATGATCCGATGGGGGAATCTGGGCGCAGCAAAGAGACTGCTGGAGAGCCGGCCCTTTGTCGGTGTCGGGAAAATTTCCTACTCGCTGTATTTGTGGCATTGGCCTTTGATTGTCCTGTGGAATTATTTTTCCGATCATTCCGGCAATCCCTGGGGACGTCTTTCTGTACTTGGGCTCTCTTTCCTGATGGGGTGGCTCTCCTGGCGTTTTGTCGAACTCCCGGTACGCTTGAGCAAAGTATGGAATTTCAGGAGAGCCATGCTGTGGGGGGCTGGCGGATGCTGTCTTTTGGCCGCCTCAGGCGCAGGGTTGCTGATGGCGGATTTTTCAAGAAAATGGACAAAAGAGTTTTTTGACGCTGCGGGAGAATGCCGTGAATATTTCTCAGACCATGCATCCAGCCTAAGTACGTCGCGGGATCTGGGCTCTTTTGATGAATGCGGGAATGTCCTGCCGGACCAGATTATTTCTCTGGGAGAAAATAAATCCCCGTCTTATGCGCTTTGGGGCGACAGTCATGCGGCCTCACTGGCTGCCGGATTCGATCAGGTATCGAGACGGACGGGTATAAACGGTATTTTTATAAACAGAAGGCATTATTTTGCTTATAAAATGCAATTGGCCCTTGAATTCGGAGTCAGTTCGGTCCGTTACCCGCATAATGCCGAGTCGATCGACAATGCGCTGATATTTCTGTCGGAGCATCCCGAAATAGGGACGGTCTTTGTGCTTAACCGATGGCCTCTTTTGGTAGAAGGGATATCCAATGAAAATTCCGGTCGCGGAACGGATTATAGGGTAGACTATTTTGCCCGGAACGGGACGCTTGCCGAGGGCTCTTCTTGTCTAAGAATGAAAGAATGCCTGGAGGCATTTTGCCGGGATTTGAAAAAGATAAACAAGCGGGTCGTGTTTATTTCACCCATTCCGGAGCAGGAGATGGATGTCCCCTCCGTGTGCTATAAGAACAGTCTGATTAAATGGCCTCCGCCTTCGGGAGTCGGGTATGAAAAATTTGTCCGGAGAAGCCGGAGGTCGAAAAATATCATAGAGGAGCTGGAGGCGAAAGGTCTGGCGGAAATATTATGGGTAGATGGTTTCTTTTTCCCGGATAAAACAAAGTGCGTTATTTCCAATGAAGAAGGCAGGCCTTTGTATTTTGACAGCAATCACCTCAACATTGCGGGCTCCTGCGCCCTGATGAAGTATTTGGAAGATTCATTCAGGGACAAGATGAAGGATTGATTTTTGCCCTTTATTTGAAAGTGAGCGGTCTTTTGGAATAAAATTCGTGAGACTTTATTTTAAGGGCTTGTTTAAAAGGGACTTTTGTTGTAGAGAGACTTCAGCAGAAGTCCCTTGATCCTGTTCCCTTTTTGTTAGTTTGTTCCTGTGGGGCTTTCATCCAATATTATTATGAAAAATAGCACATTATCCCTGATTGCTCTGGCTGCTGTCGGCATGACCGGTCTTTCTTTTGCAGGTCCGGTTGGTGAGCAATCTGTTCTGCCTACTTATGGCAAAGCCCTGCCCGCGTCTCCGGTTGTCTCCCCGTGCTCCTATCCGACGACCGTGTCTTCTATTGCTCCCTGGTCGCTGTCTCTGTCGACCGGTTATTCCACCAACTATAGTTCCCGGGGGCTTGTGCCTCACAACGCCAATACAAATCATGTGGTTCCCTTGGAAATCAACGCGGAGTACGCCCTGAACAAGAGCTATTCCCTTGTCGGCAAGATCGGTTACCAGTGGATGATGGAAAACGGGCTGACCCATGCCCGGTCCAGTAATCTCTCGGATGAAGGCTCCATTTTTTTAGGGGGGCGCAAAGACTGGCATAATGGCTTGAAAACGACCCTGGGCTATCAGTTTGTCAATGGCGGGTTGCCGGGAGCGTTCCGTGTTCAGAGCGACAAGCCCCACTATGTGGATGGAAACCGTCTTGCCTTTCACAGCGCCAAACCCGAAGAGCACAACCTGATTTTGAACGCCCGTTACGATCTCTGCGAATGGGGGCTCAAAAACTGGTTTGTTGAGTCACAGGTTCAGTATGCCTTCCAGTGGAACGACGGCTGGTGGTTTGAGAATACGCTGGGTTACAAATATGATGTTTGCTCCCGCTGCTCCCTGGTCTTTTCCGGAACATGGAATGCCTCGTCCGGTTATTTTGACGCCAACTCATGGAACAACAACGGCACACAGGGCGTCTCCCTGAAGGTAGAGGCGCCTGTCAAGGTGACCCGCCAGTTCAATGTGGCCCCGTTTATCAGCACAATCTGGCTGGGCGAGGGCGGCCAGGCGGCCAACCGTCATACCGGTAGGGAGATCTACCGCAACTTTACGGTGCTGGGCGGCTTCCGCTTGAACTATACGTTCTAATCCCGCCGGGAGTTTGCCCTTATACTTTCAGGGAGGGAGGCTTGAGCCTCTCTCCCTTTTCTGTTGTCAGGACGTGAGGCCCGGATGGGGATTGCGTACGCGGAGCAGGTAGGCCGTGCGGGGCAGGACTCCCAGAGAATGCAGCAGGGTATAGGCGCGGGGAGAGGATCTCTGGTGATGGACGGCGGCGTGCTTGTCCAGCAGATTGCCGAAGGTGATGGCTCCGGCGGGGCAGGCGGCCTGACAGGCGCACTGGAAGGAGTCCGCGGGGATTCTCAGATCCTCGGGAGACAGGGCAAGGGAGGCCGACGGTTCTCCGGTTTGCTCGCAGAGCGATTGCACCGCTCGTTTTTGACGGATTTTGGCGGCTTCGATGCGCTGGACGCAGTAGGAGCACTTCTCCATGACGCCCCGCATGCGCACGGTTACATTCGGATTTTTTTGCAGATGAGGGCCGGCTCCCGTCTGCGTCTCTCCCAGCGGGCCCCTGGCCAGATTGCCGGGCAGGTAGGGATTATACTTGTTATAGTCGAAGTAGTTGAACCGCCGGACTTTGTACG
This sequence comes from uncultured Verrucomicrobiales bacterium, assembly GCA_964576595.1. Classification (GTDB taxonomy): domain Bacteria; phylum Verrucomicrobiota; class Verrucomicrobiia; order Verrucomicrobiales; family Akkermansiaceae; genus CAZNVW01. The sequence goes on from CAZNVW010000004.1 coordinate 31,251, forward strand.
GGCAGTTGTTGGCGCAGTAGCGGGTGCCGACGCACCGGCTATAGGCCATCGCGTTCAGGCCGTCCTCCGTGTGCGCCGTGGCGGCCAGGGGGCAGACTGACTCGCAGGGCGCGTTTTCGCACTGCTGGCAGGCCCGGGGCAGGAAGAGGAGCGAGTCGGCATTCTCCGGGAAGTAGCGGTCTATGTGCAGCCAGTGCATGAGTCTGCCTTTGGCCGCCTGCTCGCGACCGACGACGGGGATGTTGTTCTCCGCCAGGCAGGCGACGACGCAGGCCTGGCACCCCGTGCATTTGGAGAGGTCGATGCACAGGCCCCACTGGTGCAGGGGATCGCTGCCCCCGGGAGCGGGCAGGGGGACGGCGGGAAGCGATGCGGGGAAGAGATCGGCATGGCGGGCCGGCTCGTTTCCCTCCTGCTGTACCAGGGCGGGCTCCGGCGTTCCGCCGGGGAGGGGGATCAGCTCCAGCCGGATTTCTCTCGCGGAAAGGATTTCTTCTGTTCCCTGGAACAGGGGGGCTGCGTTTACTCCGCAGTGACGGCCGACCAGACCCGTATGTGTTTGCCCGTATCCCCTGGGCAGAGCGACCAGTCCCTCCGCCATGCCCGGTACGAGCTGGAGAGGCAGGGTAACGGGAGTGCCGCCGGGGCGGGTAATGCGGAGGGCGTTTTTGTCATGGCCTCCCTGAATGGCGTCGCGGGTGGCGGGGGACATCAGGGCGGCATTGCCCCAGGTGAGCCGGGTGACGGGATCGGGGCATTCTTCCAGCCAGGGGTTGTTGATGTATCTCCCGTCCAGCAGGGAAAAGTCGTTTGCGAGCAGGAGAACCGGGGCGCCGGAGAGGGCCTGCGCCTGCTCCAGCGCTTTTTTGATTTTGGCGGAGAGGGCCTCCAGAGCTTCCCCGCCGGGAGACAATGGGAGGAAGCCGGGGCTTTTTTCCGGGAGGAGGAAGCCCCTTTTCAGAGCCTCGTTCCAGGCGCGCTCCTTGTCCAGGGCTCCGGTGCGTTTTTGAAAGGCCGCTTTGACCGCCGCGTAGGCCGGGGAGAGATTCCCCCGGGCGGTGTCTGCCGTGGTCAGGCGGCCGGACGGGCTCAACAGGCCCAGGAGCAGCTCCAGATCGGAGACGCCGCCAAACAGGGGCAGGCTCAGGGGCTGGCGCAGACTGAGCACTCCGTTTGCATCCAGATCATCGCCCCACGACTCGAGGAAATGGGCGGCTGGAATGTGCCAGTCGCTGGCGTGGGCCGTGTCGTCTGCGTAGAGTCCCAGGTGGATGACCGTTGCGCCGGAGCTGCGGAACAGTTCTTTCCATTCCTCCGCGTCAGGCCGGGAGTGGAGGGGATTGCCCGGGCTCATCCAGAAGAGCAGCTCCGTTTTGCCCTTTTTCAAATCTTCTTTGAGGTCCGACAGGGCTTTGGGGGCGGGGGCGCTGGCTCTCGCCAGGGACAGGGGCGCAGTCGCGGAGGGGCGGTTTGCTCCCAGCGCGTCATTGACCGCCAGGCACAGCGCGTGCAGCGCCGGGGCGTATCGGTCGCCCAGCAGGATCAGCGACTGCCCGGGGCAGGAGAGCAGATCGTCCAGGCACAGGGTCAGCCAACGCTTTGTCTCCTCGGGCAATGATGTTGTGTCTCCCTCGGGAGAAAGGAGGGCCGCCAGAACGGCGTGATTCGTTTTTTGCGCGATTTTTTTCGCCAGAAAGGAGAGAATCAGGGGGATGGCGTCGGGCTTGACGGCCAGCCTGTTATCCGCCATGCCCCCTGTCAGTGTGAGCTGACCTTCGATCACATAGAGCCTGTTGGCGGGAGTCTCGCCCCCGGCTGTCCTTTGCCGGAAA
>CAZNVW010000005.1:0-2386 GCA_964576595.1 uncultured Verrucomicrobiales bacterium
CTCCTCGCCCTGGCAGCTCCCGCCGCCCTGGCCAAAGTCACCCCCGCAAGCAGGGGCGAGCAGGCCCAGGAACGCTCGGCCAAATCGAAAAAAGACTACTTCGTCCTCAACTACGGCGAATGGGATCTGGTCAGCACGGGCGTGTACAAGAGCTGCTGGAAAGTGACCAGAAGCCTCGACAAGGAGCTGGAAAACAGCACCATCATTGCAGAGGCCACCTTCAGCGACAACCCGACCGACGCGGAAAAAAAAGCGCAGGAGCGCAGAAACAAGGGGCTGAAAACAACACCGCCCTCCCTCCCCAGCGTCCTGCTCTTTGACGCGGACGGCTTCCTCTACGCCACGGTCACCGGCACCGATCTTCCCCATGAAGAACGTCTGTTTGCCGAAAAACTCGGCTCGGTTCAGAAAAAGAGAATCGAGCGGGACGAGCTTATCCGCCAGGCCATGCTGAAAAAAGGCGTCGAACGCGCCAAAATGCTCGGCGCGGCCGCCGACGTACAGGGCATCAAACCGTCTCCCAAAATTCTCGAACTGGTCAAGGCCGCCGATCCCTCCGACAAATCCGGCTATGTACGTCGCCTGTCCTTTGACATCTTCAAATTGCACGAACTGTTCAAACAGCCGGATGAAAAAGCGCTCCGTGAATGCGACAAATATATCAACGATGAAGGCTACTCCATCGAACAGAGACAAATGGTCTGCGGGCTGAAAGCGCACATCCTGCGCAAGGACGCCACAAAAAACGCCGACAAGATCAAGGAGACCTACAACAAAATGTTCAAACTCGGACCGGACACCATCATGGGACAGGCCGGTAAAAAAGGACTACAGAGCACATTCGACATCTCCAGCCTGAACGACCTGCTCGACAAACCCGTCAAGGACGCCCTCAAGGAATTCGACCGCATCCTGGCGGACACCAGCTTCCCGTACTCGGACGAGCAGAGGCAGGACATCCTCGACCTGCGCGCCCGCTCCATGCGCGGCCAAATGGAGGAATACAAGCAGGAGATCGTCGATACCTACAAAAAGCTGATTGAAATCAACCCCAACAACAAAATGGCGGAGTACGCCCAACAGGAAATAGACTTCCTGACCCTGCCCCCGGAAGAACTGGAAAAACGCCAGAAAATCGACCGCGACGACATCCAGAGCAACGAAGTCCTCGGGGAAGAAATCTACCCGGAAGACGTAGAATAACGATAGGGCCAGACCCGGAGGACGCGGCGCGGCTCCCGTCCTCAGCCCCGGGGATGAAACTTGTGGTGCAGGGCCTTGAGCCGGGCCTGATCCACATGCGTATAAATCTGCGTCGTCGTCAGCGAAGAGTGCCCCAGCAACTCCTGTATCACGCGCAAATCCGCCCCGTGTCCCAGCAAATGGGTGGCAAACGAGTGCCGCATCAGATGGGGGAACACATTCTCCGACAACCCCGCCAGCCGGGCGCGCTCCTTGATGATCTGCCGTATTCTGTCGCGGGTCAGCTCCCCGCCCCGAATATTGAGAAAGACAATCGTTGACGTCCGGCGGCGCACCAGCAGGGGACGGGCGTTTTTCAGATAAAACGCCAGCGCGTCCAGAGCCTTGTCTCCCATGGGCACAAAGCGGGTCTTGCCGCCCTTGCCCGTAACGCGCAGACACTTCTCCTCCTCATCCACATTCTCCAGCCTCAGCCCGGTCAGCTCCGACACCCGGAGACCGCAGGCGTACAGCATCTCCAGAATGGCCCTGTCCCGCGCGCCCAGAGGCACGGCGGGCTCCACCGAGTCCAGCAGGCGGGCGACGGCCTCTTCACCCAAGGAATCGGGCAGATGCTCCTCCTGCCGCACGGACAAAAGCAACGCCGCCGGATCGGAGGAAATCTTCCTGCGGTCAAAAAGAAAGCGGAAAAAAATCCTCACATGCACCTGCTCCACCCTCCGGGTACTCCGGGAGAGACCGCGCTCGCCCAGCCCGGCCAGATAATCGGAGACACAGGCGGGCGTCATCCCCTCTACAGTCAACGAGCGCGCCTCCATCCAGCGGGCCATATCCTCCAGCGTCTGGCGGACGGATATCTGATACGCGGCGCTAAGCCCCCGCTCGGACGCCAGATAAATCAGAAACTCTTCAATAGCGCTCTTCATTCCTCCCCTCCCGCGGGCAGTGTCGGCAGCACATCGGGCACCGCCTCCAAAAATGACTCGTAAACGGGCCGCCACCCGAGAGCCCTCAGCCGTTCATTCGAGACGGCCTTGTTTGTCCAGGCCCTTTTGCCGCCCTCCTTTTTCGGCCCGGACGGCGGCCAGGGTCGCACCAGCAGGGCGGATAGAGCCCGGTACATCTTCTTCTGGGACAGGGGCAGGGAATCCGTCACATTATACACATGCCCGGCGCAGGACGG
>CAZNVW010000005.1:2396-7143 GCA_964576595.1 uncultured Verrucomicrobiales bacterium
CGCGACGATCTTCCGGTCGCCGTGCAGGTGCTCGCCGACGACGTCCACATAGTCGAAGCGGCCGTCGATGCCCGAGAGAATGGTCGCGTCGCCCAGCGAGCCGACGCGCAGCGCGCCATATGCGGGCCGCCGCCGCATCATCCCGGTGGATGTGATTCAGCAGGCGTCTGCCGTCCTCCTCCATAACGGCTTCGCGCGCCATAAACCCGGCCAGCAGCACAGACCGGCCCGGCCCGTACAAATTGGACAGGCGGGCGACCGTCCCGCCGCTCCGCAGCACGAGAGACTCCGCCTCCAGCAGAATGCGGGCGGACTCCGACACGGGCTCCGCCTCAGACTCCTCATCCACCAGCTCGCCCTCCTGCTGGGCGTAAACGGAGCAGCTCCCGCACATAATCAGCCTCGATGCGGGGAAGCGGCGCAGCAAATGCCCGCACCCGTCCGCAAAAACCCGCCGGTACTCCCCGACGCCGCCCCGGTTGGTACTCGCGCAAAGAATCACCACATCAGGGTCTCGCTCTCCGCAGCTCAACGCCTCGACCGAAGCAAAATCTCTCACATCCACAGGCGCGACCCCCTCCTCCGCCTCAAGGGAGGCCCGGTACACAACCCAGCCTTCGCGCTCAAACAGACCAGCTGCCGCCCGACCCAAAAACCCCATGCCGACGATAAGGACGCCCTTCACACCGCCACTATACCAACCCCGGCATCCCGTATCAAAGAAATCCTTTTTCCGCCAGCCTCCCCGCGCAAATACGCCCTTGGACTCATGCCCGCCTTCCCTTATACTCCCCCGCATGAGAAGAAGCGACAGACTCGTTACGGACGATAGTGAAATACGGGACATCATCTCGCGCTGCAAAGTCTGCCGGCTGGGACTTTGCGACCGGGGAGAGGCCTACATCGTCCCGCTCAATTTCGGTTTCGACTACGATAGCGACGGCGCCCTGCGGCTCTACTTCCACTGCGCGCACGAAGGCCGCAAACTGGATCTCATCCGGGACAGCCCCCGGGTTTCCTTTGAAATGGATGGCAGACACGCCCTCTCGCCCGCGGAAAACGGCAAGCCGTTTTGCCTGTACGGCTTTCTCTATGAAAGCATCATCGGACGAGGGGAAATAACCTTCCTGTCCGGCCCGGAAAAACGGCGCGGCCTCTCCCTGTTGATGAAACACCAGGCGGGGCTTGACTGCGACTTCACTGACCGGGAGGCCTCCGCCGTGGAAGTCCTCTGCCTGACGGTCTCCTCCCTGTCCTGCAAGCAGCGGTCACTCTAGGCCCCTCCTTTTTATTAGACAAAATTCCACCTCTCCCCTAACATGACAGGGCACCGCACCAATTGACCATGAAACACATCCTCTTCCTGCTCTGCACCTGCGCCCTGGCCGCGCTCGCCCCCTCCTGCTGCAATACGGAGGCCTATGAAGCCCAGCTTCAAACCTGGGTAAACCGGAGCAAAGCCGATCTCGTCTCCTACTGGGGACCGCCCGAACAGGAATACAGCGTGGACGGCAGCACAAAAGTACTCGTCTATCGAAAAGTCTCGACGCACTTTAGCCCGGGACGCCCCGCTTCCTGGACGGAGCGGAAGGAATACAACAAAAACTACAAGGAAACGCGCCACACCTACGACCCGGGCTCTCCCGACTCCTACTACAACACCGAGTGCAAAACCCTGTTTACCCTCAAGAACAACAAGGTGATCTCCTGGAAGTACGAAGGAGAGGACTGCTGCGGCTAAACAGCCCCCTGCCCCTTTACCCCGAAGACGGGCTTCTGTCCATCGCCGGACAGAAGCCCGCTTTGCGTACGGCATACGAGCGTGCGCCAAAGAGGCCGGGCCGACCCAAAGCCTACCCCCGCCCCTTGACAGCCTCGTCATACTCCGCCCCTGTAACGGGCGATTTCCACTCGACGCACTCCTCCCCTCTATAGTTTGTAACAACCAGATGAGTGAAACGGGTATCGGGAGCCGCGCCGTGCCAATGCTCCACCCCCGGGGGAATGACCACAACGTCGCCTTTTTTCAGAAACCGGGCGGGCTGCCCCTTTTCCTGATAAAGCCCTCGCCCCTCCGTAATGAACAATAGCTGCTCCGCGGGATGAATGTGCCAGTTGTTCCGGCATCCCGGCTCGAAGACGACATCGCCCACGGCATAGGGGCGATCTGCGCCGCGCGGAACCAGGATGTTGACCCAGGCCGTACCGGTGAAATAATCGGAAGAGGCCCTTTCCCCCTTTGAAAATATCGTGTCCTTTTTATGAATGTCTGTCTCGTTCATGGAATAAAAAGAATGGTCGTTGCAGAAAAAAAGAATAACAGCAGATAACGCAATCGGCCCGGCGGCCGTTAACAATGTTTTCATGAAACGTGTTGGTCATTTACAAATTGCGCCCGGCCTCCAGAGCCTCAAGCATCGCGGGCGTATCGCGTATCTCTCCGGCGTGCCAGGCGCCGAGCCCGTAAATCACGCCTTTTTCCTTCGCTCCTTCCAGGCAGTCCAGAAAACCGCGGAAACATTCCACCGTACGCTCCATTTTGTCCCGGCCCTCTTCCGCCGCGGCCAGAATAAAATAAAATTCCTTATCCCGTATCTCCTCATAACGGGCTGCCGTACGATCAATAAAGGTCTTCATCTGACCGCTCAGCGTATAAAAATACACAGGAGTCGCCATGACAATGACATCGGCGGCCAGCAGCCTGTCGAGAAGCTCCGGCATATCGTCCTTTTGCGGGCAGGGTCGAGCCCCCTGATAACAGGCTCCGCATCCCCGGCAATAGTGAATGTCATGATCGGCGAGCCTGATCTTGTTCACATGATGCCCGGACTCTTCCGCGCCTCGCATAAACTGGTCGCACAACAAATCGGAGTTCCCGCCCTTGCGCGGACTGGAAGAAATAATCAACACGTTTTTATTCATAATAATGAGCAGGATGTCTGCCTCCCGGGAGCAATCTCCCCGGCAACAGAAGTCACCTCCCATCGTACAACATTACACCAACTCTAAGGAAAGAGGTATTTTTTATTTTACACAAACCATTTAAAATAATTATATTAAAAATATATATACTTTTAAAAATGAAAAAATACATCTATTTCACAGCCAGGACGGCTTCACTCCCCGCTCTCCTCCCCCGCCCGGGTTCGGCCTCTTTACGACAGCCGGGCAAATGAAGATACGGAGGCTCAAAACGATTCTCGGGCAAATACTCCAACGCGGCGGAGCCTCCCTCGTAAAAACGGGAGTCGTCCTCGATCCACCCCCCTCCCTCCGGAAAATAGCCCAGCCTGAACTGAACCTGATTGCGGGAAATGCGGGACGCCGAAACAATCATGGGCCAATACGAAGAAACAGGCTCATTTTCATCCTCAAAAAGAAAAATGAAGCCGACATTGCGCGCGCTCCCGTAATCCTCCACATTCACCATGATATTCCCTTTTCTCTTCGCCACTCCGTTTTCCAAAGCCAGCGTTACCAGACGGCCCGTCCCATCCTCCAAATCATCCGAAGAAGGCAAACAGAGTATATTGGCAAAATCCATCTCTCCCTGCCTGTACAATCGATGAAAGGGGAAATGCCGATAATTCTTCCCCCAAAACGAATTGTAATAACACACGGAAAACAACGGAGAAGAGGGTGTCTGCAAATAAATCACCCTCTTTCCTGACTGTCCCATTTCGCGGAACAAATCCCCCACGCTCATTCCGGGCTCGATCACCACAACGCCCGCCACCTGCCGCCACTCCTCGCCTACAGAGCAAAGCCAGGACAACAGCAAAAGAGAAAGGGGGATCATAAAATAAACCGTTATCTTTTCAGGCGTGCCGCATGCGAAAGACGCCCTTAAGATAACCGACTATCAATCTCCCCAGCCCCCAGTCAACACATTAAGCCGCCGGAGCCGTAAAAATCCGCCCGTTCAGGGGCTCAGGGGTGCCAGGTATATTCCACCCGGTCAAACAGGCCGTAATTATCCTTCGTCGCCGGATTGTCGCCGATAAAGCCCAGATTCTCGACGCTGCAAAAAAGGTAAAACGCAATTTCCGGCCCGAAATTCTGCTGCACGGCATGCTTCAGCTTCCCGTCGATAAACCACTGCGCCTTGTATTTGCCGTCCACCGCCGTCAAGTCTATCTCAAAAGTATGCCAGCCCGGTCTGATCAAAACCGGTTTGGATGAAAAAGGGCCGCCCTGGGTCGTCATGTACGCGACCAGATCGCCCGGCTTTGCCTTGAGCTCGTCACGCACCTTCTTTTTCCCGTACCCGACCTCAAAATCTATCTCGTGCCGGTCGTCGCAATAGATCCAGGAGCCGACGCTGGCCTGGTCTCCCTTTCCCATCTGGGGCACATAAGTCCGCCACTTGTACCGGCCCGTCGTGTAAACTTTTTCCTCGGTGCGGGCTTTCTTCCGATCCTTCGACCCCGCCCGTGTATAAATCTTCAAACACCCCCGTTCCAGGGAGGTCTGTGAGTCCGGATTGTCATCCTGGCTACTCAGCACCCATCCCTTGATATCCTTGAAATCCCACACCATCCTTTCAGGACTCCCGTGCTGCTCCTCACCCGCACCTCTTCCCTCTCCCGCAAACGACAGGGCCGCCAGCAGAAAAACAACTCCGGTTTTGATAAAGCTCATAAATTGGGTACGCAGCCACTCCTGAAAAAATTCTCTGTTTTACCCGTTTATTTTCCCTATGATGAAAAAACCTCTCCCCTTCCCGCCGTATCATTACAGATACCTG
>CAZNVW010000005.1:7153-32376 GCA_964576595.1 uncultured Verrucomicrobiales bacterium
CATGAGGCCCGGTGACGCCTACGTGCTCGAGCCGGGCACGGTGCTCGACATGGCGCACGTCTACAGCGTCCGCTACGAGGCGGGGGCGGTCACCCGGTGAGCGCACCTGTCATCCCGGGGTTCGCGTTCGTCGAGCACCTGGGCAGCGGCGGCTTCACCGCCGTCTTGTGCGCCGCCCTGTTCTCAAAAACGGGACTTCTGCGCGCCCAGGAGCAAATCATCCCCAGGCCCGCCGACATTCAATACCCGGCACAATCCGTCCAGGGCCCCGTCCTCCTCAAAAACAGCCTGCGCGCCCTCTGCAGGGAAAAAGACCCGGAGTTTCTCCGCAAGGCAAAGGGAGTGCTCGATTATTTGAGCCATGGAACGGGGCTTCCCGTCTCGACGGGCAACGAGGGAACAATCGTCGAATTTCGGAAAGACCCTTCGATGCAAAAATACGGCCCCGAGTCCTATTCGATCACGGCCGTCCCCGGTAAACTCCTGATCTGCGCTTCGTCGGAAAAGGGAATCTTCTACGCTGGACAAAGCCTCGCCCAGATGCTCCCCGCAGAATTCTTCGGCGCCTCCGAAGAGAAAAAAACGGTCTCCTGGCTGCTGGCGGAAAAAAGCTTCAAAATCCTGGACTATCCCCGGTTCTCCTGGCGGGCATTCATGCTGGATGAAGCGCGCCATTTCTTTGGCGAAAAGGAGTGCAAGCGCATCCTGGACCAGATGGCGCTGCTGAAAATGAATGTCCTGCACTGGCACCTGTCCGACGATATCGGCTGGCGGATTGAAATAAAAAAATACCCCAGGCTGGCCGGCATCGGCGGCAAGCGCAAAGACACCGAATCCGGCTCCTGGCCCAAGGGCGACGGCTCCATGGCGGGCAAGCCTCACGAGGGCTTTTACACGCAGGAGCAAATCAGGCGCATTGTCCAGTACGCCGCGGACCGAAACATCACCATCATCCCGGAAATCGACGTCCCCGGCCACTCGGCGCCCATCGGCGTCGCTTATCCCGAGCTTGAATTGTCGGCAAAACCCCTCAAGGAAATGCCCGTCAAATTCGCGGAAATAGGAGTGCTCGACCCCACACAGGAGAAAACCTACCAATTCCTCTCCCATGTCTTTGACGAACTCATCGCCCTTTTCCCCGCAAAAATCATCCACACGGGCGGAGACGAAGTACGATACAAACAATGCTGGGAGGGCGTGCCCCACATAGAGGAATACATGAAGAAAAACGGCATCAAAAAATACACCGACCTGCAAATGCGCTTCTCCAACAGACTGTCCAAAATGCTGGCCCAAAAAGGCTGCCGCATGATGGGATGGAACGAAATACTCGGTACGGACATTCACAACGACGGGGGACAGGGCAACGCCTCCGAAACCCTCGACAAAAAGGCCGTCATCCACTTCTGGCAGGGCTCTCCCCAGTTGGCGAAAAAGGCGGCGGAAACGGGTCACCAGATCGTCAACTCCACTTACCAGTGGACTTACATCAACAGAAAAGACCTCTCCCTGCAAAAAGCCTACTCCTTTGAACCCGTCTTTGCCGGACTAGAGGAGAAATATGCCCGGAACGTCATCGGAACGGGATGCCAGGCCTGGACCGAGTGGCTGCAGACCGCCGACAAACTGTACAAATACATCTTCCCGAGACTGGCGGCCCACGCCGAAACGGGCTGGACTCCCAAAGAGCAAAAAAACTACGACTCCTTCCTCAAGCGAATCGGCAATTACGAGAGGATTCTGGACAAAAACGGCATTCCCCACATCCGGGAAAACAGGGATCTCCCCTGAATACGTCTCTTCCCCGTTTGTATATCCCCCCCTGCCCTCAAAACCGCCCCGCTCCTGAAAAACAGGAGCGGGACAGTAAAATTAGGCGTAATTCAAGGCCATAATCATCGGAGTCGCTTCTCCGTCGATGGTCATACGTCCATTGTTATCCTGTCCTACATTGATCGTCAAGGGAGCGGCTTCCTGAAAAAGCAGGCTATTCAAGCCCTCCGCCCTGCCGGGAATAAAAATCCGGCCTTCATTTCGAAAATAAACGCGGGCATGCCCAACGCAGGCACAAATGAACATGTCGTATCGGGCAAAAATATTCCCTACTTCCACAGCCAGTGCTGGCGTATACGTATCCATATGACGGTACACATAGGAAGGGAATTTTCCGTAACCGGACAAAAACCAGATAATTTCCTCTTTACCTGGAGCCGGAGCCGTATTGAGATCGGCAAGAGCCGCATTGTATAAATGTCTATTTTGATTCCAGAGATTCTGGTACTCGGCATTGTGATTGCCGGAGATGAAGTCAAGGGACGTCGCGAGACATGAATTGTCAAAGAGCTGTGTCCATTCAGCCAATGGAGTATCAATCGGGAATTGCAGGAGTTGTTGTCTTGTAATCATGGAATAATCCTTTTTGTTGTGCCTACTCTATTCGGGGCTTTTCGGCGAACGCCCTACGGCTTTTTCCAAAAGCCGATGCCGTTATAGAAAACAATCTCCTGCAGGAACGATCATTCCTTTTCGAGTGTGGCGAATCAATTTGCCGATGAACAAAAAAAGGGAGCTTCGCACTATCTCTCCCGTCCGTAAGCCTTTTTCGCCAAAAGAGTTTCTTTTTCTTCACAAAATAAAATGATATGGAAAGAAAACCTGACAATCATCCGTATAAACAGACATTGTTTCAGCCTGTCGCCTTATTTCCCTTATTGCCCCTATGAAAACATCCTCCCTGCTCCTCGCGGTCATCGCCAGCCTGTCCGGCCTGATCCAAGCCGAACCGGAACCTTCATCCGCCTACAATATTATCCCCGAGCCTGCCCGTGTTGAGGCGGGAGAGGGCATGACCCAAAACCTCCGCTTCAATATCAACGGAGCAAAACTCGACCCCTCTCTCGGAGAAGAAGGCTATGCCCTCGACATTACCCCGAAGGGCATCCGCATCCAGTACGCGGACAAACGCGGCCTCGAAAACGCAAAAGTGACGATCCAGCAGCTCGAGGACCAGCTCGACTCGACTCCCGGCGGCATCCCCTGCGGCACGATTACAGACAAACCCGCCTACGCCTGGCGCGGCATGATGTGCGACGTCGCCCGCTCCTTCATGCCTCTGAAAGACCTCAAAAAATTTGTCGATGCGATGCATTTCTACAAATTCAACGTCCTGCACCTGCACCTTACCGACGATCAGGGCTGGCGCATCCCCGTACCGGGGTATGACAAGCTGAAGACGGTCGCCTCCACCCGCGGCCCCGGCGATGGCGGCGGCCCCGGCTGGATGCCCGCCTCGAAGGGAATGTACACCAAAAAGGAGTTGAAGGATCTTGTGGCCTACTGCGCAGCCAGAGGCATCACGGTCGTACCGGAAATCGACATCCCCGGTCATAACCAGGCCCTGTGCAACGCATACCCCGAATTCTTCTGCCAGAATCCTCCGGCGAAACAGATGGACGAGTTTAAAAAAACGCCCGCCTGCACCCGTAAAAATGACGCGCAAAAAAGGGAACTGCTGACCGCTCCCCAGGAAGTCAAAATCCGTCGCGAGGGAGGAGTCAGCTACCATCTGCTTTGCCCGCAAAGCAAAGAAATGTGGAAGTTTTATGAAGCGGTGGTGAAAGAGCTCGCCGATATTTTCCCCGGCAAAATCATCCACCTCGGCGGCGACGAGGCGCCCATGGAGCGCTGGGAGCTTTGCGCGGCTTGCACGGAAGCCCGCAAGGCGAAAAACCTCCCGAATACGAACGCCCAAATGAAAAAATTCTTCGAGGACATGACCACCCTGCTCTCCAAACACGGCCGGGAGGCCCAGTTCTGGTTCGAACTCGAAGACGACTTCTACCAAAAGGGACAGACGGTCTATACCTGGCGGCTGGGCAAAACGCCCGCCACCGTAACCGCCACCAAAAAGGCCGGGCTCAAGCTCATCCTGACGCCGGGCGAGCACTGCTATCTGGACTACCCCCAGCTCCCCGGCCACAGCAACCGCGGATGGATGCCGGGCCTGTCGCTCGAAGGCAGCTACAACCTCGACCCGACACAAGGCAAGCCCGCCGAAGAAGTAGATCACATCATCGGCGTACACTGCACGCTGTGGTCCGAGCAGCTCCCCACGCTGGAGCATACGCTCTACCGCGCCTATCCGCGCGCCATGGCGATTGCGGAAAAAGGCTGGAGCCCGAAAGAAAAATGGAACTGGGAGCGCTTCCAGCAAAAACAGGAAGCCCACAAAAAACCGTTTGAAAAACGCTTCGGCTACACGCTTGAACGCACAAAAGACAACGAGCCCGCCGTCAAACCGTGACGCCACGCGCCATGCCGCCCCCGTATGAAAACAGAACGCCCGGACATCGGAACCGGCGGCGAATACCGGCATGACCGGGGGGCGTGAAATCAAATCCGGCACAAAGATTTTATGCCGGGGGATACTTGATCGCGGAGAGGAGCGCGCTCCTCTCCGCGATTATGCCGCCGCTCAATAGGAGTAGCTGACGACCAGATAGACAATGAGACAAGCCCGGTCCACAGGACGCTGTTTGATTCGTTAACGGTCCGGAGGCCGGCCCCCCATCATGGAGTCCTGGTCAATCGAGGCGGAATAGAAGCGGCTCCTCACCTTGCCGAACATCCGCCCCAGCGCGGTATTTGTACCCGTCCAGATCATGCGCGTTGCGGGACACGCTGAAGTCTCCGATGCCCTTGGCCCAATAATTGTTTTTGACAAAGGCGTTGAACCGGGCGACATCCATATACTGGCCAATCGCTCCGGCGAGAGACCGGAGATTCTGCGAGGACGTGTACAGCGCATTGGAGACAATATTGCCCTCCTGCTCCGGCCTGATGTCCTGAATGGAGCCAGTAAGATTCCAGATGGCGACGAGCGGGTCCCCCTCCCGGCGATACGTCCAGCACCCCTGATAAGTATAGGGAGAGAGCACCGTATTAGCCCCCGTGGCTTCCGTGACAATCGCCTCGAAGGATTCCTGACTGCGCGTGTGGTTCTGATCGTAAATCAGATTGTACACCTGGCGCACGGCCCAGCGGGAATCCTCATAATAATCCAGATTGTCGTACAGGTGAATGGTGCCTCCCATATCCATTTGACCGGAATAAATAGCGGCTCCGCTCCTTACTCTGAGGACGGTCTCCTCCTCCATGGTTACCGTGCGGCCGCCAATATTGCCGCTCCGGGTCATTTCCAGCAAAATCCTGTCGGCCATGGCAAACGTTCCCCCGGCCTAGATTCCCATTCCTTCTTCAACAATCAGCTGCCCGCCGAGGAAGGACACATTGCCCAGAACGATGCTCGAACGGGAGGCTTTTATTTCCGAATCGCTGGCCTGCCCGCCCTCGACGGCTTCCAGACCGAATAAAGTATTTTTACCGGAAAAAAGAATGGAACCATAATTCGTTTCCCTCTCTCCTGACGAGTTGACCCATTGATTCATGGTCAAGTCCCCCTCCGCGTAAATACTGTCGTAAAACACAATACCGGCATCGTCCTTCCCCTCCCCGTGCGCGGTCGCCAGAACAATCCCCCGGGACGAGTCCGACTGGCAAAGGGAGCGCAATATATGGACACCGTTGATATTCAAATAATTTCTTTCAAAAACGACCGATCCGCAATGAGCGATCAGAAGACTGCCCGCATCAAACGCGCCGCCGTTGTAAACCGCTCCGTTCCCGGATACGGAAAGCTCCCCGTTGTTCAGGAAAACGACATCATCCCCAAAAATAGTGCCGCCCCGGACTGAATGGAGACGCTTCCGTTCGTAGAATAATAACTCTCGGTCCATGAAGTCTGGATCAATCTATCCGAAGAGACCTCATATACCCCGGAGGACAACAGGCCTTTGGCGGCCGGGAGTTCGTTGGAGACTGCCCCCTGGGCCAGAGCCGCCCTTCGATAAAAAACCTGAATCGCCCCTGCCTCGTAAAGCGGCTATCTCATCCCTTCACAGCCCCTTCCCCGGAAAATAAGTAACCCTCTTCAAGCTGTTCACTTGGAGAGGGTTATTAATGGTACTCGAGAGGGGACTCGAACCCCTACAGGTTGCCCCACTAGATCCTTAGTCTAGCGCGTCTACCAATTCCGCCACCCGAGCACTGGGAGGCCTTTCGGCGTGGCGGGATTAAAGCGCAATCGGAATGGGTTGGCAAGTTTTTTTCGAACTAAATTGTCATTTTTCTTTTTGAAAGGGAGAGGGCCGCTCAAAACGGGAAGAGTCCCGCCCCGGTTTCTCCCTCTGTTTTATCAACTTCCCCAGGCGTTAGAAAAAGACGTTCTCTCCGTTTGACTAACATCGTCACGGGGCAAATAATAGCGAAGGAAGGGAAAGGAACGGGATGTTCCCCAAGGCTTCCGTGTCAGGTCTGCCATTTTTTTATTATGGATACATGTCCCTCCTGCTCCCGGGGAGCGCACGAAAAGAGTTCTCAGGATTCCGCCTCTCCTTCTCCCTGCTCCGGCAAGGATCCGGTATGCGGGATGACGGCGGACGCGTCCAGTCCCTGGACGGCAAATTATCAGGATAAAAGCTACTTTTTTTGCAGTCGTCACTGCCGGGACAAGTTTACCGCCGATCCCGCCCGTTATGCGCCGCAGGGAGATGCGGGCGCGCAGCGGCCGGCGCCTCCGGTGTATGTCTGCCCGATGCATCCCGATGTTGTGCAGGATCATCCGGGCGTTTGTCCGAAGTGCGGCATGACCCTGGAGGAGCAGCCCGGAGCCGAGCCCCCGCCCCATGACCGGGCGGCATCGCCCCGCAAGGAGTCCGCCCCCGTCCCGGGGACGGTCTATACTTGCCCCATGCACCCCGAGATCAGGCAGGATCACCCCGGCTCCTGCCCGAAATGCGGTATGGCTCTGGAGCCGGAAATGCCCTCTTTGCAGGAAGAGGAAGATCCCGAGCTGGTCGATTTTCGCCGCCGTTTTTTATGGACGCTTCCCTTGTCCCTCCTGCTTCTGGTTCTGGAGATGGGCGGGCATTTTACGGACGCTCTGAGCTTTCCCCACATGAATCTGGTTCAGCTGCTGCTCGCCCTGCCCGTGCTGTTCTGGGCGGGCGGGCCGTTTTTTGTCCGCGGCTGGCAGTCGGTCATTCACCGGAGCCCCAATATGTGGACGCTCATTTCACTGGGTACGGGCGTCGCCTTTGTCTATAGCGCGGCGGCCACGATATTCCCCGGCTGGTTCCCGGCGGCCTTTTTGCACGAGGGTCATCTCCCGGTTTATTTTGAGTCCGCCGCCGTGATTGTCTCCCTGACGCTGATCGGCCAGATTCTGGAAATGAAGGCCCGGTCACGGACTTCTGAGGCTATTCGCTCCCTTCTGGGGCTGTCGCCGTCAACGGCCCGTCTGGTGGATAAGGGAGGGGAGGAGCGGGACATTCCGCTCTCCGAGGTCGCCCCCGGCGATCTTTTGCGTGTCAGGCCCGGGGAGAAGGTTCCGGTGGACGGGGTCGTGACGGAGGGGATGAGCGACGTCGATGAGTCCATGCTGACCGGAGAGTCCCTGCCCGTCATGAAAATGCCGGGAGACAAGGTCATCGGCGCGACGCTGAATACGACGGGCTCCTTCCTGATGGAGGCCCGCAAGGTGGGCCGGGATACGGTGCTGGAGGGTATCGTCCAGATGGTCGCCCAGGCGCAGCGGAGCCGCGCGCCCATTCAAAAGACCGCCGACGTCGTCGCCAAATATTTTGTACTGGCCGTCGTGGTCTGCGCGGCCGCCACATTCGTTCTGTGGGGTCTTCTGGGGCCGTCCCCCGCCTGGGATCACGCGCTGGTCAACGCGGTGTCGGTGCTTATTATCGCCTGCCCCTGCGCCCTGGGCCTCGCGACGCCCATGTCGGTCATGGTATCCTCGGGCAAGGCGGCGACTATGGGGGTGCTGTTCCGCGACGCGGCGGCCATGGAGGCTCTGGACAAGGTCAATGTGCTGCTGATTGATAAAACCGGGACGCTGACCGAGGGCCGGCCTTCTTTTGACCGGGTGATTGCCCTGCCCGGGTTTGACGACGCCCGGGTGCTGTCTCTCGCGGCCTCTCTCGAGCAGGGGAGCGAGCATCCCCTGGCCTCGGCCCTGTTGAACGAAGCGAAAAAACGCTCTGTGGCCCTGACTGCGGCGGAGGGTTTCCAATCCCATCCCGGCGGCGGCGTCAGCGGTCTTGTAAACGGGCAAAGGGTCGTGCTGGGCTCCGAGACTCTGCTGCGTGAGCAGGGGGCTGACCCCTCCCCTCTTGCCGGAGACGCCCAGTCTCTCAGAAGTACGGGAGCCGGGGTCATGTTCCTGTCGATAGACGGCCAGGCCGCCGGGTTGATCGCGGTATCGGACAAGATCAAACCGGGTACCGCCGACACGATTGCCATGCTTGAGCGGCAGGGTCTCCGCGTCGTCATTGCCTCAGGAGACGCGCAGGAGACCGTCGACGCCGTTGCCCGCTCTCTCGGCATACGGGAGGCTCACGGCGCGCTCTCCCCGCAGGGCAAGCTGGCTCTTGTCAATGAGTACCGCAGCCGGGGCATGATTGTCGCCATGGCGGGAGACGGGGTCAATGACGCCCCCGCCCTCGCGGGAGCGAATGCGGGGATCGCCATGGGTACCGGGACGGATGTCGCCATGCAAAGCTGCGGCGTCACGCTGGTCAAGGGAGATTTGTCGGGCATTGTCCGGGCCAGAGCCTTGAGCCGGGCCACGCTGTCGAATATGAAGGGCAACCTGCTTCTCGCCTTCCTGTACAACGGGTTGAGCATTCCGATCGCGGCGGGCGTGCTTTACCCGGCCTTCGGTCTGCTGCTGACGCCGGGCATTGCCGCGCTGGCGATGAGTCTCAGCTCTCTCTCCGTCGTCGCCAATGCCCTGCGTCTCAGACATTTCAAGGTCTGAGGCCGATGGGGCGGCGTCTCTCTCCGGGCGGAGCGCATCAACGCTCCGTCCGCACCGGGCTGTTTTTGAACTTTTTCGAGGCGACGCCGACGCCGATCATGTAAACGGCTACCAGCCCCATCCAGAGGAAGGGCGCCACAGCCGCCGCGTCGCCGTCCAGCAGGGCCTGTATGTTCGCCGAACGTGTGCCGAAGATGTTGGACATCAGGGAGGAGATCAGGATAATGATCAGGAACAGGGGCGAGACGTACTTGATGATGTATTTGAAAATCCGGGGCAAACGTATGGCCGCCCCGGCGTCTATTTCCCGGAAGCCCTTGTCCACTCCCCATTTCCGGGAGAAAAGATAGATCATCACCAGGGCGAACACGACGGGCGTGACGGTGCCCGCCCAAAAGTTCAGCACATCCATCGCCAGAAGCTCCCGGCTGAACCACGCGACGATAAAACTGCCCGACGCTACAATCAAAAACAGGGTCGCGACAGACTGCTTACGCCCTATTTTCAAATACTCCTCCAGATAGGCGATACCGGGCTGCAGCATGGAGATGGCGCTGGTCACCGCCGCCAGCGCCAGGAGGAAGAAGAACAGGAAGCCTATCAACTCCCCTCCCGGCATTTTGGAAAAGACCTGAGGCAGCACATTGAAGCCCAGCGCAAAGGTGGACTGCCCCGCAGCCCCGGCCACTCCCAAAAAGGCGACCGCCGCAGGCACGGTCATCAGGCCGCCTATGCCCACTTCGCAAAATTCATTGGCGGAAAAGGCAGAGAGGGAGCTGAGCGCGACATCGTCCCGGCGTCTGAGATAGCTGGCGTATGTCAGGATCATGCCGAATCCCACGGATAGGGAGAAAAATACCTGCCCCGCCGCGGCGAGCCAGACATCCGGCTTGCCCAACTCCGTCCACATGGCGACTTTTGTCAGGCGCACGGTACCGGGGTGCGCCGACGCATAGGCTTCGGCCTCCCTTACTTTTTCCTCATTGTTGAGGGATATAATGTCTTCTGTCTCCCATGTTTTGCCGTCGCCGGTCCTGTTCTGCTCAATCAGCAGTTTTGACGGCTCCCACATGTAGGCGAGTCCCGACTCGACCGTACGGTTGGGAAAGGCGGGATCAGGAGTCCCCAGCGTCAGCACGCGTACCGTCATCAGCAGGCAAATCAGAATCAGGGTGGGCATCGCCCAGCGGCAGAAAAACTCAATACCCTTGCGTATGCCCTGATAAATCAGGCCGAAGTTGATCGCCAGCGCGGCCAGCATGAACCAGAGCACTCCATGCTCCGATGCCCGGAATGCCTCGCCGTCTCCGGCAATGCCGGAGATGGAGATAAACAGTCTGGTAAATTCCTCTCCCGAGGACAAGCCCATGCCGCCCGTCATGTAACGCCATGTGTAAATGAGCGTCCACGCTTCGAGGCACAGGTAAAACGCACTGAGGAACAGGGTGCTGATGACGGCAATGACGCTCGCGTATTTCAGGCCGGGCCATTTGGTCATGACCCAGATCAGAGACGGCAGGGTATGCGCTTTTTTACGTCCGGCATGGCGGCCGAGAGACCACTCCACCAGGCACACGGGGAACCCCAGCAGCAACAGGGAAATGAAGTAGGCGATCATGAACGCCCCGCCCCCGTATTGGGCCGCCAGTCCGGGGAAGCGCAGGAAGTTGCCGAATCCGACCGCACTCCCGGCCACCGCCAAAATAACGCCCAGACGGGACCCCCAGTATTCTTGTTCGCTCGGACCGGATTGTGACATTTCCTCCATAAAACCCGTTATGCCCCTGTGCCTCAAGAAAAAACACCCGGGGCGGAGGGCTTATTCCTCAACGCAGGGGACGAGGATGGCGTCTTTCATCCCGTGGATTTTTTTCTTGTCCCGCGGGACGATGGTCGCCAGGCATCCGCCAAAGCGGGTGTCTCCCCCGGTAGAACGGAAAAAGTAGGGGCAGAGGCGCACCAGGCCTTCCATCTCTCTCACCTCTCCGGTCAGGGGGTCAAAGTAGGGATGGCGAACGGGAGATCCCGCCGTGAATTCCTGCATGAGCCACGGCGAAGAAGAGAACTCCGACAGGGCGTTCTCCAGCACGGCACGCCATTCTTCCGACGGCAGGTCATGGCCCATGTACACGCCCCGCGCGCCCCAGGCCAATTCATGGAAGCCCGAGATTTTAACGACTAGTTCCCGTTTTTTCTGGCTGAGACCGGCGACTTCCTCCCAGGAGTTGAGATTCAGCCACGGCAGCGAGGCACGGGGGGGCAGCGGCGACGGGTCCAGCGCCCAGCTTCTGGGGATCAGGGAGTCAAGCCGCTCCAGATGGCTCTCTCTCAGTCGGGTCTTCCACAGAGAACGCAATCCCGGCGTGTGAAACAGGGCGAGCCAGAGTTTTTCCTCGAAATGAGGCTTGGCGGGCGGCGTGACGGCGTCATATTCCGCCGTTTTCCGCAGCAGCGCTTCCGCCCCGGGAATGTGGGGGAGGTCAAACAGTTCAAAGAAGCGGTACACGCCCCGCCCCGATTCTTCGAGAGGCAGTCCGGCGTAGTCTTCCGCATCGCGCACTTCATACCCGTCGCCCAAAATCCGGGCCAAATAAGACATCTCGGGCCGGTAGTCCGCCGATTCGCGGGAAACGAGAATGTCCGCCCCCCGGGGCAAAATGCTCAGGAATCCTTCTTTCATCCCGTCCGCTCCTCCCAGAACATCCCAGCCGCGGGACGCGTACAAATGAGAGAGCCAATGCGTCACGCCCATGCCGCCCGGTACGGAGTCCAGCTCCGTCAGCCCGAAGCCCTCCTCTTTCAACATCAAATCGGGGCGGATGACGCGGGGCGCGGCGTTCCTCAGCGCAGGGGAACGCTGGAGATCAATCAGCCAGCCGGGTTTGCCCGCGTCGAGCCACTCAGAAATCCACGGGGCGATTTTGCCCTTTGCCGAGGCATGGTACAGGTCGCCGCAGACGTCGTAAAATTTTGCCAGAACATACCCCAGAGACAACAGAGCTCTCGTCTGGCGTTTGCTCAGGCTCAATGGCCGGGGAGAGGCAAGCCAGGGGAGGCGGTCTCCCTCCGTCCGGCGGAACAGACCCTCGGGAGGCATCGCGGACAGTACCGCGGCGGGGGTAAGGGACTCAGGCATGATTCAATGGGGCAGGCACGGCAAAAAAAGCAATCGGCATTATCCCAGACGGCGCAGGGCGGCACGGATGAGATCGTCCGTCCTGGCGTCCGGAGCCTCCTCCAGGACGCGGGCAATGGCCTTGCGCGCGTCCACCTGTTTGAAGCCCAGGGCAAGCAGGGCCAGTTCGGCGTCTCCCGCCGCGGCGGAAGTCGTCCCCTGCGCCTCGGCCTGCCAGGTTTCAGCCAGGCCGATTTTGTCCTTCAGCTCCAGGATGATGCGCTCGGCCGTCTTTTTGCCGACCCCCTTTGCCCGGGCCAGAGCCGCCGAGTCGCCCGACACGACGGAAGCCTTGAACTGATCGACGGGCAGGCCGCTCAGAACGGAAAGCGCCGTCGCCGGGCCGATGCCGGAGACCCGGTCAACCAGCAGGCGGAACATGTCGCGCTCGGCCTCGGTCGAGAAGCCGTACAGGACGTGCGCATTCTCCCGAATGTGCAGGATGGTATGCAGCATGACCTCCTGCCCCGGCAGGGGATTCAGGCGGTCAAACGTAGAAAGCGGGATATTGACTTCGTACCCCACGCCGTGCACATCCAGAATCAGCTTCTGCGGGAGGGACTCCGCTACCAGGCCTCGTAAAAATGCGATCATGATCTTCTGCCCCGAGCATGCCCGTCCCACCTCCGTTTTGTCAAGAAAGCCTCGGGAGGAAGACGGACAAAAAAACTTTTTCCTTTCTCCGGGGTTTCACTCATAGTGCCTGAAGACTCCCTCATGACCCCCGGCCATTCCTCCCTGCCCCCCTCCGTGCAATGCGCAGAGATGCTTCTGAGCACTATCCCCGTCATTATGCAGGGGCTGAAAGTCCATTTTCGCCAAACTCATCCGGAGAAACTCAGCGTCCCCCAGTTCAGGACTCTCCTCTATATTCAGCATCACCCCGGCTGCGCGCTGAACGATGTCGCGGATCATCTCGACGTCAGCAAATCGGCTGCCTCGGGCGTCGTCGGACGTCTTCAGGAATACGGTCTGGCCGCCGCCCGGGTCAGCCGGACCGACCGCAGAAAGGTAGCCCTGTGCCTGACGCCTGAGGCGGAACGTCTCGTAGAGGCGTTCAAGCGCTCGGTGCGCAACAGCCTGGGTAAGCAATTTGAGGATTTTCCTGACCGGGATCTTCACGTCATCCTCGCCGCCATGGACATTCTCCGGGATTTTTTCGAAAAGAGAAAAGGGAAGCTTGAAGAATAAAAACGGCCAGTTAATGGCAACAAAAAATCAGAAACACAATTTGATGATAATGAAAATTATTTTCATTATCATCAAACATTGTTAGTGATATCCGGTTATTATCAAATCATCTTGTTGACATTGAAACGCCATTTCATTATCATCAAAAAAAATGAGACAGCCTTTCATCCCGGAGAACCTTCCTCTCGAAGGTATTGACGCCAATAGATTTGTTGGCTTGCTGTGTGATGCAAACAGGGCATTGTCCGGTTATGATGGAATCGTCAGAAATCTCATTAATCCGGATATCCTTCTTTCTCCCTTCTTAGTGCAAGAAGCCGTTCTGTCTTCAAAAATTGAAGGAACACAAGCCACAGTCGATGAAGTGTATGAGCGTGAAGCCGGGGTTAATTTTGGCGAAGGAAAGAATCTGGATATCAGCGAAATTATCAATTATCGATCGGCCTTGAGATTTGCCGCAAAAAGCATACAGGACAGGCCCCTGTCGCTTGGAATGATAAAAGAAATCCATGGCCTCCTGTTGAATGGCGTAAGAGGCAGCAACAAAACGCCGGGATTGTTTAGAAAAGAGCAAAACTGGATAGGTAAACCCGGATCTTCTCTGGAACAAGCTATTTATATTCCCCCGCCCCCCATAATAGTGGAATCATCATTGGACAATTTGCTGACCTACCTTCAAGGGGAGCATATAGACATATTGGTTCAAACCGCAGTTATGCATGCCCAGTTTGAAATCATTCACCCCTTTTTGGATGGGAATGGGAGAATAGGCAGACTGATGATTCCCTTGTATCTTTATGCCAAAGGAGTCCTCTACAGGCCCATGTTTTATATGTCTTCTTATTTCGAATCCAATAGAGAAGAATATTACCACAAACTCAATGATGTTCATCAAAAAGGAGACTGGACGAACTGGATTATTTTCTTTCTATCCGCCATAAAAGAACAGGCTAGGGAAAACACCAGAAGGGCACTGGCAATAAATAGGCTATACAATGAGTTACTCTTCGACTTCAGGAACACGACTCATTCCGAACATTCCCAACCATTGTTATATAATATATTCGAATCGCCCATTTTTACAAAGCCTCAAGTAATCAAAAAAATGGACTGTCCTGAAGTTACGGCAAGAAATCTTCTTAATTTGGTCATCAAGGCGAATTTGGTAGAACTCGTCCGAAAAGGTGGAGGAAGAAAGCCCGATTTATTTACACTTAGTCCTTTAATAAAAATAGCTTCCGGTTTACCTATAGGCAGATTCGAGTATTAGATCCCTTCTGCTTTATGGAGAAAATACGATTTGACATATCTCCCCGCCCCCATATCTCGCCGGACACGAACCCCTCTATCCTTTCGCCCTGAACCTCTTATGGAAATTTTTCTGAGTCTGCTCATTGGCCTGGGACTGAGCGCCGCCTGCGGCTTTCGCATCTTCGTCCCCATGCTGATCGCCTCCATTGCCCTGAGGACGGGGCACCTGCATGTCGGCGAGGGGTTCGCCTGGCTCGGCTCCGACGCCGCCCTGATCGCGCTGGGCGCGGCCACCCTGCTGGAAATCGCCGCCTACTACATCCCCTGCGTAGATCATTTCCTCGACCTGATCGGAGCGCCTGCCGCCATTGTCGCGGGGGCTCTCCTGACGGCCTCATTCATCACGGATATATCTCCCTGGCTCCAGTGGTCGCTGGCGACGGTAGTCGGGGGCGGCTCCGCCGCAGCCGTCCACGCGGGCATGGCGACGGCCCGGGGGTTTGTCACGGCGACGACCGCCGGGCTGGGCAACGGCGTCGTCTCTACGGGAGAGGCCGTAGCCGCGGCGGGCACCTCCTTCCTGACCATCATCGCGCCGCCGCTGGGCTGCCTGCTGGCGCTGCTCATCCTGTTCTTCCTCTGCCGTCTGGCAATCAGATTTTATAAAAAAACGCGGCGCGGCAAAATGTATGCCGCGGCGATTGAATAACCGGCCGACAGCCGAAAAAACAGGCCCGGCATGGGGCGTTTATCCTCCAAAAGCGGGATATGATCTTCTCCTTCCTTGAGAGTCGGGCCCACTCCTGCCTTTGCCGAGGCACAGTCCCGAGACCTTTAACCTGTCCGCCCTGCCGCAGTCCATTATTTGTCTTCCTTGAAATACTCCTTCATCATAAGGAAAATTCCCGAAATCAAAAACAGTACGGCCAGGACAAAGGAAAAAGTCAACCTCATGCGGGAAACAACAGCCTGCCGAGATACGTTTCATTCCCGTGTTTACAGGGCTGTTCTATTTTCCGCAATCCCGTTTTTCCTCATCGTTCAACGACGATAAAGAACATTACAACAAACTTAAACAAACACTATTTATCATTGGATGAGCGCTTGATTGGATTTTTCCGCACCCATCGAATGATATTCAGAAGAATAAAAGACAGGCAGGAGAACAGGAACAGCAAAAAGGCGACAAAACAAACCAGTTTGGCGTCGCTGTTGGGACTGCCCGCCGTGACAGCCATGGCGACAAGAGAGCTTCCCGCAAAGATGGAACAGGCTATATTATTCATATTGAAAGAACTACTATAAATTACAGTCCGTGTCAAAAAACATAAGGGGAAAAAAGATTCCTCGGCTGACTTTACAGACATCCTGCCGGAGTACCGGCTCCTTTCCCCTTATTTCACATGGCCGTCCCGCAATAATTTGCCTTCGGGGCATTTTCGGATTTACTGACAGCCGCCTTGGCGGCAAGCTGGGCGCGACATTTTACGCCGACTGGCATTTCCTCTTTTCCCTGCCTTATGATGACTATCTCAGAAAAAATGGCGGCTTACGTTCTGCCGACCTATGGAAGAGCCCCTCTCACTCCCGTCAAAGGCCAGGGATGCTGGCTCTGGGACGACAAGGGCGACCGCTATCTCGACTTTTGCGCGGGCATCGCGACCTGCTGTCTCGGCCACTGCCACCCCAAAGTGACCGCCGCCCTGCAAAAGCAGGCGGAGACGCTCGTCCACTGCTCCAATCTGTACCAGATCCCCCAGCAGGCGGAGCTTGCGGAGATGATCGTCACCCGCTGCGTGGAACGCCCCGGCAAGGTCTTCTTCGCCAACAGCGGCGCGGAATCCAACGACGGACTGATCAAGACCGCCCGCCGCTTCGGCCACGCCCGCCCCGCGGCGGACGGCTCGCCCCGCTATGAAGTGCTGACCTTCACCCAGTCCTTCCATGGCCGCACGCTCGGCAGCATGGCCGCAACAGGCCAGGACAAAATCAAGATCGGGTTCGATCCGATGCTCCCCGGCTTCCGCCATTTGCCGCTGAACGATCTGGAAACGGCCCGTCAAGCGATCTCCAAAGAGACAGTCGCCTTCCTGCTCGAACCCCTCCAGGGAGAGGGCGGCGTCAACCCGGCCACGCCCGAGTTTCTGCGCGGACTCGCCGAGCTCTGCCGGGAGCATGATCTCCTGCTCCTCATCGACGAAGTACAGGCCGGATTCGGCCGCTGCGGCGAAATGATGGGATGGCGCGCCATCGCTCCCGAGGTAGATCCCGACGGCATCTCCTGGGCAAAGGGGCTGGGCGGCGGCATCACGATCGGCGGCTTTTTTGTCTCCGACCGCGCGATAGACGACAAGGGCACCGCCTTGTCCTCCCTGATGGGCCCCGGCTCCCATGGCTCCACCTACGGCGGCAATCCGCTCGCCACGACGACTTCACTGGCCGTCGTTTCCGAAATCCTTGACGCGGCCCTCCCGGCACATGCCAAAGCCGCCGGACAAAAACTCAGGGGCGAGATCATGTCCTGGCAACTGCCTGTCGTGGAGCAGGTGCGCGGCTACGGCCTGCTGCTCGGCATCGTGCTGAACGAAGCCGCCTTCACCGTACCTGAGGGTCAAATGGCCTCCGCGTATGTGGTCAACAAGCTCCGCGAGCACAAGCTCCTGACCGTCCCGGCAGGCCCGCACGCCGTCCGCCTGCTGCCCCCGCTCAATGTCAGCGACGAGGAGCTGGACCAGGCCCTCGCCATCCTCAGGGAAGTTCTCTCCGGCCTCAAATAAACGTCTCCGGAATAACAGAGGCCGTTTCGCGGAAATGCTCGCGGAACGGCCTTTTTTCTTTTTCGAGCGAAGACATGATGACATTCCCCGCTCCCGTAAACCGCCCCGGGGATTATGGAAAAACCAGGCTCCGCCTTTTCCCCTGATCTATCCCCGTCTTTCCCCGGATGTATTTACCGAAGCTATTTCTCTCATAGTCCAAAACATAAACAGAATCAGGCGTATAGACCACGACGCACCCTTTCTTTTCAACAGGGAGGGCTCTTTCCTTTTTTACCCTTAATTTACCCCGTTCCCGGGTGATTTGGACAAGTTCCTCATCATTTCTGCCGGCTCCCGAAAACAATATATTCCCGTTATTCCCATACAAACGGTTTCTCTCATCATCCCTCATGATATAGGACTGGTCAAAAACGAGCCCGATTCCCCCCTTGTAAAACATGACATTACCGGCAACGGCGGACTCCCACGCAGAAGCTCCGCCATGGTCGTCACAGCATGACCACAGGCAGGTACATACAGAAAAAAGCCCGCAAAGAATCCCCCTTTTTTTCATGGCGCGTCAAGGGCAGGTTTACACCATTCCTTCATGGGCAGGGCGGCTTCTCAGCTCCCCTTCCACTCCGTCATAAAGACCTCGTTCCTGTTGCGCTCGGGGCAGACCTCTTTGAGACGGGCCAGAACGGTCTGGCGAAACGCCTCGGGCAGACGCCGGGCCTTGCGGGGGCAGACGGAGACGCATCTCATGCAGAGGAAGCACTTCTCCGCATCGGTTGATTCGAGAGTCATCGCGCCCGCCGGGCACTCGCTGACGCAGTGGCCGCATCGGGTACATCCCTCTCCCGTATAGGGCACGACGGCGGCGGGGACATACTCCCGGTAGGGCCTGTTGCCGGGCACGGCGACCTCCTCCCACTTTTTGCCCAATTTCCGGGTCAGGAACTGCTCGAAGATCCGCGCGCAAAACTGCTCCATCTCCTTCTCGTCCTCCTCATCGGGACGGCCGGCGCCCATTTCCTCCGCAATGGAATGCCGGGCGACAAACGCCCCCGAGGCAAATACGAGAAACCCCTGCTCCTTCAACACGTCATTCAGCTCCAGCAGAGAGTCTTCGTACGCACGGTTCCCGTAAACCACTACAGATACCGCGGGCGTCCTGTAGCCCGAAAAATTCCGCAGGGCCTCCAAAGCCGGGGCCGGAACCCGCCCGCCATAGACGGGCACGGCCACCACCACCATGTCGTTGCGGGTAAACTTGCGCGTCTCCCCGTCGGATTTCAACAGATTATACCGGGTCGGGTCGGCAGCCAGACAGCTCTCCATATGAGACACAATCCGCTCCGTCGCCCCGGCAGGGCTGAAACACAAAAAGGCAAGTGAAGACGACATACGTTAAAGGGGAATAGGGTTTATTTCCAGAAGACAATGCCTATACGCAGAAGCCGTGCAAGGCAAGTTGTTTTTTCCTCTTCCGGAATTCGTCACAAGGCGCATTCCCTTTTTCGACAATTTTACATTCTGCAAGCCTTTTGGATTTCCTTGCGTTTCCTTTCTGCTAAACTGATTCCCATGATGATGGAAAAGCCCGTCGTTCCCACAGGCAAGCTCCCCGTGCAATTCACCATCATGATAGGCAATCATCCGGGAGCTTTGTCGGCCATTCTCATCCTTCTTAAAAAAGAGGGCATCTGCCCGCTGGGCTTGTGCCTGCAGGACTGCCACGAGATTAAATTCGCCCGGCTGATCGTGAATGACGAAGAGTCCACCTCCGCCCTGTTCATGAAAAAGGGGATTCCCTTCACGACCAATGAAATTCTGGTGATCGCCGTCAATGAGGGGCCCGAATACATCCCGGAGATACTGGAGCAGCTGTTCGTCTGCGAGACGGTCGTCTCCGTCCTCTACCCCCTCTTCCCCCATCCGGACAACTATTCGCTGACGGCTCTCTCCGTGGACGACCCGCACTTCGCCCGGGGCATCCTCCATGCCAACGGCGTCAAAATCATGATGAGTGAAGATCTGTCCCGCTAATTCCCCCATGCAAACGGAAAAGGAAAAAATGCTCGCCGGGCTGTATTATCTCTCCGGCGACAAGGAACTGGTAAAAGAGCGCAAAAACGCCCGCTCTCTTCTGAAGTACTTAAATGACTCCAGCGACGATGAGGATTACGTCGCGCGCGAGGGGTTTATCCGGCAGCTTCTGGGCGCCGCCGGCTGCTCTCCCTATATCGAGCCGCCCTTTTACTGCGACTATGGCTACAACATCCGGGTCGGCGCCAACTTCTACGCCAATTTCAACTGCACCATTCTCGACGTCTGCCAGGTCACCATGGGAGACAACGTCATGCTGGGGCCCCATGTCCAAATCTACACAGCCACCCACCCGCTAACCCACAGTCAGAGAATAAACGGGATAGAATACGGCAAGCCCGTCTCCATCGGCAACAATGTCTGGATAGGCGGCGGCAGCATCATCAACCCGGGCGTCTCGATTGGCAACAATGTCGTGATCGGCTCCGGGAGCGTCGTGACGAAAGACATCCCCGACAATGTCCTCGTCGCGGGCAATCCGGCGCGCGTCATCCGGGAACTGCCGTAACAGCCGGCTTCTTTGCGCCTGGCGGCCTTCGCCCCGTCCCGCCGGACTGAAAAATCCCCGTCTGTCTGTAATCTGGCTTGACCGGGGACGAAGTTACAGGGAAGCTCGGACGCGCGGAAACTTCGCATGATTTTCTATGACGACTACCCCATGGATACAGGAACTTGAGGCTTTGCTGGGAACGGAAAAAGTTTCCACGGCTCCGGATGTCCTGCTGGAACACTCCATCGACAAGTGGAACGCCTCCCGTCTCCCCGAGGCAGTCGTCCTTGCAGAGTCCACGGCGGAGGTCTCCGCCCTGATGGCCTTTGCCCACGAACGAAAGATTCCCGTGACGACACGCGGCGCGGGAGTCGGCTATGTGGGCGGGTGCGTCCCCGTACGGGGCGGCATCGTCCTGTCCGTCGCCCGAATGAACCGCATCCTCGAAGTGAACCCCGCCGACGGAGTCGCCGTCGTACAGCCCGGCGTCATCACCGTCGAGCTGCAGCGCGAGGCCCGGAAGCTGGGCTGGTACTACCCCCCCGACCCCGCCTCTCTGAAAGAGTGCAGTCTCGGCGGCAACATCGCGACCAACGCGGGCGGCCCCCGCTGCCTGAAATACGGCGTCACCCGGCAGTACGTCCTCGGGCTGGAAGTGGTGCTGGCGGACGGGCGCGTCCTCCGCTGCGGAGGACGGACGCACAAAAACAAGGCGGGCTTCGACCTCACGGGCCTGTTCTGCGGTTCGGAGGGAGAGCTGGGCGTCATTACCGAGGCCACCTTGCGGATCATCCCCCATCCCCCGTGCCGTGGAATGCTGGCCGCCGTTTTTCCCGAGTTTTCGACGGCGGCGGCGACAGTGCAGGCCATCCTCAACTCGGGGCACCTGCCCTCCGCGCTCGAGATCACCGACGAGTTCACACTCCAAGCCGCGCGAAAGTACCTCGGCCCGGACGCCCTGCCCGACGGCAAGGCCCATCTGATCGTCGAAATAGACGGCCGCCCGAACGCCGTGAGCGAAGAGCTGGACGATCTGAAGGAGCTCCTCCTCCGTCAGGGAGCCGTACAGGTGGACCGTGCCGACACAGATGAATCCTGCGAGGCCATCTGGCAGCTCCGCCGCGAGTTCTCCTACAGCCTCAAGAATACGGGCATGACCAAGCTGAATGAAGATATTGTCGTGCCCCGCTCCCGGCTCGTCGAGCTGGTCGAGTTTTGCAAAACCCTGCCGGACGGCGACGATCTCGCCGTCGCCTGCTTCGGGCACTCCGGAGACGGCAACATCCATACCAATATCATGGTGGCCGACTACGGCAACCCGGCCCAGAAGCAGAAGGCGGACGCGGCCGTGGACAAAGTTTTCCAATGGGTCATGGCCCATGGCGGCTCCATCACCGGAGAGCACGGCATCGGCCTCGCCAAAGTCCCCTGGGTGCGCCAGGCCCTCGGCGATACCTCTCTGGAGGTACACAGGGCCATCAAGACGGCCCTGGACCCCGACTTCATTCTCAATCCCGGCAAAATGGGGCTCTGACTCTCTCTTTCTTTAACTCCTTCCCGACATGTCCAACTTCTCTTCCCGAATTTCTGATTCTCTCTTCGACCTCGTCATTGATTTCTTCCTGTCCCTGTTCGGCTGGTTCGAGCCCAAATGGAAGCGCAACGCCCGGCTCACCATCAAGGCCGCAAAACGCTACATCAACTATAACCGGGACATCATGCGCCCGGAGAAAAAAGAGGAACTGGAATCTCGTCTCAACGATCTGAAAACCGCCTTTGCCTCACGAGACAAGGATGCCACGATCTCCAAAACCGCCCTGCTCGAGCAGTACGCCGAAACACTCTCCGGAGCCAACCGGGGCAGTCTGGCGGAAAATGTGGAAGTCTTCTTTGTCATCTTCGCCATCTTCTTCGGCATCAAGGCCTACATCGCCCAGCCGTTCCGCATCCCCACCGGCTCCATGCAGCCGACGCTGAACGGCATCCGCGCCTATGATCTGGGCGAAAAGGAATCTCCCAATCTGGCAAAACAGGGACTGGACATGATCCTGCACGGCAGTTCCTATAAAAAAGCCGTGTCCAATGCGACCAAAACGATCAAGGACTATCAGGACGCCTCCCGCTTCCTCTTCACCCGGACAAACATCATCTTTGACGACAACAGCACCGTCTCCGTCCCCGCCTCACTGGGCGAAGTCCAACGGCTGATCCTGAACACCAAAGGCTCCTACTACCCCACCCTGGCCACGGGAGAGACCATTTTCAACGCCCGGTTCGACTCGGGCGACGTCGTCATCGGCGACAAGATGACCTATCACTTCCGCAAGCCGGAGCGGGGGGAAGTCTTTATCTTTGATACCCGGGCCATTGACGGAGTACACCGCCGCTCCGGCGACCAGGGGGCCGGCGACTTCTATATCAAGCGGCTGGTCGGCGTGCCCGGAGACCGTCTGCAAATAGAGACGCCCACCCTGATGGTCAACGGCAAACCCGCCGTCGAACAGGGAATGCAGCGCGTCGCCAAAGCGTTGCCTCCATACAATCCCGAAGGCTACGTCGTCGCCTCCCCCGAAGGCTACAAAACCATCCCGCTCAAGCAATACGTCGCCTCTCCGCACGATGTACTGACCCTGAAGCAGTCCCAAAAACAGCCTCTTCTGAACGAGTACGCCGCCTTTGGAGACAACACGACCAACTCCCTCGACTCCCGCTACTGGGGGCCGGTCAAGCAGTACAACCTGGTAGGCCCCGCCCGCCTGGCTCTCTGGCCCTTCACCTCCCACTGGGGTATCATTGACTGACTTCAGCCGTGACGGAACCCGACTCCAGCCAAATCACCCGTTCCTCGAAGTCCAATCTGGCCTTCGCCTTCCTCAGTCTGCCGCCGGAGCGGAAACGGAATCTGGAGATCTTTTACGCCTTTTGCCGGATCGTCGATGACATCGCGGACGAGCCGGGCCCCTCTCCCGAAGAGAAGCACGCCCTGCTGGACCGCTGGGACGAGCTGGTATCCTCCCCTGCCGCCTTCACTCCCCGCAGCACACTGGAACGGGAAGTGCAGGAACTGGCATCCCATCCTCAAATCGACCGGGACGCCATGCGGGGCATCATCGCCGGGTGCCGCTCCGACATCGTCATCCGCCCCTTCGACACGCTGGACGACCTGCTCGGCTATACCTACCAGGTCGCCTCCTGCGTCGGCATCGTCAGCGCGACCCTCTTCGGCGCGAGCAGCGCGGCCCGGCCCTACGCCGTAGCCCTCGGGCACGCCCTGCAGATCACCAACATACTCCGCGACGCCGGGGAGGACTGGCAAAAGGAGGGGCGCATCTACCTCCCCCGGGCCGACATGGCCGCCCATGGCTATACAGAGGAGGATCTCGCCGGAGGCGTCCGCAACGACGCCTTCCGCGCCCTGATGACCAAAGAGGCGCGGCACGCGCAAGACTACTATCATGAGGCGGCCCGTCTGCTGGCCGCGCTGAGCCCCGCCGACCGCCGGGCGCTGGCTCCCGCCGAAGCCATGCACCGCATCTACCGCAACCTGCTCGACAACATGATCTCGGGAGGGTTTGACATATTCACCAGGCGTTACAAACTCTCCAAAGGCAAAAAACTCTATCATCTGGCGGCGGCCTGGTGGATCTCCCGCAGGAGCTGACCGGCCATGATCTGGTTCCTCCACGGCAATCTGGGAACGCCCGCCGACTGGGAGGCCGTCCGGCGTCTCCTGCCCGGCGATACGGGGCAGGCCTGCCCCCTTTTCCGCCTGCTCGAGCAAACGCCCCTCTCCCTGACAGAAGCCGGGGAGCGCCTCGCCGGGCACATCCTCTCGCACGACCCCGCCCCGCTTCTCTGCGGCTATTCCCTCGGAGGCCGTCTGGCCCTGCATGCCTATCTGTCACGCCCTGCCGCCTGGAAAGGGCTCATCCTTCTGGGAGCCCATCCGGGCCTGGAAGACAGACACGACGCGGCAGCGCGCCGGGAGAGCGACGAGCGCTGGGCCGCCCGTCTGAAAAATCTCCCCTGGGAGGAATTTTACCGCACATGGACCGCTCAGCCCGTGTTTCGGGGAGATTCTCCCACGCCCCGCCCCGAACCGGACCCTGCGGAAAAAGAAGCCATGATTCGAGCCTTCCGCTGCTGGTCGCTCGGGACGCAGGAGAACCTTCTCCCTCGCTTGAAGCAGGCCTTCGCCCGGGAGCACACGCCCTGTCTCCTGCTGACGGGAGAGCTCGACGCCAAATTCACGGCCCTGTCCGCACGGCTGGCCCGGGAGCTCCCGGGAGCGCAACATGTCGTCCTCCCCGGAGCGGGGCACAGACTGCCCCTGCAATGCCCCGGAGCCGTCGCCCGGCTGCTGGGAGACTTTCTCTCCCGCCTTCCCCCACCCCTGCCATGAACAACCCCTTCCCGCACACCAATGATCCGGAAGCCTTCCGGGCCCTCCTGGCGGAAATCGCCGCCTGTCATATGCCCTTCGGCATGTTCGGCCCTGCCAAATACCCGCCGGAGGGAATCTTCCTCTACGACCTGCCTGTCGAATACCTCGGCTGGTTCAAGGCAAAAGGATTCCCCAAGGGAAAACTGGGCGGCTATCTGGAAGTGCTCTGGGAGCTCAAAAGCAACGGCCTCGACTCCCTGTTCGAGCCCTTCCGCAGGGCGCAGGGAGGCAGCTCCCTGAAAACAAAACGTCCCCGGAACCGGAAGTTCGGGGACGATTGAGCGGGCGTCATTCCTCTTCGACAATTTCCGCTTCGAGGATCCTTTTCTGCATTTCCTGCAGCTCCCGGCGCATCTTTTCCTGGCGGGCGTCACGATCCTTGATCTGATCCTCGCTCTCTTCGACAATCACCGCCTTGCGCTCCATTTCCTGGGGCGTATCCTCTCCCGTCCCGCTGGACAGGGCCTCGGCAATCAGGTCCGCGGGCAGGATATAGGTTTCCGTACGTCCGGCGCGGGAGAGCGCCAGCCCGACAAGGCGACCGTCGGCATTCACCACCGGCGCGCCCGCGTGGAAGGGGTCGAGAGTCATGTCGCTCTGGATGACCCAGGGGAAATCGCGGCGGCGCAGGCTCATGGGATTGCCCATGGCATTCATCGTCTCCAGCCTTTGCTCGGAAAACTGGGGCGAAGAGGCAGGCCGGTTGCCCAGCACGACCGCCACTTCATGCACCGATTTCCCCCGTTGGAAAGTCGTCTTTACCGAGTCGCCCGGCTTTTTGTCCTTCAGGGCGGTTCTCATGGCCAGAGGCCCGTCCAGAGAGAACTGGTCGAGCTTCAAAATCAGGTCTCCGGCCTGCAATCCGGCCTGCTTCGCCCCGGAGCTGGTATATACCTCGCCGACTCTCGCCCCCTGCC
>CAZNVW010000006.1:0-30721 GCA_964576595.1 uncultured Verrucomicrobiales bacterium
CCCCGCCTCTTGCAAACAGGGCTTGAGTGCGTATCGGCGCAACCGGTGCGCCGGACGGAACCATTGCAGTCGTTCCGCCGAGTGAAAACCGTACAGACAGAAAAGAAGGTTAAAAAGGGAAAGGGCGGCTTCCCTGAAGGAAACCGCCCCTGAAAAAGCAAACCTGTTGAGGCGTTGAATCTCTCCTAGTACAGCATCTCTTCCTCGTCGTCGTCTCCGCCGTGATTGAGGATGAATTGGAGATCGTCGATACCCAGACTGCTGGTGAAGCCCTCGTCTCCCAGTACATTGGCGACAAGCTGATTCTTCTGATGCTGAAGAATGCGGATTTTCTCCTCCACCGAGTCGCGGGTAAGCAGACGGTAGGCGATCACCTTGTTCTTCTGACCGATACGGTGCGTACGGTCGATAGCCTGGCTTTCCACAGCGGGGTTCCACCACGGATCGTACAGAATGACGTAGGAAGCCGAAGTCAAGTTGAGACCCGCGCCCCCTGCCTTGAGGGACAGAAGGAAGACGGAGGGATCCTTGGTCGTCTGGAAGCGTTCGATTTCTCCCTTGCGGTCCTTGGTCTGTCCGGTGAGATAATTCAGCGGGCGGGCCTCGGTTTCCAACCGGGTCTTGATGATCTCAAGCATGGAGACAAACTGGGAGAAGACGAGCACCTTGTGACCTTCTTCGCGCAGCTGGTCGAGCAGGTAGAACAACGTCGTGAGCTTGGCGCTCTCCTCCTTGGCGTACTTGGCGTCGATCAGGCCGGGGTGGCAGCAGATCTGCCTCAGACGCATGAGACCCTGAAGAATGGCGAAACTGTTCTTCTTGACGGCCTCGTCGGAGTCCAGGCCCAGAAGAGCCTTTTGAATCCGGCGGAGCTCCGCCTTGTAGAGCTGGGCCTGGATGCCCTCCATCTTGGCGTACACCTCCTCTTCCGAACGGGGCGGCAGATCCTTGGCGACCTGGCCTTTGGTACGGCGGAGCAGGAAAGGCTTGAGACGGGCGGCAAGACGATTTTGAGAGAGATTATCCTTCCGCTTGTCGAAGCGCTTCTTGAAATAGGCTCGGGAGCCCAGCACGCCCGGCATGGCAAAGGCCATGAGAGACCACATGTCGAGGAGCCTGTTTTCGATAGGCGTACCGGAGAGCACCAGCCTGTTCTGGGCATTGAGATCCCGGGCGGATTTCGCCGCCTTGGAGTCGGGGTTCTTGATCTGCTGGCCTTCATCCAGAATGACGGACAGCCACTTGATCTCGTTGAGCTGCTCGCCGCAGACCCTGAGCTGGGCGTAGTTGACCACAACCATGTCGATATTCTTCAGGATATATTCCAGATCGGCCTGGTCGCGATTGCGGATCACGAGCACATTGAGATGGGGAGCGAACTTGTTCGTTTCGCTCGCCCAAACATCGAGAACGGACTTCGGACAAACAATAAGCACGGGCGTGGGCCGCTTCTTTTTGTTCTTCCGCATGGCCTCTTCACGCAGCCAGAGAATGTAGGTGATGGACTGGATGGTCTTGCCGAGACCCATGTCGTCGGCAAGAATGCCGCCGAACCCGTTGGTCGCCAGATAGGCGAGGAAGCGGAAGCCATCGACCTGATAGGGGCGGAGATCCGCCTTGAGATCTGTCGGGACATCGGGGCGGACATCGATCTTGATTTCCGCCGTCCGATCCTTGATGCGCTTCCACGCCTTCGGGTCAAACACCTCGGCCGCCTTGGGATCGGCCAGCTGCATGGCGTGCATGCGGTGAGTCTCTCCCGACAAGTCAAAGGGATCAAGGCCGAGACGGGTGACGGCGTCGCGCTGCTCGGGATCGAGCTTGATTTCCAGCCGCATCCAGCCGCCGTCCTCCATGCGGACATAACCGCCGCGCGCGGCGACCAGAGAGCGGATCTGCTCGCGGCTCAGGCTGACGCCATCCACATCAATAACAATCTTGAGATCGAACCAGTCGATCTCCTGATTGACGACTTCGAAGCGGACGGCTGCGGCGACCGGATCGGCGAGAAGCGTTTGCAGCTTGTCGTCCATCTCCACAGTCAGCGTTTCCGGCAAAGTCTTGGCCCATTCCGCGAATTTCTCCGGGAACTGCTTGGTGATCCGTGCCTTGAAGGCCTCCTGGGCGGAATCGTAACTGAAGCCCATCTCCTCCAGCAGACCGGGAATGGGATACAAATTCTCGCGGATAAAGCGGAGCAAAGTCTTGTCGCGGACGGGCTCCTGATGAACCACCTCCCAGTCGTCCTTGCCGAGCCGCTCCTGGCGGCGGCCGGGAGTATCCTTGGCCGTGACCTCGCAAATGACGTGCTCCGTCTCTGCGGAAGTAAGACCGCGCACAATGTGCATCTGGAACTTGGGCTGGAGATCGATATCGATCACGCGATCCTCCATGCTGGGCGGCAGGGAGGCGCCTATCTTGCGGAGAAACTCCACACCCTCAAGACTGTCAATAACCTGCTTGGGAATGCTGTAGCGGGGCATCACCTCGGTACTCTCCAGCCAGCGGGGGGGGCCGAGGAAGACCGTCTCATCGGACTGGTACAACTCGCGGAGCCCGGGAAGCTGGCGGACGGAGTGGGAAACATTTTCCCCCTTCTCCGTGACAAGCTGCAGAGCAAAACAATCGGGCTCGATAGGATCGTCCTCGCATTTCCAGTTGAGGCGGGTTTCAACCACCTTGAAATAGTTCTCGTCCAGATTGACCAGATATCCCTTCAGGGCCGGCTGGCTGAAGAGCTTGTTCATCAGGGCGCAGGCGGCCTCCTTGTCCAGATCGAGAGTCAGATAACCCTCCTTGTCGGCAAAATCGGCCAGCATCAGCAGCATCAGCTGCGTCTGCGGGTCCATGATAAGAGCCGAATTATTGAAATGCTCCAGAAGCGGCTGGATATCCTGCATATCGCGCAGGGGAATCCAGTCGTCATTTAAATTGTACTTGTACTCAAAGTGCCCCTCGTTGATCGTCGATACAAGACGCATGTACAAATGCTTGCGCGGCGGCTGGGGGGGGCGCTCGTTGATGGACTGAATGCGGTCATACCAGGTACTGGCCTCGCGGTCGCGCTCCCAGTCCCGCATCTTGCGCTGAACCTTTTCCAGATTCGTGATCGAATCCATGAACTCGGGGTAGGGCAGACGGCGCTTGTGAAAAGCGTAGGCGATAAAGTTCCAGAACTCGAGAATATCCGTAGGCGGCACGGGCCAGAGCTCAAGCGCATCATAACTGGTGATCTCCCACTTGGGATTGAGCCGCACCATATCGTGGTCGTGCAACTCCTGCTCAATCGCAAAACGGCGATAACGCTTCTCCAGCTTGGCGACATACTCGGCCTCCTTGTCGTCCAGCTCGCGGCCCAGCTTGTCCTCAATAATATCCAGAATGGGCGTATCGTCGAACTCATTCGGAGACTCGGGCAGATCCTGGCCCCGGTACATGCGCTCGATCATCGTCGCGTAGAGAGCGGCCCCGCCATACAGGGGATCATCCGTCGAGCAGGAGCCGTACCAGCGGTTGCCCTGAAGCCTCAGACTGGTGCGATGAATACCCTGATCATCTTCAACTCTACCCTGAATGAAAAGATGATTGCCGAAAATCTGGGTCACTGCCCCGTCTTTCTGCAATTTTTCGCCTCTGATCCTGGCCTCCTCCGGGAAGCTGTTCAGAAAATTTAGTGTGGCCCGATCCGGGTTCAATGACATGTTCATAACTATCGTACTCGCGGGTTCCTGAGAGTTGGAAGCTCTGCACGCCTTAAAGAGTCGGACAAGGCGCGCGGGTAGGAAGGGAGCAAGACTACTCGCGATTGGTCTAGTTTTAGCCCCATTGTTATAATTATTCAACTTATTTTCTTGAGTATTTTTTCGTTGACAAATAAAATAAACTGTGTTGACTCCCCCATTGGCTCTTTCCCTTAAATGAGGTGTCATTGACACGCAAAAGGGGATGCGTATAGTTGCCCCATGAAAAACGCTCCGGACATATACGCCAGCCTTGAAGAACTCTTCCATCCCTCCTCGGCTCCGGACTATCCTCCCGCCCTCAATGGACTGCAACTGGAGAACGGGGGA
Organism: uncultured Verrucomicrobiales bacterium; assembly: GCA_964576595.1. GTDB lineage: Bacteria > Verrucomicrobiota > Verrucomicrobiia > Verrucomicrobiales > Akkermansiaceae > CAZNVW01. Next base: position 4,071 of record CAZNVW010000006.1, read on the forward strand.
GTCATACGCAAAATAGCGGCGGCGGTCGATGCGTCGGAACGCGCCGTCGATCAGGCCATCGAGGCGGGGGCGGACCTGCTGCTGGTGCACCACGGACTGTTCTGGTCGGGACTCCGGCCGCTGACGGGAGCCTTTTACCGCAAACTGAAAAAATGCATGGATGCCGATCTGGCCGTCTATTCCCTCCATTTACCGCTGGACGCCCATGAAAAATTCGGCAACTCCCGCTTACTGGCGGAACGGCTCGAACTCCAGGACATCCGCCCCTTTATGGAATGGAAAGGACTACACACCGGAGTATCGGCGGTATGGAACGGAACGGGAGAAGAACTCCACGCCGCTCTGGAGCGTGCCGTCGGCGGTCCGGTCCAATGGGCGGCGAAAAACCATGATGCATTGCCCGGAACCGTCGCCATTGTCAGCGGCGGCTCGGGGGGAGACCTGGAAACCGTAGCCCGTCAGGAAGTGCGGACATTCATCGCGGGAGAAGGCTCCCACTGGACGGTACCCCTTGCCGAAGAACTGGAAATCAACCTCTTCTACGCCGGACATTACGCGACAGAGACCTTTGGCGTGCGCTCCCTTGCGGAGTGGCTTTCGATCCGCTTTGACCTGCCCTGCGTATTTCTGGACCTCCCGACAGGGCGGTGAAAAAGAACCGGAGCGGCTATTTGAGCGAGAACGAGCCGACCGTATTGCAGGGACTCAACCCAGCCGTCACCTCGGAAAGAATAAGCTCCCTGCGGCAAATATCGATAATCCACGGCCGGGCATGCTGGAAAAAAGCCCCCGTATTGATAAACAGCCGCCTGTCTGTCTGAAAAATGGAGCGGCGGTGCATGTGTCCCGTGATAATCAGCTGGCATTCAGGCGCATAGCGGCGGGCAAAACGCCTGACGTACCGTTTGTAGAGTCCCCACGCGCCTAGTATCCTCAAGGGGCGGGACGGGGGCCAGGCGGCGTGAAGCAGAAAATTGGTCAGCCGGCTTCCCCTGACCTCCTTCGATAAAACGGCGGGAATGGCGGCGGCGATCTCCCTGTTCATGGACAAACGATCCCTCAAATTGCACTCATGCTCGGGATACTTCCGAATAATATCAAAAATCAGAGCCTTGTTTTGCAAAAACTCGCGGCCCCACGGCGCGCCCGTCTTGAATAACGCGTCCCCGTGCATCAAAAAAGCCAGGCCGTCACACAAATAGGCGGCCCGGGTAGGCACATCGGGATCGTGATTGCCCCCAATCAAAAAAAGACGCTGCCCCCGTGACTGGCAGAGCATCTCCAGCTCCCGGCGCATCTCCATACCCCTCTGCTTGTAGGGGCCGGTACGCGTCTCCGCCGTATCCCCATTGCAGACCAGCACATCGCACCCCTCCAGCAGGGGAATGAGATCCCTCGTCTCCTGCACAAACGACTTCCTGTGCCCCAGATGCAAATCTGACACAATACGTATCCGGCAGTCTTCGGAAAAATCGGGACGCTCAATCATGGAACAAAGAAGGGAAAAAACTCAATAGCCGCCGTCAGGCATTGATTCGCTGCCTGACCGCTTCGAACAGACAAATACCGGTTGCGACCGACACATTCAGACAGGGAACCTTCCCCGCCATCGGAATCTGTACCAGAAAATCGCAATGCTCCTCCGTCAGCCTCCTGAGCCCTTCCCCCTCCGCTCCCATGGCAATGGCGAGAGGCCCCTTCAAATCCATATCGTACAAAGAGCGGTCCCCCTTGTCCGACGTCCCGACAATCCAGACCCCCTTTTCCTGCAAATACTTCATAGTACGAGCCAGATTGGTCACATGAACAAAAGGCACATTCTCCGCCGCTCCGACAGAAACGCGCAGCACCGTATCAGTCAGACTCACGGACTTGTCCTTGGGAGAAATCACGGCATCCACGCCAGCCCCGTCCGCGGAACGCAAAATAGCCCCGAGATTGTGAGGATCCTGAATACAATCCAGAATAAGAAGAAACGGCGGCTTGTCCCTGTTCTCCAGCAAATCGACCAAATAATCCTCTCCTCTGGGAACGGGAAGGGAAGACGACTGACTCTTCTGGCGAACGTGACGATTCTCTCTGGCGGGGCGATCTTGCGGAGATTTGCGCATGGAACAATGTTACGGTTCCGCGCCCTGCTTTGTAAAAGGAAAAGTGGATTTTTTACAAAGCCGCTTTAGCGGGGAAAGCGGCTTCCCGGCCTTGACCTTTCCGTCAAATACGGTACAAGAGTCCTCCCGTGAACTCTACATTGTACTCCCTTGCTCGCAACTGTCTCTTCCGCCTTGACGCGGAAATCGCGCATGGCGTTACTTTGGCCGGCCTCCGTCTGGCGGAGAAAGCAGGACTGCTCTCCTGCATGATGCCGCCCATGCCGTCCGACCCGGCCACCGTGATGGGATTGAAGTTCCCGAACAGAGTAGGCCTTGCCGCGGGGATGGACAAAGAGGGAAACACCATCGACGCATTTAGCCGGGTGGGATTCGGCTTTGTGGAAGTCGGCACCATGACCCCGCGCCCCCAGCCGGGCAACGACAAGCCGCGCCTCTTTCGCCTGATCGACCACAAGGCGATCATCAACCGGATGGGCTTCAACAACGACGGCATAGACGAGGGCGTGCGCAACGTCATGCGCCACAGAAGCCGCGCCTCCATAATCGGCGTGAACATCGGCAAAAACAAAATAACGCCCAACGAATTCGCCGCACAGGATTACCTGACCTGCCTCCGCGCCGCCTGGCCCGTTGCCGACTACATCGCGGTGAACCTGTCCTCCCCCAATACGCCGGGACTCCGGGCCCTGCAAAACGCGGACGCGGCCTCCTCATTACTCTCCTCCCTGAAATCGGAACAGGAGAACCTTTCCCGTGAAACGGGCCGCACCGTCCCCCTGGCCCTGAAAGTAGCCCCCGATTTGACCGACGAAGAAATAGCCTCCCTGAGCGAAGTCTTCCTGAACTGCGGGCTGGAGTGCCTCATCGCGACCAATACCACCCTTGACCGCGAAGCGGTGAAAAAACACCCTCGCCATGAAGAAGCGGGCGGCTTGTCCGGCGCGCCCCTGACCAACCGCTCCACCGAAGTCATCCGGGCCTTTTACTCCCATCTGGGAGAACGCATCCCCATCATCGGCGTAGGCGGCATCATGACGGGCGAAGACGCCGTAGAAAAACTGAAAGCCGGGGCCAAACTCGTCCAGCTCTACACGGGATTCGTCTATGACGGCCCGCCGCTCATCGAAGACTGCGTCGAAAAAATGAAGGCCTACTCCGCCAGCCTGGCCCGTTAAAACGCCGGAAAAGCGAAATTCCCCCTTCACGACTCCCGGAAAAACAGCTAACATACAGGACATGAAAACCCTGTATGGCTGCCTGCTTGCCCTGCTCCTCTGGAGCGGCGTCGTCCTTGCGGGAGATACCCGTCTTGTAGAAAAAGCGCGCTCCCAGATAGGAGTGACCCTCTCCTATGACCCTGAATACAGGACGATGCCCTATCCCGGCGGGGACGTGCCCATAGAAACAGGCGTATGCACCGACGTCGTCATACGGGCCATGCGGGGACTGGGCCTTGACCTGCAAAAAGAAGTCCACGAGGACATGAAAAAAAATTTCTCCCGCTACCCCCGCAAATGGGGCGTCGGAAAAACCGACCGGAACATCGACCATCGCCGGGTACCCAACCTGATGACATGGTTCGCGAGAAAAGGATGGACCCTCCCCGCCTCCCGGAAAAAAGAAGACTATCAGCCGGGAGACATCGTTTGCTGGAACCTCGGCGGGGGAATAACACACATAGGCATCGTCTCCGACAAAAAAGAACCGGACGGAACCCCTCTGATCATCCATAACATCGGCGCGGGAACCCGGGAAGAAAACATGCTGTTTGACTATGAAATCATCGGCCGCTACCGGCCTGTCTTTGACAAAAAAACCGCCTGAAACACCCGCCGCCGAACCGCATCTCCCCCTTGTGTGAAAATCCCTTTCCATGGGGGCTTTAAGCTTGACCTTTACAGGGAAAAAAACAAGGGTGTGCCATGGTTAAGCAACTGGCATCCGGTCTCGGCAGAATGACGCTGGACTCGGTCGCGGCCTTTGGGTCCGTAGGCTCCCTGCTGCTCCACGTTGCCCGTTGCTGCCTCACCGGCCGTACGCGCCTCTCCGTCCTGGTCACGCAAATTGCCCGCATAGGCATGACCTCCCAGCCCGTCGTATTAATCACCGGGGCATTTACGGGCGCCGTACTCGAGGCCCAGACACTCTTCCAGCTGAGAATCTTCCATATGGAGTCGGCGGGCGGCGTCGTCGTTGCCGTCGGCATGTTTCGGGAACTGGGGCCCGTCATCACCGGCCTGATGATCGCCGGGCGGGTAGGCTCCGCCATGGCCGCCGAAATAGGCACCATGCAAGTCACCGAACAAGTGGACGCCCTCCGCTCCATGAACGTGGACCCCGTTGACTATCTGGTCAAACCCCGCATGCAGGCCATGGTACTTTCCATGCCCATCCTGATGCTGGAATCGGTCATGATCGGCATCGTCGCGGCCTATCTGGTCGCCGTCCTTTCCTTTGACGTAGAACCGACCTACTGGATGCTTCAGATTGACAAATTTATCGGCCTGCCCGACCTGTACGTATCCGGACTGAAAAGCATCGTCTTCGGCATCATCATCTCCCTGATCTCCTGCTTCCAGGGATTGAGAACGCGGGACGGAGCCGTAGGCGTGGGCATCTCGACCATGAGAGCCATGGTGTACTCCTCGGTAGCCGTCCTGATCGTCAACTTCCTGATGACCATGATCATGAACCAGATTTTCCCTATAGGCCTGGCCAAACCGTAAAACCGCAGGACTGGACCCCATGAGCGAGCGAACCCTACTCCCGTTTCTCTCTGTCAGAAACATCACCCAGCAATTCGGCGCACAAAAAGTGCTGAGGGGCGTCAGCTTTGACGTATATCCGGGAGAACTGCTCGCCCTGATAGGCGGCTCCGGAGCCGGGAAAAGCGTTATCCTGAAACATCTGGACGGCTTGATGGACCCCATCGGGGGAGAAATCCTCATCGAAAACGAAAAAATCAGCAACGTCCCGGAGAAACAAAAAGCCCGCCTGCGCTCCCGGCTGGGATTGATGTTCCAAAATGGAGCCCTCTTCGACTCCATGACCGTCGCCGAAAACGTCGCCTTCCCCCTGAGAGAACAGGGCGGCCTGACGGAACGGGAAATAGCGGAACGCGTACAAGCCGCGCTGGAGAGCGTCTACCTCGGCGAGCATGGAGACAAAATGCCTGCCAGCCTCAGCGGCGGCATGATCAAGCGCGTCGCCGTCGCCCGGGCGGTCATCACCGGCCCCGACTGCCTGATGTACGACGAACCGACGGCCGGCCTCGACCCCATCGTAACGGACAGCGTCAGCCATCTCATCAAGGAAATCAACGTCCGGGAGAAAAAAACAACCCTCATCGTCTCCCATGACATGGGAAGTGTCCTGAAAATAGCGGACCGCATCATTTACCTCAGGGAAGGGCAGGTCTATTGGACCGGAACTCCCCGGGAACTCATCGACAGCCGTGACCCGGTCTGCTCCGCCTTCCTGCGCGGAGACTCCGGGGAAGACTGGCGCTCCATTTCGGCAGGAAACCCGCTCGACTTCATGGAGCGGGAAATCGACAACCATGCGAACAAACCTTAAAAAACGATCCCCTTATGCAATCCAAGAAACGCACTGAACTCTGGGTGGGCCTCTTCCTCCTCCTGGGCCTCTTGCTGCTCACAGTCGTCGCGATACGCCTGGGCAAATTCACCAGCAGAATGCAGGAATCGTACACAATCAACGTCGTCTTCCGCAACGCGGCGGGCATCATCAAAGGCAGCGAAGTACGCCTCGGAGGCGCAAAAATAGGCAAAGTCGCCTCAACCCCCGTACTGACCCCCGGAGGCGATGCCGTAGAACTGAAACTGGAACTGGAAAAAGGCATCAACCTCCAGCAGGGCTCCGTCATCCAGGCCGCGACCCTGAACCTGCTGGGCGACAAATACATCGAAATTACCCCTCCCACAGTCAGCACCAACAACTTCATTGCGCCGGGCAAAACCGTCTATGGCGACTCGGGCGACGACCTTGAAACCATCAAGGCGAACGTGGCCACCATCTCACAACAAACCATCGTACTCCTGCGCCGGGTGGAACTGGCCATGGGCGACATGCAGGCGGCGGCCAAGGGATTTGCCGACATGTCCCACAAAATCAATGAAGGAGTCCTCTCCGCGGAAAACCTCAAAAACATGTCGGCGGCCCTCGACAACATCGCCAAAACATCAGCCAACCTGGAAATGGCGAGCCGCGGCGTCCCGGCGACCCTGGACAACATCCGGGAAACCTCCCTGAACATCAAGACAACCTCTACGGACATCCACAACCTGGTCGTCAAAGTGGACAAAAAAGTAGATGAACTGGAACCCGCCTTCAAAGCGATCAACCCGACCCTGGCTTCCCTGAAAAACACCTCCGAAAAACTGGACCGGACCGTCTCCGACATCAGAAAAGGCGAAGGCATCTTCGGCGCGATGATCTACGACAAAAAATTGAAACTCGACATCAGGGACTTCGTAAGCCACCTCCGGGCGCAAGGCCTCCTGCGCTACAAGAACCCCGAAGCGGAAAAAGAAATCCTCGACCTCAGGGACCGAGCCAAAATGGAAGGCCCTCGCCAGTAGCCCGGCCCGATTTATTTATTGGCTTTTTTCCTCTAGATCACTTATACGTCACTCGTCTATGAACCCGGATACTGATAACCTCTCGGAACCCAAGATTTATCTGCTCCCCAATCTGATGACGGCGGGCAACCTGGCTTGCGGCTTTTTCGCCGTCCTGTGCATCTTCCAGGGAATCATCAAAGGTAGCGTGACGGGCGACTACAGATTCAGCGTAGAATCATACACCTATTACAAATACGCCATCTTCCTTATCTTCGGCTCCTGCATCTTCGACATGCTGGATGGCCGCATGGCGCGACTGATTGGCAAAGACAGCCCGTTTGGCCGTGAATTCGACTCCCTGGCCGACGTCGTCTCCTTTGGCCTGGCTCCGGCCCTGCTGCTCGCTAAAGCAGTCCTGTTTGAAATGCCCCATCCCGCCATCGGCTGGGGCATCGGCTTCCTGTACCTCCTGTGCGGGGCGCTGCGTCTGGCCCGCTTCAATTGCATGGCCGCCGGCCCCAAAGACAAGAACGCCTCCTCCGATTTCACCGGACTGCCTATCCCTATGGCGGCGGGCGCCATCGTCTCCGTCGTCTTCCTGATCATCAAAGTGTACAACTCCGATGCGGGCATGGGCTTCTGGAAATACCCGCTGGCCCTCGCAATGGTCGGCCTGGCCCTGCTCATGATGAGCAAAGTCAAGTACCCCAGCTTCAAACACGTCAACTTCAGGACGCGCTCCACCATGCCCGTCCTCGTCGGAGCCGTCGTCATCATTGCGGCGGTCTTTTCCTTCCCGTGGGTGATGCCTGCCGTCCTGTTCAGCCTTTACCTCGTTTACGGCCTGGTGAGACCCTACCTGACTCGCGGCTGGCAAAAACATCTGGAAGCCGAGTCCGTCGTCGAAAACGACGACGACACTCCATAAAAAACGCGCTCTTTGCCTTCTGCAAAGACAAACGGGCCTGTGACGGCTCCGTTTCGATGTTCCTTGCGTTGCCGCGGGAAATAGGCTAGACTCCAGACGTTATGAACGAAGCGGTCGCCTCTTTGCTTGTCGTGCAGGACAGAGACTCCAAACTGGTGTCCCTGTATAATGATCTGAAGCGTATCCCTGCGGAAAAACAGAAAATATCCCTGCACCAGGAAGCCCGCTCCAATGAATTCCAGAAAGCGAAAAAAGCCGTTCAGGAAACGGAACTCGCCATTCGCTCCCTCGAACTGGACGTAGAAGCCCGCCGGGTTTCCATCGGCCGCCTGAAAGGCCAGCAATTCGAAACAAGAAAAAACGACGAATATCAGGCGATGGGGCAGGAAATCGTGCGTTACGAGAAAGAAGTAGAAGAACTCGAAACACACGAACTCGAACTGATGGAAGAACTTGAGTACCGCAGGGAAACAATGGGCCGGGCTGAAGAAAAACTGAAACAAATCCGTAAATCCATCGAAGGCGAACTCAAAACCCTGGAAGAAAAATCCGCCAACCTGACGGCATCCATCAAAGAAGCCGAGGCGGAACGGGCAAAACTTGCCGCCAAAGTAGAAGAAACCCTGCTGGCGCGATACGAACGGCTCAAAAAATCAAAAGGCCTGCCCGTGCTGGTCCTGATGAGCGATTCCGCCCAGTGCGGAGGCTGCCATACCAAAATCGTCCGCAGCACGGAACTGCAAGTCCGTGAAGGCAAACACATCACGGAATGCGAAAATTGCGGACGTATCCTCCATTGACCCCTTGAGCGAGCCTAACCAACGTGAAAAGCCGGTCAGATGAATGGGAGGAGTGGGGCGCCGACATTATCTTCGGCAGGGCCCGGGGATTCGTCGCGGCGATGGTCAGAACGTTGCTGCGCGTCGTCTCGTGGGGATTTCGCCTGATGGTCCAGGGGCGGCTGTACCTGTACGGCTCCCGCATGATCCATGAGCGCAACCTGGGCGCGCTGGTCATCAGCGTAGGCAACATCACCATGGGCGGTACGGGCAAAACCCCGGTAGTCGAGCTTCTCGCCCGTACCCTGAGAGACAGGGGCCGCAACGTCGCCATCCTGAGCCGGGGCTATAAAAGCCATGACCTGGACGAACCTCAGGAATGGCCCGACAACTGGGGACGGCGCAGATCGGACCCTCCCAAAATAGTCAGCGACGGCTCAAAACTGTACCTGGGCCCCGAATACGCCGGAGACGAACCGTACATGCTGGCGAAAAACCTGAAAGGCGTACGTGTCGTCGTCGATAAAAACCGTATCAAAAGCGGCTTCTTCGCCCTGGAAAAACTCGGGGCGGATACCCTCATACTGGATGACGGCATGCAGTATCTGAAACTCGGCCACGAACTCGATATCGTGCTGGTAGATGCGGGCGCGCCATTCGGCGTAAATGCGCTCATCCCGAGAGGCACCCTCCGAGAACCTCCCAGAAGCCTGCGCCGGGCCTCCTACATCTTCCTGACAAAATGCGCTGACCTCAACAACGAGGCGCTGATCGCAAAAATCAGAAAATACAACAAAACGGCAGAAATCATCGAGTGCCGCCACGGCCCCAAATACCTGGAAAACGTCTTTACCGGAGAACAGGAACCGCTCTCCTTCCTTCAGGACAAATGGGCCGCCTGCATCAGCGGCATTGCCAACCCGAAAAGCTTTGAGGACTCCGTGGTCGCTCTGGGGGCCCGCGTCGAAATCAGCCGCCAGTGTGCGGACCACCACTGGTTCAATGAACAGGAAATCAACGCCTTTATGACCCGGTGCGCCGACCGCGCCATGGACATCATCGTCACAACAGAAAAAGACGCCGTCCGGTTCCCTCGTCCGGCGGAACTGGACGTACCCGTTTACTTCCTCCGCATTGAAGTGGAAATCATGAGAGGCATGGAAGCCTGGGAGCGCTGTGTGGACAGAATTTGCGGCCTTTCCCACGAGCCGCCGCTGCCCGAATGGTAGCGCCCTGCCGCAGAAACTCGCATTCCCTGAACCTGTACGGGCCTCAGCCGGGAATAAAACAGAACACCTATTACCATGAAAAAAACAATTCCGACCCGTTTCAGAGGCTGGATCCTGGGGACGTCGGCCGCGCTCGTTTTGGGCGGGACATTCCTGATCTGGTGGAGAACCCTCCCGACTTATGACCTGATCAATGACTCAAGCCGGAAAATGCTATTCTCCCTCTCCATAAGAGGAGAAAGAAAAGACATCGAATTACAGCCTCACGAATGCCTTCCCATCCGCTACACTGGTGACAGACTCCCGGAAAAAATCACCTTTTGGCCTTGCGCCGAATTTGGCTCGGGAGTAGCTCCCGGAGAGGCGGCGAGAAGAGGCCCTATAGATTTCAGGCGCAGGTGTATCGGTATGGACGGAGCGATGGGAACTCTGCTGAAGCGGGGGGATTGTAATACCCACCTGACTATTACATATCAGGAGCCGCCTCTTTCCGCCGCCAAGGGGGATGTTGTTGCCCATATCGTTTGCTCGGCATTGAGAGAGAACTTCGTGTCAGAGGACAAGGCGACGATTCTTTTGGGGGTGATCGTTTATGGGACGACTGAATCAGAAAAGGCGGTATATTTTAATATGGCCGGGAGTGAGGTATTTGGTCAATAGGGTCCGGGCCCTGATAAACAAAAAGCCCCGGCGTTTGACGGCCGGGGCTGAAAGAAAAATAACGGAGAGAAGAGATCCCGTCAGCGTCAGCGATTGCGCTGATTGGCCTTGAGCATCGCCTCCGTGAACTTGATATCCCGGTTTCTGAACTGGGTGTTGAACCAGTCCTGGAAGAGCAGGGAAGCCGCTTCGGAGTTCTTTTGCCCCTTGAACATGGCCCGCTGTGAAGCGGTGGCGGGAGACTCTTCAATAGAGCGGGAAACCAGCTCGGCGACCACCATGTCATCACCCTGCTTGACGACCTTGGTCACCTCTCCGGGATTGACCAGGCGGGCGGCAAAGAAAAGCTCCTCCTGGGGGGAGAACTTGACCTCTCCCATCTCCTTGACAACGGCCTTGCCCTTCTCGGCGAGAGCCTTGAAATCCTTGCCCTCTTTCAGTCCCTCCGACAAATCCTTGCGGAGCGTTTCTGCGGCGAGATCGAGATTCTTCGTATCATTTTCGCGGCGATAATCGGCGAGGGCGCGTTCCCTGGCCTGGGCGAACTCGAGAGGCTGGGACAAATTGACCTTATCTTCGAGCTGGAAAAGAACAACGCTGCCGTCGTCCATGATAAGAACATTGCTGATATGATCTGCCAGCTCGCCGCTGGGCGTGATATGGAAGACGGCGTCACCCAGAGTACCCTGCTGACCGGCGGCGGGATTGAAGCCCTTCTTCAGCAAGTCGGGCAGAGCCTTTTGAGAAATATCCTTGAAGTGATCCTCCTTCAACGTGAACAGATCCTTCTTCTGAGCGGACATCTCCTTGATGACCTTGTCAAGATCCGCTCCCTTTTGCTTGTTGACGACCTTCTCCCAGACGCCTTCGGCTACCTCTCCGATTTGCTGGGAAACGAGCGGAATGGCGGAACCTCCCGCAGGCTTTTCCGCCTTTGCCGTGGGCTCCATCGTGTACACGACCACAGAGCGCGTCTCGTCGCTCATATACTGATTCTTGCGGGGCTCCCAGTAGGTCTTGAGCGTCTCCTCGTCCACTGTCGAATCGGCGTTTTTGAAATGCTCCAGAGTCAGCGTGGCCGTCTTCAGATCCTGAACCTGGGCGAGAGAATTGAACTCCTCTCCCACAAAACGCTCGTCAAGAGCCACTCCCGATGTCAGCAGAGCGACAATGCGGTCAAAACTCAAACTATCTTTAACAAGATCGAAAAAATCGGACTCCGTCAGACCATAGCGGCCAATCACCTTCGTGGCGAAACGGCGGTAACTCTGGGGATCGAAAATACCCTCCGACGTCTGAAACTCGGGCATACTCTGTATCTTGGCCTCTATCTGCTCGCGGGAGGGAACAAGACCGAGCTTCTCCGCTTCCTCGCGGAGAATAATGCGGTTGGCGAAATAGGCGACGGGAGAATTCTTCGTATTGATGTCCGGAGCTGTGGACAAAATGGAAAGCATGGGGAAAAGCGATTGCAACCGGGTTGACAACTCGAAGGCCGCAATCCCGAGCTTGTTATATTCCTTCTCATTATAGGAACCGCTCTTTGTCGTCATGACCCGTGCGCCGGAACCGGGCGCGCCAAAAGACATATTGTCCCCGAAGAAGGCCAGGCCCACAAAAACGAAGGCCAGAACAAACATGATAAGACCGGTGTGTTTGCGCAGGAATGAAAGCATAAATCAATGAAGTTGCGTGATTTCCCGGAGAAACCACAAAGTGTGTGGCAAAAACTACCTGTTGTCGCTCCGTTGTGCAAGTACGGAACGAATGAGTTTGTATTTTTGAAGCCGGGAGACTCCTTTATTTCGAAGCACCCGTGGCATCGCACCCGCCTAAAAGTAAGGGAAAAGCAAAAAGTCGCCCTTTTTTCGGCACAGAAGCTACTTTTCCTTGAATACGGCCGCCAACATGGGCAACATCCGCGCGGATGAAGGATCGTACGTTTCAGATAGGTCTGGCCGGGCTGGGAACCGTGGGTTCCGGCGTCTTTGAAACCCTGATTAAAAACGGGGAACTCCTGTCGGCTCGTACGCGAATGTCCTTTCGCATCGCCCGTATCGCGGTCCGTGACAAAAACCGGCCCCGCAAAGTGGCGGTGGACCCCGCCTTGCTGACCGAAGACTGGCGGGAACTGGTAAATGACCCCGACCTGGACCTCGTCATCGAACTGATGGGCGGAACGGGTGAAGCCTATCAATTTGTCTGCGCCGCACTCAAGGCCGGTAAACCCGTCGTCACCGGCAACAAGGCCCTGCTGGCCGAATTCGGGCCGGAAATCTTCCGCCTTTCCCAGCAAACCGGAGCCCCGGTTTACTTTGAGGCCGCCGTCGCCGGAGGCATCCCGATCATCGACAGCATGAGAGACTCTCTCGTGTGCAACCGTTTCAACAACATTGCCGGCATCATTAACGGCACCTCCAACTTCATCCTTGAGCGCATGACCCGCGCCGGGCTGGACTACAAAACCGCCCTGCAGGAGGCACAGAATCTCGGATATGCCGAGTCCGACCCCTCTCTCGACGTCAACGGCTGGGACGCGGCCCACAAGGCTCTCCTGCTTGCCCTGCTCGCCTACGGCACCCCCATCCCTCCAGATAAAATTTACGTCGCGGGTATCGAAGGCGTTCGCAACGTTGACATCAAATTTGCCGAAACCCTCGGATACGCCGTCAAACTGCTGGCCGTCATCCGCCAGCATGAAAATGAAACCATCGAAATGCGGGTGCAGCCCTCCTTCATCTCGCGGAAGCACATCCTGAGCTCCGTCAACGGCGTCTTCAACGCCATTGCCGTCGAGGGAGACATCGTCGGCGAGACCCTCTTTTACGGCAGGGGAGCGGGCCGGTATCCGACAGCCAGCTCCGTCATCTCCGACATAGCCGTCGCCTGCCGCGACCTCCAGAGCCCCGACCGCCTCAATGGCTTCCGGCCCTATTGCCTGGAAACGGCCCTGATGCCTGTCGAAGAAACCGTGACTCCCTACTACGTCCGCTTCCGCGTCTCCGACACCACCGGTGTAATAGCGGCCATTGCGGGAGTACTCGCCCGGCACAACATCGGCATCTCCAAAACCAACTCGATGTCCCGGGAAAACTCGACCGACCAGGACCTCGTCTTTATCCTGCATCGCTGCCCCTTCGGCGACCTGACCCGCGCGCTGGAGGCAATCGGCGAACTGGAAGGCATCGCGCCCAACCCCGCCGTCTTCCGCATTGAAAAATTCATCTCCGAATAACCTTTCTCCTACTCCACCAAATAACAAAATGGCCCTAATCGTTCAGAAATACGGCGGTTCCTCCGTCGGTACCATTGACCGCATTCGAAACGTCGCCCGCCGACTGATCGAAACCTCCCGGAAAGGCAACCAGGTCGTTGCTGTCGTCTCCGCCATGAGCGGCATCACCGATAAATTGATTGGCCTGGCGAAAGAAGTGTGCGAAGACCCCTCCGAACGCGAACTGGACGTACTCCTGGCCACTGGAGAACAGCAGTCCATCGCGCTCCTCAGCATGACGCTGAACCACATGGGAGTCAAAGCCATGTCCTTTACGGGAATACAGGCGGGCATCACCACCTACGGCTCCCATACCCGGGGACGCGTGCGCGACATCGACCCCGCCATGATGCACAAACACCTGGACGAGGGAAACATCCTGATCGTCGCCGGATTCCAGGGCTGCTCCGAAGAAGGCCACATCCACACCCTCGGACGGGGCGGCTCCGACCTCTCCGCCATCGCCATCGCGGCCGCGCTGAAAGCGGACCTCTGCCAGATCTATACCGATGTGGACGGCGTCTATACCTGTGACCCCCGCGTCGTCAAAGACGCCACCAAAATCCCCGTCATCTCCTACGACGAAATGCTGGAAATGGCTTCTTCCGGCTCAAAAGTCATGCAAGCCCGCTCTGTCGAATTCGCGAAAAAATTCGGCGTCACCTTTGAAGTCCTCAATTCTATGAATGATCATCCCGGCACCATCGTACAGGAAGAAACCTCTTCCATGGAATCCATCGCCGTTCGCGGCATCTCCCTGGAGCGCTCCCAGGCCCGTGTGACCATCACCGGCATCCCGGACCAGCCCGGCAACACGGCCCAGGCCATTTGCGCCCTGGCCGACGCGGAAATCAACATCGACATGATCGTCGCCAACATGGCTCATGACGGATTTGTGCGCGTCTCCTTCACCATGCACACCAACGACCTCGGACACGCCCAGGCCGCCCTCAAACCCGTCATCGCCCAGTGGCCCGACGCCAAAATCGAGACGGAAGCCGGCCTTGCCAAACTCTCCGCCGTCGGCATCGGCATGCGCTCCCACAGCGGAGTCGCCGGCACCATGTTCCGTGCGCTGGCCGAGGCCAACATCCCCGTTGGCATGATCTCCACCTCGGAAATCAAAATCGCGGTCACAGTAGATGAAGTCAACATCGAAGAAGCCGCCCGAGTCGTCCATAAAGCATTTCACCTCGATCACGCCTGACCCCCTTCCGAGCCGGGAGCCGCCTCCCGGCTCGCGCCTTTTGGCAAGTAAAACATTCCCGATTGTTTTACTTGCCTTTTCCTCTCCCTGCGGTAAGTTATAGCCCCAAGGAAAGACCTGAATCAGTCAGTCATTTTTCCCTTGGGGCCGCCGCCTGAATGGGGAAAACAGACGGACTTCCTTCTTCCCGGCAGAAGCTCTCCGGCACCCTCTCTCACGAGAAAAACATCACCCCCATGCAAAAAGTTAAACTTGAGTACGTCTGGCTTGACGGTTACACCCCGACAGCCAACCTTCGCAGCAAAACGAAAGTAATAGACGTAGAAGACGCAACGGTCACTCCTTCACTGGAATCCCTTTCCAACTGGGCCTTTGACGGCTCCTCCACACATCAGGCGGAAGGCAGAACCTCCGATTGCATCCTGAAACCGGTTTGCATCGTGCCGGACCCGATGAGAACAAACGGCTACATCGTCCTTTGCGAAGTCCTCCTGCCTGACGGCACTCCCCACCCGACCAACACGCGCGGCGGCTGGGAAGATCAGGCGGACATGTGGTTCGGCTTTGAGCAGGAATACGTCCTGATGCAGGACGGCAAGCCTCTCGGCTTCCCGAAAGACGGCTACCCCGCTCCCCAGGGCTTGTACTATTGCGGCATCGGCGCCCTCAACGTCGCCGGTCGCGACATCGCCGAAGAACACCTCGACGTTTGCCTCGAAGCCGGGCTTGAAATCACGGGCGTCAATGCCGAAGTCCTCCTGGGACAATGGGAATTCCAGCTCCTCGGCAAAGGCGCCAAAAACGCCTGCGACCAGCTGGTGATCGCCCGCTACTTCCTCGATCGTGTTTGCGAAACCTACGGCGTAGTCGCCGAGCTGCACCCGAAACCCGTCACAGGCTCCTGGAACGGCTCCGGAATGCACACCAACTTCTCCAACACACGCCTCCGCGAAGAAGGCGGCAAAGAATACGTCGAAGAACTCATGGCGAAATTCGCCAAAACGCATGAAGAACACATCGCCGTGTACGGAGCGCACAACGAAATGCGCCTGACCGGCCTGCATGAAACGCAGAGCATCGACAAATTCTCCTACGGCCTCTCCGACCGCGGCTCCTCCATCCGCATCCCGGCGGGAATGCCGGACAACGGCTGGAAAGGCTACCTCGAAGACCGCCGCCCCGCCTCCAACGCGGACCCCTACCTGATCGCCGAGCGCATCCTCAAGACGGTGAACATGTAACACCTGAAAAAGGAAACACCCTTTTAACAGAGGCGCGGGAAACCCTTCCCGCGCCTCCTCTTATTTCGCACTCCGAGGCGAAAATTTCCTTGAAGAAAACGCTCCCATGATTTAGACGACCACATGGCGACGGATGACAGGGCATTTGCATTGGGACATGAATCCGTAGGCCGGCTGCTCGCCCGCTACTCCTTCCCGGCCATTGCGGGAATGCTCGTCTTCTCCCTGTACAACATCATCGACAGCATCTTCATCGGCCATGGAGTAGGGGCCCTGGCGATTTCCGGTCTGGCGGCGGCCTTCCCGATGATGAACCTCGTCTTCGCCTTCAGCCTGCTGATCGGCATAGGCGGCTCCGCCGTCAGCTCCCTCAAAATGGGAGAAGGAAAACGGAATGAAGCCGAATTCGTCCTCGGCAACGTCGTCTTGCTGAACCTGATTGCCGCGGCTGGCTTCGGGTGGCTCTCCTTCCTGTTTCTGGATGAAATACTGATTGCCTTCGGCGCGAGTGAAAACACGCTGCCCTATGCCCGGGACTTCATGCAGATCATCCTGCTGGGACTACCCGTCACCTATACCATGTTCAACCTCAACCATATCATGAGGTCAACCGGGTACCCCAAAAAAGCCATGATCTCCTCTATCGTCACCGTGGCGGTGAATCTGGCTCTGGCCCCCCTGTTTATCTTCTCACTTGAGTGGGGCGTCCGGGGAGCGGCGCTGGCGACCATCATCGCGCAGCTGTGCGGCATGTTCTGGGTACTGAACCATTTCCGCAACAAGAGCAACTCCATCCACTTCCGGCGGGGCATCTTCCGTCTCCGCCGCAACATCATCGGGGCCATACTGGCGATCGGCGTCTCCCCCTTTTTCATGAACGTCTGCGGCTGCACCGTCGTCGTCATCCTGAACAGCGGCCTGCGCCAATACGGCGGCGACCCGGCGATCGGCGCCTTCGGCATCATCAACCGGGTACTCGTCCTCTTCATCATGGTGATGAATGGTCTCACCCAGGGGATGCAGCCCATCATCGGCTTCAACTACGGCGCGAAACAATACTCGCGAGTCAACCTGACCCTGAAATACGGCCTCGTCGCGGGAACCTCCTTTATGGCCGCGGGCTGCCTGATCTGCGAACTCTTCCCGGAAACCATCACCCGGGCCTTTACCAACGACCCGGAACTCATCGCCTTTTCCGTCACGGGCCTGAGATTCATCGTAGCCGCCTTTCCCCTGATCGCCTGCCAGATTATCATCCAGAACTTTTTCCAGGCCATCGGCAAAGCCAAAATAGCCCTGCTGCTATCGACGACGCGCCAACTTGTCCTGCTGGTACCCTGTCTGCTCATCCTGCACCATTTCTGGGGTCTCAAGGGCATCTGGGCAAGCATGCCGCTGTCGGACGCCCTCTCCTTCCTGCTGAGCGCGGCATTCTTGTACATCTTCCTGAAAAATTTGAAACGCCGGGAAGCCCATCTCCTCTCCTGAGCATCCCTTCCCGGGGCACACCCTACGTCCCGAAAACTTCATTCATAAGCCCCGTCCACCCGTATTTTTAACTCGATGCGCCGGAAACAGTAGAGTATCTTGACGCAATGAATTTTAAAACCCTGACCCTTTTCTGCCTCTCATCCCTGCTCTGCTCCCTCTCAGCCGCCGAAGAGTCAAACCTTGCCCGCACCTGGACCTCCTCGGACGGAGGACGTACCTTTGAAGGAAAAGTCGTCAAATATGACGGCAAACAAGTCACCATAGCCCGGACGGGACAGGCCCCCAAAGCCTTTGCCGTTGATATCTTCAGCGAAGACGACAAAAACTGGCTCGAAGAAAACAAGGACCTCATCCAGAACGCGGGAACGCCCGCACCCGCCAAAAAAAGCGAAACCGACAACATGGTGGCAAAACAATTGGGAGAACTGACCTACTCCATGAATGAAAAACCCGGTTTGGGTGGAAACACCTCCCAGCTTTGGGGCAAGAACCCGGCCAAAAAGACGGCGAAATACTACATCCTGCTCTACTCCGCAAGCTGGTGCCCGCCCTGCCGGCAGGAAATGCCTCATGTAGTCAAACTCTACAAAGAATCCATTGCCTCCGACCCCGACATTGATCTGATCCTGTGCAGCTCGGACCAGGACTCAAAAGACATGAAAGATTGGGCCGACAAAGAAAAAATGACCTTCCCCATCCTGCCGTCCGACAAACGAAAAAGAGTACCTGTAGCGGCGAAATACGCCCCTTCGGGCATTCCCAGCGCCTTCCTGATCGACGCCTCGACGGGGGAAATCGTACACCCCGCCTCCGGCAGAGACCTCCCGTCTGGATGCTATAACGCCTATAAGGGATTGAAAAAATAGCAAAAACCGCCCCTCTCAGCCTGTCGTGACCCGGCAGGGCAGGGGGGGGAACAAATGATCCTTGAAACCGGACATTTTATCCCTCTCCTGCCTTATGACTGAAGAACAACATAAAAACAGGCTGCTCATCATCAAAAATGTCTGCCTGGGGGCGTTTTTCATTAACCTCTTCATCATCTTCAATCTGGTGGCTGAAAATGCCGCCTCGAGTCCCCTGGAATCACTCCTCTATATAGGTACCTGTATAGCATACTCCTGCGTATCCTACGCGGCGGTGCCCCTCACCGTCTTTTTGATCGTAAAATCCGCCTTGAAAAGAAACCGCCCTGATTCCGGCACATTGAATCTTGCGGCAGTAATGACCATTTATGCGTTGTCCTATTCGGTCTTCCTCTTATACTTCCTGATAGGGCGACGGGATGGATTGAGTGACTTTTATCTTTTAATGATAGCTCCATGGGGAGTGAATATCGGCATTTTGATTGCCTTTTCTCTCTTCCTTTTATGCCGGCATCTGTGCAAGAGCCGCTAGTTGCCCCTGCCTGCCGGGAAGGGTGTGAAAACGACCTTCTCGCAATAAAGAATAAAAGCCGCTTTGTTCCGTTTATACGCCCATTACAACCAGCTGAACATTTGCAGGGCGGGGATTGGGGCAGGGCCGCGCAGGGGGTGTGCCCCTCTTATACTATTTGCCGCCTGGTGCGATCCCGATAGAACGGCCGCTTGGCGTTGAATCAAAAAATCCCCTGCAGGCGGAACCTGCAGGGGATGTGAAATCAGGTGGTCAAACCTGCCGGAGGAACTTATTCCTGTTCGGCCTTTTTGGCCTTGGCATCGCGCAGAGCGGAGCGGATGGACATCTTGACGCGTCCCTTCTCATCAACGCCGATGCACTTGGCCTCGACAATATCGCCGACCTTGACGATGTCTTCGGTCTTCTCGGTACGGCCTTCGGCCAGCTCGGAAATGTGAATCAGGCCGTCCTTGCCGGGCAGAACTTCCATGAACGCGCCAAAGGCGGTCGTGGAGACAATCTTGCCGGTGTAGAGCTTGCCTACTTCAATCTCTTCAAACATGCGGGTGATGAGCTGGACGGCGCGGTCCAGACCTTCCTGCTTGGCGGCATAGACGTGTACGGTACCATCATCCTCAATATTGATGTTGGCTCCGGATTCCGCCTGGATAGCCTTGATATTCTTGCCGCCCGGTCCGATCAGCTCGCCGATGCGGTCGGCGGGAATAGTGAGGGACTCGATGCGGGGAGCGTTCGGGCTCATCTGGCCGGGGCCGCTGATGGCTTCTTCCATCGTCTTGAGAATGTCCGTACGGCCATTCTTGGCGATGTAGATCGCTTCTTCCAGAATACTGAGGGGGATGCCGGGAAGCTTGAGGTCAAGCTGGTAGCCGGTCACACCTTCGCTGGTGCCGCAAAGCTTGAAGTCCATGTCGCCGTAAAAGTCTTCAGAACCGATAATGTCCAGAAGCGTCTCGTAGCGAACCATCGTATCATTGTCAAACTCGGTGACGAGACCGACGGAGATACCGGCGACGGGGCGAATGAGCGGCACACCGGCGTGGAGCAGGGACATCGTGCCCGAGCAAACCGTCGCCATGGAAGTGGAACCGTTGGACTCCATGATCTCCGAGCTGACGCGCATGGCGTAGGGGAAATCTTCTTCGGAGGGAATCACCGGAGCGATAGAACGCTCGGCAAGAGCGCCGTGACCGATTTCGCGACGGTTCTGACCGCCGAAACGGCCCGTTTCACCGACGGAGAAGGGAGGGAAATTGTAGTGAAGGATGAAACGCTTGCTGTCTTCTCCCCCTGTGTAGGAGTCGAAGTACTGGCGGTCTTCCAGCGGGGCGAGCGTCGTCAGTGCCAGTGCCATCGTTTCGCCGCGGGCGAACAGGGCGGAACCGTGCACAACGGAGGGCAGGACTCCGGCTTCCGCCGTCAGCGGGCGGAGCTGCTTGAGCTGGCGGCCGTCGGCGCGCTTGCCCTTCTCCATGATGGAGATGCGGAAAGCCTTCTTCTGGATGTATTCGAACGCCTGCTCAATTTCAAAAGAAGTAGCCTCGGGCTTGCGTTCCTTGATGGCGGCTTCCACCTCATTGCGGAGGGCGCCTACCTTCTTCTGGCGTTCCACCTTGGAAGAAGCGTAAATGGCGTCTTCGATGCGGTCGCCGGCGATCTCGTAGCCGATCTCGAGCAGCTCGGGCTTGGCCAGGCACAGCTCGTAGCTGCGCTTCGGCTTGCCGCACTCGCGAGCCAGCTCTTCCTGGGCTTCGACAAGCTTCTGCACATTCTCCTGGGCAAAGTGGAGAGCCTTGACAAACTCCTCTTCCGGCAGCTCGTTGGCGGCGCCTTCGATCATGATCACCTCGGTCTTGGAGCCGACGTACACGAGATCAAGCTCGCTGGTCTCGCGCTGGGCGTTGGTCGGGTTGATGACAAACTCTCCGTCAACCTTGCCGACGCGTACCGCGCCGATCGGACCGGCGAAGGGAATGTCGGAAACGCAAAGAGCGGCGGAAGCGCCGTTGATGCTGAGAATATCGGCGTCATTTTCTCCGTCGGCGGACAGGAGAAGGGCGATAATCTGGGTATCGTACAGATAACCTTTGGGGAAGAGCGGACGCAGGGGGCGGTCCGTCATGCGGCAGGTCAGAATCTCCTTTTCAGTCGGTCTGCCTTCGCGTTTGAAATAGCCGCCCGGGAACATACCGGCGGCAGCGGCCTTTTCCTTGTATTCCACCGAGAGGGGGAAAAAGTCCTGGCCATCCTTGATTTTTGTAGCGGACACGGCTGTAACCACAACCATGGTATCTCCGCAACGAACGGTTACGGCACCGTCAGCGAGGCGCGCGATTTTACCCGTTTCAATAGTGATCGGGCTCTGGCCTACCTCACATTCGATTTTGTATTGACTCATATATCTTCTTGGTTCCCGCCGTCGGCATCAAACCTGGCGCGGGCGACGACGAGGGAAGTCCCGGGACAGGCGATCAAAAGAAAAACGGAGAAAAGGACGAACGTCCGCCTGCCGCTGAAAAAAACCTGCCTGAAGAAAGAACCACTGACAGTTTCTTCTGATAAAGAATGAGAAAAAGATAACAGCTTTTTTAGTTAACGCAAGTAAAACAAACGGGTAAGTCTGTCTTTTTCAAACGAATAAGAATAAAGGAAGAAACCGGAAAAAGACGCCCCGGCAAAAGAAACGCCGCTCCCTCGCGAGACGGAGCGGCGCTTGAAAAAATCAACCCCTTAATCGGCCCAAAGCTCCGCATTAATATCGGCGGCCTCGGCATTGTACCCCTTGGCATAACTGAACAAATGCTTGTGCAGATACTCCTGGAACATCTCCTTGTCCTGGGCGGACAACGTATTGAACAAAGCCACATTATAGGCGCGGGCGACCTTCTGCATCATCTTCAGCGTCAGCTGGCGGCCCTTGCGGGCGCGCTGCACCTGCTTGTGCGTCAGCTGCTCCAGAGAGGCATCCACCAGATCATGATTGTCCAGACCCCTCGCGACCATCATTTCATCCAGAGGCTGGAGGCCGTATTCCCGTTCAGTCGTTTCCATCTGAGTTTCCTGCATGGGCCACATACATAAGGAAAAATGGCCGCGGTGCAATAACCGAATTCGCGAATGAGCGTTTATTTACACTTTCTTAACGCCGGGAGAGTCCGGGAACGCACCCTTTCAATTCACCACCCACTCCTCCACCAGAGAAGAAGGAAACTCCTCCAGAAACCGGGACGGCATCAGAAACATATTGTCACCGTACCCCTGGGAACTGCACATCGGATACACCAGATACAACTCATCCCGGGCCCGGGTGACGGCCACATAAAACAGGCGGCGCTCCTCCTCGATCGCCTGCCTGTCCTCGTCAACCAGACTCCGCTGGTGGGGGAACATCCCGTCGGCCAGCCAGACCACAAAAACCGTGTGCCACTCCAGCCCCTTGGCCTGGTGAACCGTCGAGAGCACCACGCGGGGCAGCTCATCCTCCGACTTGTCATTATCCGTATTCGTCAAAAGAGCCAGCTGGGACAAAAAAGCATCCGCATCCTCAAACTGCCCGCTGTAGGCGCGCAACTCCTCTATATCCAGCTTCCTCTGCTCAAAATTGTCGAAAGAAGCCTTCATATAATCCTCGTACACCCCCAGATACACGGACTGAATCATATCGCCGGGAGAGGGGCGCCCCTCCGGCCCGGGCAGCAGCTCATCCATCGTCAGCAGCAGCTGCTCCCATGACTCCTTCGCCTTTGCGGGCACGGGGAACCCTTTCCACGACTCGGAAAAACGATCCGGCAGCACATACTCCCCCGATTGCGCCCACCTGCGCCACAACTTGTCCCGCGTAGCGGGGCCGACGCCGGGCAGCTTGTCCACAATACGGGCAAAAGCCGTCTCGTCGCGGGGATTCAGCATAAAACGCAAAAACGAGACCACATCCTTCACATGCGCCTGCTCAAAAAAACGAACCCCGCTCGTAATGCGGAAAGGCACCCCCTGACGCGTCAGCTCTAGCTGTATCTCCAGACTCTGATAATGAGCCCGGTAAAGAACCGCTATCTCGGAGGCCGGCAGCCCCGCGTCGAGAGACTCCCGTATCCGTTGCGCGACAAACTGCGCCTGCCGCGAAGACGTACGGGTCGGCACAAGAGCGGGGCGAACATCGGACGACTCGCGCGCGGCGGACAAACTCTTGTCAAACTGGAACCGATTCTCCTTCAGCGCGGCATTCGACAACTCGAGTATCTCCGGCACACTGCGGTAATTCGTCTCTATCTTCAACACGCGGGCGTCGGGATACTTCTTCGGAAAATCCAGAATATGCTTCATATCCGCGCCGCGCCACGAATAAATACTCTGGGCGTCGTCGCCGACCACCATCAAATTGCGGTGCTCGCTGACCAGCAAATCCACCAGGGCGTCCTGAATATGATTCGTATCCTGATACTCGTCCACCAGCACATAACGGAACTTGCGCGCGTAATACTCCCGCACCTCCGGGTGCTCCCGGAGCAGGCGCACCACATTGACCAGCAAATCGTCAAAATCCATCGCGTCGGACTCCTTCTTGGCGCGCCGATACCCCTCAAGAGCCTCTGCAATCTTGTCCGAAAAAGAAAACAAATAAGAATAATCGCGGTCAATCACCTCCTCCACCCGCCGGCCCGTATTCACCGACAAACTCAGCAGGGAAAGAAGCACCTCGGCCTTGGGGAAACGACTCTTGCCCTTCTCCTTGCGCTCTATCCCGGGCAGCTCCTTGATCACCTTTGCCATCAGCGACCTTTGATCCTCGGAATCCAGAATCGTAAAAGACGGCCCGTACCCGGCCTTGTCGGCGTGACGCCGGAGCAGCCTGTTGGCAAACGAGTGAAACGTACCGCCCCACAACCCGGCCACCCCGCCCTTGACCAGCTCGGCCGCTCGCTGGAGCATCTCTCCCGCCGCCTTATTCGTAAACGTCAGCAGCAAAATCGCGCCGGGGGGCACCCCCTGCTCGACCAGCCACGCCACCCGGTAAATCAGCGTGCGCGTCTTGCCTGACCCGGCTCCCGCTATCACCAGGGCAGGGCCGTCTGGAGACGTCACCGCCTCGTACTGCTGATCATTCAGCTCCTTGCGAAAATCAATCCCTCCCGGAGAACCGGGCAGGGGAGACAAACTATAATGACGGGCCACGGGCAAAAAAGGTCAAATCACTCATCACCCATCGGCGACTCCGCCGCGTCGTAACCATGCAGCTTCTCCGTCTCCTGCGGAACCGTCAGCGCCTTGTAAAAACACCAGCTCATCAAAGTCACCACCGCTCCGACAGAACCAAACATCACCAGCCAGCCGTAAATCGTCATCGTATCATCTCCTGTGCCTCATACTATCCCATCATAAAAAGAAAATCCACGGGAAAAAACGGCACCGGAAAAACGGGAGGAACGTATGCCGTGGTACTAAAAAATGGCGGAGAGAGTGGGATTCGAACCCACGGTGAGATTAAGTCCCACGTTCGATTTCGAGTCGAGTGCCTTAGACCAGCTCAGCCATCTCTCCTTTTTTGCTCAAGAGCGGAACCCATTTACATGATTGACGGGGAAAAGTAAAGCCTATTCCTGACCTGCGGAAGAAAAAAGACATGCAGCTTTCCCTTCCTTGTGAAAAGTGCTTGCGGAACTGCTTAGAACTCCTCCGAATGCCTGGCGAAAAAATCATAAAAAGCGCGCACATTTTTCAACTCGGTCCATTTCCTGGCCCGGAAGGGCGGCTCGTCCATATCATACACCCTGGCTCCCTTCACTGCCAAAAGAAAGGGAGAATGCGTGGAAATAAGAAACTGACACCTGTAAAACCGATAGGAATCCTCCAAAAATTGCGCAAGCCTCTGCTGATTCTCCGCCGACAGACTATTTTCCGGCTCGTCCAGCAAATACAGGGAATCCTGCGTAATCTTTTGGGAGAAATACTGGAGAGCGCTCTCCCCATTCGACAACTCGCGAATATTGGCGTCCGATCTGCGGCGGGCATATTCCGACTTGCTCACCCTCCTGCTTAGATTGACCTCTTTCAGCTTCTCATAATCATTCAGAGAACGAAGGCGGAACCCCTCCCCATATCGATTTTCCGAATAACGCTTGAAAACCTCTTCGCGGGTAAAATCAATCTCCTCATTGATCCTGCGGACATTCAAGACATGATCAAACACATCGTCGCTCGTGATAATCCGGCTGTCGGGAGAGGGCGAGGCCTTCAACTCATACCTGCAATACTCCAGATAATCCCCCAGAAAATTCGTCCTGTTAAAAGGCGCCTCCCGTTTGAGCCGGAGCTTCTCGGCAATCATATTCAGTATCGTCGTCTTGCCGCACCCATTCCCCCCATAAAGAACCGTGAACGGCTCGAACTCAATCTTTTCGACCCCTTTCTGACTCAGCACCTGAAACGGATAAAACGTATTGAAGCACGTCAACCAGGTGCTGGGGTCATTTAAAAATGCCTCTTCCTCCTCCTGTGTCGGGAACGAAAACGAAGATAAATAAAGCATCGCCTCCTGTATCCGGTAAAAACAAGTGCTCGTCAAGGGGATTCACCGTATCCGCCTGCTGGAAAGAGAAGGGATCATTTTCCAGAATGATTCCCTTGCTCGCCGCTGCTTTCGCCGCTCAGAGAGCGGAGGAAATGCTCCTCGCCGGAGGACGCACCGGGGCGGAGGCGGACAAGCTCCTACGGAGTGTCCCAAAGAGAAGCGTCATTGTCCTCATTTTCGGCCCGATAATAACGAAGGTATTCCTGAAGAGCTGCCTTTTGCTCCTCCGAAAGAAGCGCGCACCTGCCGGCTATAAACTGTTTCTGCTTTTGCGCATTCCATGAGGAAAGGGGAGAAGTACGGGGATTATAAGTCAGGTGGAAATAGGGACTGGAACATCCTCCCAACTGTCTCTTGAGATCGCAAATGACAAAGGCGGGAATCAGAAAACGGAAGCCCTTGGCATCGACATAGGACAAGGCGCATGAGCAGGCATTCAACTGATTGGCTGTCAGCAACGTCCAGTCTTCTCTCTCTTCGTGGGGCGCGAGGATGTCGAGTGCCTGCGGCCCGGCATAATCATCCCGCGCCTGCCCCTGCATCAAACCGACCCCGTCCTCCAGCCGAACGCCCAGAAAAGCTGGCTCATCGTCAAAATCGGTGGATGAGCCCCGAACTGAGCCACAAGAAAAAGCCCTCTTTGCGGGAGGGCTTTTTAAAAAAGGATGGGGTGATCGACGGGGCTCGAACCCGCGACAACTGGAACCACAAACCAGGGCTCTACCAACTGAGCTACAATCACCATTTTTTGTGCGCCACCAAAAGGAAGCGCGTGCCGAAAGGGTACGGAAAAAGAGGGTTTTTGACAAGAAAAAACGAAGGGAGGAGAGGAAATTATTTTTTCTCTCCGCCTGAGCCTTCTGTTGGGGGGGCCTCCTTGTCTGTTTTTCTCTCTACGGCGGCTCCGATGGAGGCCAGTTTTTCATCAATTTGTTCGTACCCGCGGTCAATGTGGTAGAGGCGTGAGATTTCGGTATCTCCGTCTGCGGCGAGAGCCGCGAGGACGAGCGCGGCCGATGCCCGCAGGTCTGAGGCCATGACGGGCGCTCCGCTCAGTTTTTCTACGCCTTTGATGACGGCGGTGCCGTTGTCCACTTTAATGCTGGCGCCCATGCGTTTCAATTCGGAGCAGTGCATGAAGCGCTGGGGGAAGATGGTGTCCTTGACGACGCTGCG
>CAZNVW010000007.1:0-30383 GCA_964576595.1 uncultured Verrucomicrobiales bacterium
TTGTCTTCCATAACTCCGAAGCCGTCATGCCCCCGCCCGTTCAGCCAGGCCGCAGACGCGTTTACCAGCAGCGCGGGGTTCGCCTCGTATGTCCTCAGCCGCTCCATGACTTTTGCGGACAGGTTCAGGGCAAAGCCGAAGATGCTGTAAAATTCCCGGTCCAGGCAGGGGTATCCCTCGTATGAGTGTTTCACGAATCCCTCCCCGCAGAAAAAACTGCTGTGATGTTCCGGAATGAGCGCATGGAATTCGTTAATGGTTTCCAAATAGCGCGGGTCGTAAAAATCGTCGTCGTCTATTTTGAGAAACAGGTCATACGAGGAGGTATCCCTGTCCCGTACGGTATCGACAAAGTTGGAGAGCTGATTTTTATTCGGGTAGAGACGCAATGTCAGCCGCCCTTCTTCGATAAAATGACTGAACCGGGGCAAAAGAGATTTGCGGAACAGGTATTCGCTCATTCCTTTTACGGCGACAAACAGGTGAAACTCCCGGTATGTCTGCTGCATCATGGCATAGATTTGTCTCTGCAAGTCCTCGAATCGTTTATAGGACGACAGGCAGACCGCCATTTTTCTGCGCCTGTGGCTGTACAGGCGCAGCTCGTCTGCCGGGCGGGTTCTGTCCGTCCGGAAAAAGAGATTTTCCGTCGCCGCCATCACCCGTAGTTCCCGGCAGGATTGGAGGGCCTCCAGAGCCGTATCTACGGGGAGGCGGCATGCGGACAGGAGCCGGGCGACTTTTTCCCGCCTGCCGGGGGGTACCGCCAGCGCGTACATGCCCCACACAGAGGGGTTCCCCCTTGTGCATGTTCCCGTTTTCAGAGGCGCAAATCCGGGCGTACCGGGGGATTCCGGAGTTTCCATTCCGGTTTCCCGGTTCTCGGCGCGAAAGAGACGAAAGACGTCCGCCTCCGGATGTTCCGCCAGAGCCGACTCCAGCGCTTTTTCCAATTCCCCGGCCCAGACCGCGGGGACCGCGTCGCTCTCTCCAAAGATCACCCACTTTTCTCCGGCAAACCGCTCTTCCCGCAACAGGGAGATAAACGCGCTCCGCAACAGCCTGTCGCGGGGTCTGTCGCACGCTTCGGGGCGATATCCCAAAAAGGGAGTGAATTCTTCCTCTCTCGAGTCTTCAAGGTACCCCGGCTTTCCCGATACGGGATAGGCGACGGGGAGATAGTCCCTCTGCTCCCAGACGGCCGGTTGCTCCACTATTTCCCCGGGGAGGGTAATCAAGACGCTTCTCATTCTTTTATTGTTTTTCGCAAGGTTTTTTCGCATCCAGACAGACAAAGCCTTCGTCCAGAAGAGATTCTACAGGCCCGAGCTCCGCCCCTGCGAGGGGGAACGGTTCCGAAACTTCGAATCCCAGCGATTCCGCCGTCATTTGCAGATTCGAGGTTGTCCACAATACGCGCGGTGCATGCGTCTGCATAAACGACTGTATCCGCTGCGGAGTATCTGCAGCGGATACATCCGGGCACAGCCGCGTCAAATCCGGGAAGCAGAAACGGAAGATGCCGCCGGGTTTCAGGATACGCCGGGCCTCCCGGAGCGTCGCATACAATTCCGCGGCCGGGATGTTCCCGGCATTTTCCATG
Source organism: uncultured Verrucomicrobiales bacterium (assembly GCA_964576595.1). Taxonomy (GTDB): domain Bacteria; phylum Verrucomicrobiota; class Verrucomicrobiia; order Verrucomicrobiales; family Akkermansiaceae; genus CAZNVW01. The sequence goes on from CAZNVW010000007.1 coordinate 1,604, forward strand.
TAGCAGGCATCCACCGATCCGCCGGAGTAGCGGGAGAGCTGCTTCACGCCAAAGGGGAGGTCTCCCGGGAGGTTCCACCCGGGCACGCCCATTTTACTGGGGCCTATTTGAAGGAGGCATCCCGATTCCGGCAGTTCCCGCAAAAGGGGGGCGGATATTTTCATGGAGGCGAGTTCCGGCTGTTCCCCGCTTCTTTCGAGCGAGAGCATCTCGCCCTTGTACCCTCCCGGGGTTTTTTGCAAAAACTCGGCCTCCCAGTCAAACCAGTGCAGCACCAGCTGATTGATCCCGTCCCCGGAGTACCGGCCTGCGCAGCCCGCCACCCTGCGGCAAAACAGCCCGTTGGGGTAAAAGCACACATCGTCCTCCCAGTGCCCGTGACGGGCCGAGTATTCGGCAAAAGGAGCCTGGCGATAAAAGCACTCAATGCTGCGCAACTTGTCCGGAGAGCACCAATGAGCGGTAACCATGTCATTATCCTGCCTCGGAAAGGGCGCGCAATACATCCCCAGTCTTTCCGTCGCCCAAGGCACGCCGCCCAGTCGAATCGCCAGTTCCCCGAAGATGACGTCTTCCGGCCCGGACAACGGGATGCCGGGATGAGCCACGATCTTCCGCACCATTTCGCGCGACAGCAGATACCCGGCCCCGCCGCTGGGGGCTCCCCGCTTCTGTAGAGACATATCCCCGACCATATCCAGCCCCGGACGAGCCAGGGACGGCAGACGCTCCAGAGACAGATAGGTATCGTCATCGCACTTGAACAGCCAGTCAAAATCATAATTAGCCAGCGCATACCGGAAAAAGGCGAGTACCTTCTCCGGCAAACGGTCGTAACTGTCATCGGCCGGCAGAGCTACCGTATCCGATTCCTCGCCGGGAGGCGGCGCGGAGTCGCCGACAAAAAACAGGCACTCGACTCCCTCCTGCGGGTGCTTCAGCCAGGTTTCTCTCACCGCTTCACGGCGTTTTTTCGCCGGCAGACAGGAGCAGATTCCGACGATAATCGACACTTTGCGGCGGTTATCCCTCCAACCGGCGGGGGGGAATGGGCCATACCGCTCCATAAGCCGGGCGACAATGCTCTCCGGGTGCATATTCTCGAGCGCATCCGGTTCATATCTCAGCATTTCCCCCCATACATGGAGACCCCATGTTTTTTTCGTATCGAAGGAATCCAGGCCCAGGCTCCCGTCATAGTACCGACGCCATACCGTATAGGGCAGAGGGTACGTGCTCTCCTGCGGGGCCGCCCCGCCCTCAAGCCCGTAATAGGCCAGCGCGCGGGAAAAGGCGCCCGGCCCGGCGATCCCCCAGGCGCATTCCCGGCGTCTGGCGCCGACTTCGGGAGTCTCCCGCAAGAATTTCTCCCGGGCTTCTCTCTCTTCGTCGGTGTCCCACGGCATGGGTGAAGACGGGTCCTCTCCCAGCCGGCTCAGGTGCGCCGTCAGCGGATGCCCGGCGGGGAAGCCAAAGGCCCCTATGGCCACGGCATCCTCATTCTCCCGGGCAAACCACGGCAGCTCCCTCGGTACATTCGGCGTCAGGCAAATCACATCGAGATCTGACCAGAATCCTCCCTCCCGGGCCATCCAGGTATAACGAAACCAGTCGGCAAAAGGAGCCAGACTGCCGTTTTTGTGGATAAAAACGCACTCCTCCGGGAGAATCTCGCCCGCGTCGCGAACGAGTACTCCTTCGGGGACATTAGGGTAATGGCGGTAGGTGAAAAGCTGGAACCCGACCCCATTAGCCACATAAGAGCGCAGGCACAGTTCCGCAAGAGGCGGGAGGCAGTCTCCCACCCACAGCCCGGTTACACGGGGAGTATCAATAGACGTATTCATAAAAATAAAAAAAGAGAGGTTTATTCCGGAAGCTTCGAGATCTCCTCAAATACTTCCTCCCAACTGGCGATAGAAGCGGCCAGGGAGCCCAGACGCAGGCCGCGTTCGCGGGCCGCTTCGGCCATGTCCAGGCGCAACTGCGGCTCATAGGCCATCTTGCCGGCATAATAAATGAAGTCCCGCTCGTGATTGCAGAGCCAGCCCGTCTTCCCGTGCTCCACCAGACGCGTCCAGCCGCCCCGGTTGTCCACAATGAGCACGCTGCCGCTCGCCATGGCCTCAAAGCCTACTCTCGGCCAGTTTTCCGTCGTGTCGGTGGGCTGCAGGATGATCTCGCAATGCCGGTAAAACTCCTGCTGGGAGACCTCCTGCTGATTGCGGGCCGTCCGTATCCAGTCATAGGGGCGGCCTATCTTCGCTTCGCTCCGCTGGTCAAAGCCGAGGAACAGCCCCCGTTTCCACTGCGGAGAAACGAAATACTCGTAAATATGCAAGGTATTCCTCGCAAATTTGTCCGCATCCTGCCGCGAGATCCGTCCGCAGCCAAACCATTCGTCCGACCTCTCCCCGATAAACGGGAATGTTTCATTATGGAAATACGGGACAAAGGTCAGGAAGCGAATTTCCCTGTCCTCATTCAAACTCCGCAATACGGGCATATTCTTCTGCCGAACATCCTCATTCTGGTACAAAAACATCGCTATCAGCCCCTGCTGCATGGCCTCCCTCTCTTTCTCGAACAGCCAGGTCATACAGTTGACAAAAACGGTCCGCCGGGTCTTCTCCCGAATGGACGGCAAATTTTTCAGAAACTCCGCGTTGCAAAACCCGAGTACGGGATCTCCCGCCTCCACCATGGACCAGTCGTTGGGGGCATGCACATGTACGCCCCGGGAAATCATCTCGGGATAAATGGCTTCTCCGCAAACATCCCAGGCAGGAATGAGGTGTACCTCGACTCCCATATGAAGCCAGGCGATAATCTGATGATGCAGCTCCGTACCCGCGCCGCCGTAAAGGGACGGAAACCCGAGCACAAACAATCTTTTTAATGAAGTGGACATAATAACAGATACCCTTGCCGTCGGAGACTTCCCACCCGGAGAAAACGCCCGCAACGAATATTTCCCTCAATAAAAAAGGCTTGAACCTCCTCCGTCCATACTCGCCCGCCCCCACCACTCACCCACCCACATAAAGATTACCTAGTACACTCTTAATCAAACTATTAAAAAACAAGAATATCTTCTCCCCGCTGATAATAACACACACCCCTCCTCCGACGCCCTCCTGTCACATAAATTGAAGTCCCGGCGCACAAAGAAAGGCCGAAAAGCAAAAATTATCTTTTTTCTGTAATTCCTTCCCGTCATTTCCTATAAAGACAAAAGCGTTATTCCTTCCGCTTCTTCATATTCAGTTGATCCCGGAACAACTGTTTTCCAAACGAGGGAACGCCACATGATCTCTCACCTCGTCTCCTTTTCTATACACTTGAGCTATCCCTTTCCTCCACCTCCCCACCTCAGAAGCATGAAAAAAAATATCTCGAAACAATACGTCTTCTCCCTACTGTTTATTGTAGGCTCCGTGTTTACGACAGTAACCGCACTGGGAATAGATCAAAAGGCCCCGGCAAAGAAAACTCCCAACAAAATAACGATCGTCATCGAAGAGAATATTCCGGATTCTACACCCGCAACCTGCCCCGTAAACAAGAGGCCGACCGAAAAAGAGCTGCAAGCTTTGGATAATGCCCAGGCCTGGCTCCTTCAAATAGATAGCCTTGACTACAAGAAGGCCTGCGATCAATTGAACGTTTCCGACAAAACAAGGGAATTCTCTCGAACCAGGCTCTCTCTGGGAAAAGTGCTTGACCGCAAATGGCAAGGCTTGCAACCGAAATCTCCGGACATGGAATATGAAACATTCGTCTTTCATACTTCTTTTGAACATAAAGAAGACATGGTCGAGACCGTGACGATGAAGAAAACACAGGATGGCGCATGGGCGCCGACAGAATACAACTTGAATATAGACACATCACAAGCAGAAGGGGACTCTCCCGATTCCCCCCAACTGACTGCCCGAGAACAAGAATTACAAGAGGAACAAGACTCCCTTATAATCCAAAGCGCCGAAGCATGGCTCGCCCTCGTCGATCAACAGAACTATGAAGAGAGCTATCGTGAAATGGTTGGTAATTTTCCCAGTATAGCCCGGGATGAAAATACTCTTGAGATACTCAAAACGGATTCGCTGGAAAACTGGAAAAAATTAATCTCCCTCTCCAGGAAGCCGCCCTTCGGAAAGCTAGTCAGCCGCGAGTGTCATAGCATGGGAGCCATACCCGACCCAGCCGGAAACGGCTCCAAAAAAACGGCTCATATAATACTCACTTTTTATACCCATTTTGAAGGTAATAAACACATCGCTCTGGAATACATCGTAATGCGCCAACAACCGGACGGAACATGGAAGCCGGCCACTTATCGTATTCGTTCAATGGAAACTCCCTCCGACGAGGAAAGTTAGCTTTGCTCCCTTCCTCTTCCTACTTTTTCAGTTATATGAAACACGGCTCTCAGAATCTTTTCGCCACAACACGTCCGGCGTTTTCCCTGAGAGCCGGAAGACAACCGGAACATTACTCTGTTACCTCATGACAGAACGGCACACCGCTTACGGCTTCTTCGGATGCCTGTATCCGGTGTAGCACGTCCTCCCTGTTCGAACCAGGCTTTACCGGACTTTCCCCGCTAAAGGAACAATTCATGGCCTATCTGCCTGCATCTGCTCTATGGCACTCAATGCATATGGTTCAAGGCAAAAAAACACGCCCTGTTCCAGGCGTTTTCCCAGTGTCTCCATGAGCGCCTCCCGAGGCTTCCTTAATCTATCGCCTCATTCACCAATACCCGTTTGCCGTCCTTGTCATAGTACAGGGAGTTCTCCGGGTTGCCCTGCGCGTCACGGGTAAAGGTGCGGTAGCTCCATTTCAATTCCGGATTATTCACGGGATTCCCCTTCGCATCCAGATACTGGAGTTTTTCCCTGCCGGAGTCCTTGTCCCGGTCGAGGACAAGCGTCGCATAGCCGGAGGGGCCGTTTACGACCACTCCCTTTTCGTCCAAAAAGGCCTCCTTGGGGTTTTCCGCGCCGTTGATCGGGCGGGAAATATGCAGAGCGTATCCGGCGGCTCCGTTCATCAGGGAATCATCCAGATTATTGTAAGACAGCAGGACGGTCAGCGCCTCCTTCCCCCGGGACACTCCTTTTACATGCTTGAAGGCGCCGTCTATTTTGAGGGGGTTCGCCTGCGCGTCCAGGAAGGTACGCGCTTCATACTCCTCCTTGTCATTGTTGACATACTCTATCTGCGCAACGGCATAGCCCGTCCGGGTGTTGACGGCGAGCTTGTCATCCTTGCCGTAATAGGCCTCGCGGGTCAGACGCCTCGTCCCGTCATAGGTACGGCGTACGGTGGCAAAGCCGTACTTGTTTTCCACAGGGTTGTTGTCCAGTCCGAGATAGCTGCGCTTTATCTCGCGCCCTTCGGGGTTGAACTCCATCGTAATGGAGGAGTAACCCTGACTGGTCAGGACGGGCTTGCCGTCCTTGTCAAAAAACTCCCACAATACGGGGGCCTCGTTCTCCCCCTGCCCGAGATAGGTAAACTGCACCGAGGCAAAGCCGGACGCGCCCAAGGTCTTGCGCTCCATCTGACTATTCAGTCGGCCGACGGAGACCGGATTCCCTTCCGCGTCGAGAAAGGTGATGCGGAGGCTGCGCCCCAGCTCGTCGCTTTCCGACAAGATGCGGCTCCCTATGCGGGGGACGCTCACAGCCGGGGCAGAGGGGGGCGTCCCCTCCTTTTTCAAAGCGGAGGGAACGGACGGAGCGGGGGGCGTCTCTCCCGCCGGTACGGGAGTCTCCGCCGGGGAGACCTTTCCTTGGGAAGCTGAGGGCATCTCCCCGCCCGATCCTCCGGGAGAATCAACAGACTTTGCCGGAGCCGCTGGCGTTACAGAAGACGACGCAGTGGAGTCTCCGCCCGGAGCGACGCCGGATGCCTCCTGACCGGCCAGCGCCGGGAGAGAGGCGAAAAACGCAAGAACAGCCAGCTTCAGAGAACTTTTGGAAAAACGCATGATTTTCACTCTTTTTGCCTCCAGTAGCACATCCCCTCATGTTAGAAAAGAGCAATAGACATCCTCCTGTCATGGCGGGAGAAGAAAAAAGAGTAAACGAGGCCCCTTTCCTCCAAAAACAAGACTTGGCTTGATTCCCGAAAAAGGGCAGACTGGCGCGGGTTCTCCGGAACTCTCAACCCCGTATTACACCTACAATCATGTCCCAGGATATTTCCATTACGATGCACACGTCAAAGGGTGACATCGACTTGACCCTTTTCGCCTCCCAGACCCCCGTCACCTCCGCCAACTTCCTGAATCTCGCTTCCCGCGGCTTCTATGACGGCGTCAAGTTCCACCGCGTCATCGCCGACTTCATGATCCAGGGCGGCGACCCGACCGGTACCGGAATGGGCGGCCCCGGCTACAAATTCGAAAACGAGTGCAAGCCCACGCTCAAGCACGACGGCCCCGGCATCCTCTCCATGGCCAACGCCGGACCGAATACGAACGGCTCCCAGTTCTTCATCACCCATGTCGCCACTCCTTGGCTCGACGGCAAACACACCGTCTTTGGCAAAGTGACCAAGGGACAGGATGTCGTCAACGCCATCGCACAGGGCGACACCATCAACTCGATCACGATTCACGACTCGACAGAAGACCTGTTCAAGGACCAGGCCTCCCGCATCCAGTCCTGGAACTCGAATCTGTAATTCCTCCTTATTCAAATCACCGGGGAGAGGAGCGTCCGCGCCCCCTCCCCCTTTTTCTTCCCCTTCGTGCTGGCAGTTCAGAATTTGCGTGTCGAATACGGCGCGCGCGTCCTCTTCTCGGATCTCTCCTTTGTCGTCCAGGCCCAGGAGCGCATTGCGCTGGCCGGGCAAAACGGCGCAGGCAAATCCACTCTGATGAAGTGCATCGCCGGACTGATCGAGCCGAACGCGGGAAAAATCGTCAAGCCACGCGACTGCCGCGTCGGCTACCTGCCCCAGGAGGGCATCCACATCTCGGGCCGCTCCCTGCGCAAAGAGGCGGAGTCCGCGTTTGCGGACATCCTCGCCATGCAGCAGGAGGTGCATGAGCTGGCCGACCAGCTCGCCGAGATGGACCCCCGATCCAACCCCTACGCCCAGGCTCTGGAGCGCATCGGAGAGCTGGAGCTGCATCTCGAGCACCACGACCTCTCCCGGCTCCGCCCCCGCGTAGAGTCCATCCTGCGCGGCCTCGGCTTCCGGGAAAAAGACTTTGACCGGGACTGCGGCGAGTTCTCCGGCGGCTGGCAAATGCGCCTGGCCCTGGCCAAACTCCTGCTCCAGGAGCCGGAGGTACTGCTCCTCGACGAGCCGACCAACCACCTCGACATCGACTCCCAGCGATGGATGGAGTCCTACCTCAAGTCCTACAGGGGCGCCATCATCCTGATCTCCCACGACCTCGCCCTGCTCGACAGCCTGGTCTCGCGCACTATCGCCTTCCACCATGGCCGGGCAGAGGAATACTCCGGCAATTTTTCCTTCTTCCTGAAGGAATCCGTCCTGCGCAAGGAAATCCTGATGCGCCAGTACAAGGCCCAGCAAAGAGAAGTCGCCAAGGCGAAAGAATGGATCGACCGCTTCCGCTCCAAGGCAAGCAAGGCCTCTCTCGTCCAGAGCCGCATCAAGCAGCTGGAGAAGGTGGAACTCATCCAGATCGAGCAGGACGACGCGGTGATGACCTTCCGCTTCCCCCCGTCCCTGCCGAGCGGCCAGTCCATCGTCAAACTGGAGGATGTAGCAAAGCGCTACGGCGCGCTGACCGTCTTCGAGGGATTCCATTTCGAAATAGAGCGTGGAGACCGGCTGGCCATCGTCGGCGTCAACGGAGCGGGCAAATCAACCTTTTCCCGCCTCATTTCCGGCCAGGAAGAGCCGGATGACGGACGATGCACGATCGGCTCGATGACGCGCAACTCCTTCTTCTCACAGAACCACGCAGACGAGCTCGACCCCAATCAGACCGTCCTGCAGGCCGTGGAATCGGTCGCCTCCAGAGAGAACCTCCCGAACGTACGCAATCTGCTCGGCTGCTTCCTGTTCCGGGGTGACGACGTCACCAAGCTCGTCGGCGTCCTGTCCGGCGGAGAGCGCTCTCGCGTCGCTCTGGTCCGCATGCTCGTGCGCCCCGCCAACTTTCTGATCCTCGACGAACCGACCAACCACCTCGACATGCAGTCCCAGCAGGTACTGCAGCAGGCGCTGCTCGACTACTCGGGCACCTACTGCATCGTCTCCCACAACCGCAGCTTCCTGGACCCGATCGTCACCAAGGTGCTGGAGTTCCGCCCGGGAGAATTGCCCCGCCTCTTCCTCGGCAATATCTCCGACTACATCGAGAAAAAAGAGGCGGAGGAGCGCGCCCTGCAAGCCCTGTCCGGAGAAGTCCCCTCCGCTCCCAAACTCTCCGGCCTGCCGTCCTCCTCTCCCGCTCCGGCCGCCGCAAAAGACCGAAAAGAGCAACGGCGCAGAGAAGCGGAGTACCGCCAGCGCAAAACGCGCGAACTCAAGCCGCTGGAAGAAAAACTCGCCAAACTGGAGGAGACGATCGCGCATACCGAAGCCGAACAAAGCCGCCTGACCGAAGAAATGAACTCTCCCGACGCCGCCGGAGACGCGGACCGCATCCTGGAAATATCCCGGGCCTACGAACTGACCGCCAAAACTCTGGAGGCTGCCTATACCGCCTGGTCGGACACCTCCGACGAGATAGAACGAGTGACGGCCAAACTGGAGGCCGAGTGCGGCCTCAACTCCTGACCTGCCCGCCGCCATGCCGCTGACCGAACTTCTCTTCCTGGCCCTGGCGCTCTCCATGGACGCCATCATCGTCTGCTTCTCCTTTGGCCTCGCGGTTCGGGAAAAGAGGATGAAAGCCGCCTTCGGCCTGGCCCTCGCTACAGGGTTGGGCCAGATGATCATGCCTCTGGGCGGCTACTTCCTGACAGGGGGACTCGTCAACTACATCCGCGAGTGCGACCACTGGATCGCCTTTGCCGTCTTCTCCGCCCTCGGCCTCAAAGTCATCTGGGACGCCTTTACCTTACAGGAGGAGGACGAGTCCGGCGTCGCCCTCTCCTTCAAGACCTTCTTCATGGTCGGCCTGGCGACCAGCATAGACGCCTTTGTGGCGGGCACCATGATTTACCTCACGGGGTCCCGCCCCTTCCTCTCCGCCGGGCTGATCGGCCTGGTGACCTTTATCTTCGCCCTGACGGGATTCCTCCTGTCCAAAGTCCTGCACCACCTCCCCACGCGCTGGATGCAGCTGTCCGCCGGACTGGTCCTGATCGGTCTCGGCGTCAAAGTCCTGATGGAGCATCTCTGCGAATAGCCCCCGGAGGCAGGGACAGAAAACGCTCGGCGTTGGCCGTCGTCTGCTCCAGCAGCTCCCTTTTCCCGATTCCCCTGCAGCGGCTCCACTGCTCCAGAGTCAAGACCAGCTCTTCCGATGAAGCCCCGTCGCTTTCCAGCATCAAGCGGTCTTCGGGAATGATCCGCACAAGGGCTGCCATGCGCCCGGCAAACTCTTCCCGATTCCACTGCCGGGGGCCCAGAGAAAAATAGGCTCCCTTCTCCGTCAAAACGGGCACCATCTCCGCCGGGCCATTATAACCGTGGCATAAAAAGGGTAGTCTCCGCCCCCCGCCCAGCAGCTCCGCAAGGCGGGGCCAGGTTCTCACGCCATGCAAAACGAGAGGCCGCCCGTACTTGTCCGCCAGATCTCTCTGAAACAAAAAAACATCCCTCTGCCGTTCCGGCGAAATACGGGGCAAATGCACCTTGTCCAGCCCGACCTCCCCGACAAGCGCGCGCGGGAACCGCCGCAAAAGCGCCTCAAGCCGCTCCTCCCAGCCTTGTACCTCCTCCCCGGCATACCAGGGGTGCAGACCAAACGCGGGAAGGCATCTCTCCGGCGACTGCTCCGCAAGACGGGCGACCTCGCCCCAGTCCCCGGGGCGCGTCCCGTTGACAATACTCACTCCGGCGGGAGAATCGCCGGCACAATGGGTATGTGCGTCAAAAGGGAAAAAAATCATGTCTGGACGAGCGCTCCTTGAGCTAGAAATACCCCGTCTCCCCCACTTGGGGCAAGACGCTTTTTCCAACATTCCCGACCCCGCTTTTCTCCGCATTTTTCCGGCAACAGACTCGACGGAGGCTCCCTGCCGTGCCACTCTGGCCGGGACATGACCGACAATTCACCGGAATTCACCTGGAAAGAAGACTGGCAGCCCGACATTCTCGCCACATTGATGTTTATCGTCCGGGACGGAGAGGTTTTGCTCATCCGCAAAAAACGAGGCATAGGCGCGGGAAAAATAAACGCGCCGGGGGGCAAGTTCGAACCCGGAGAAACCGCCCTCCAGTGCGCCTTGCGGGAAACCGAGGAAGAAGTGCACGTCAAAGTGCTCGATCCGGTGGAAATGGGCGAAGTCTCCTTCTCCTTCCAATGCGGCGCCACGCCCGAAATACACGGCCATGTCTTCCTGGCGACCCGCTTCGAAGGCACCCCGGCGGAAACGGAGGAGGCCCTGCCCCAGTGGGTGCCCCTGGACAAAATCCCCTATGAGGAAATGTGGGAGGACGACCGCTACTGGCTCCCCCATATGCTGGCCGGCCGCAAGTTCAACGCCCGCTTCGTCTTCGAGGGAGACCGCATGATCTCCCGCCATGTGGAGCTCCTGTAAAGCACTCTTTGGCATTGTATTTCCCCCGGGAACCTCCTACCGTACGGCAGTGCCCCGCTCCCTGACACTCCTTGCGCTTCTCTGCGCCCTGCTTTTTCCCTCCTGCGCCTCCGGCCCCGGAGAGAGCGGGACCTCCCCGTCAAAAATCACGCCCGGGCTCTCTCGCGACGACTCGAAACCATCCTCCTACACCGGAGACGCGCCCTTCCTCGCCGTCTGCTACACCCGCCGCGACCGGGACCGGGTCTATCCCCTGATACAATCGCTCCAGAAATCGGGCTACAGAGTCTGGTACGACGAGGGCATCCCCCTGGGAATGAACTGGGAGGACGACGTCGCCGACCGACTGAACCGGGCCGAGCAGGTGCTTGTCTTCATCTCCCCCAACGCCATGAAAAGCGACTGGACCCGGCGCGAAGTCAGCTTTTCCCTGAACCGCAAAAAAACGCTCCTGCCCCTCTATCTGGAAGACACAAAACTCCCGGACGGCTGGGAGTTTTTAATCGGCTCCATACAATACCTCCACACGTCCGACCCCCGGCTCGGCGCAAAACTGCACGACACGCTCTCCCGCCGGGCAAGACAACCCGCCTTTTCTCCCCTGAAACGCCGATGACAGACCTCGACTCATCCCTGTCCCGGCTGGAGGCCGCCTTTCAGGAAAACTTCGCCCGTTCCCGCGAAATAGGCGCGTCACTCAGCCTGTACCGCCACGGAGAAGAGCTCCTGCGCCTCGGCGCGGGCAAGACAGCCCTCAAAGACGGCGCCCCCTGGACTGGAGACACGCTCGTCCCCGTCTTTTCCGCCACCAAGGGGCCGGCCTCGGCCTGCGTCCTGCTCGCCCTGCACCGGGCGGGACTCACCCCCGACACGACGGTAAGGAAACTGTGGCCCGGCTTCCCGATCGAAACGGCGACCATCGGCCAGCTCCTCTCCCACCAGTGCGGCCTCGCCGCGCTGGATGTCAACGTCGATATCGCAGACCACGACGCGATCATCGCGGCAGTCAATCGCCAGACGCCCCGCTGGCTCCCGCCCAAACACGGCTACCACCCCCGCATGTTCGGCCCCCTTGTCGAAGAACTGGTACGGCGGCTCACCGGGATGACTCTGGGCGCCTACTGGGATGAAGCCGTCCGCCACCCCCTGAATCTCGAATTCTGGATAGGACTCCCGCCCGCCGAATTTCCGCGCGTCGCCCGCCTCTATCCGGGCAAGGCCACCGCGGCAGAGCTGAACACCCCCTTCTACAAGGACTATCTGACAGAAGGCACCTTTGTCAGAAAAGCCTTTACCTCTCCTGCCGGCTATCTCTCCGTACAGGAGATGAACAAGCCTGAGGCCTGGACGGCCGCCCTGCCCGCCCTGGGCGGCGTCGGCACGGCTTCCGCCCTGGCCGCCTTTTACCAGGCCTGCCTCGGCACGCCCGCAGAAGGCCCCCGCGAACTGTTCCCCCCCGCCGTGCGCCAGTGGATGACGGCACTTCGCAGCAACGGCCCCGACGAACTCCTCGCTAAGGACACCGCCTTCAGCTGCGGCTTTATGAAAGACCCGCTCAATGCCGACGGGCAAAAAACGCGCCGCCTCTTCGGCCCTCATACGGAGGCCTTCGGCCATCCCGGCGCGGGCGGCTCCATCGGCCTGGCCGACCCGGTGACGGGCATCAGCTTCGCCTACACCATGAACCAGATGGAACTGGGAGTCCTCCCCGGCCCCAAAACAATCCATCTGCTCTCCGCGCTGTTTGCCGGACAGGACTGAACCGGGCCTACTCAAACACCAGCGTAAAAATCACGGCGAACGCGTTATATACCGAGTGCATTACAATAGGCACCCACAGGCAGCGGGTCTTTTCGTACGCCAGATTGAGAACAATCCCGAGAGCGGCATAGACGACCATCCCCGGCAGGAACAGGTGGATCAGCCCAAACAGCAGAGACACCAGAATGATCGAAAACCACACGCCCGCCACCTGCCTCAATAAACGATACAAATAGGCACGGAACAAAATTTCTTCGATAAACGGCCCAATCAGCACGATCAGAGAGAAAAGAACTACTTTACCCTCCCAGGACACGGATAAAAGCCCCCGTATCAGCTCGGAAGGATCTTGCGTCGATCCCAGCGCCCCGGAAAACCACCGGGAAAAATCCGTCGTATAGTCAAACAGCGTCAACGCCGCGCCCGTTCCCAGAACAATCAATACCCATTTCCCCAGTACACGGCCCGAGGGAAGCCCCCATCCCGTCCCCGGCCCGAGATCCCGGCCCGTCAGCCGCAAAAACAGGGGGAGGCAGAGCAACAATCTGACTACAAACTCCCCCGCTATCGCGCCCAGGGGAATGTGCTTCCCGTCTATTTGCATAATAGCGGGCCCCATCACATAAAGAACCGCCAGAGGAAACAGCATCATCTCCAAAAACGGCAGCAGGGCAAACCAGACGTCCCGGAACCTGAAGCCCGACAAAAAGGGGTCGGACGACATATCGCCCCCTGCCGGAAGCGCCGGGAAATTTCCCCGGAGACGGCCGTAATACCAGCCCCAAAGCCCCCGGAAAACAGCCGTCCCGAAGAGAACCGTCAAAAGGGCGGTCAACAAATACAATTCCAGATAACTCATCACATTCCTTATTAGACAAAATCAAAGCGCGGCGCAAGCCTCCCCGTCCCGTCACTCCTCCCCGGAAGAGGATTCGCCGGAGAACCACCCGGCAATAAGACCGCCCACCCCGTACACGACACTTCCGGCGAACCCGGCCAGAGTCAGGGGCACATCCACGGCAACGGCATCCACATAAACCAGAGGCAGAGTTACCTTCCCCGCCAAAGAGCGTTTCTCCTCCAAAACAACCAATTCCCACGGGAAAACCTTGTCAGGAACCATTATCTTCCTCTGCTTGGGCGGCCGTATCTTCTTCACGCCCTGCTTCTCCACCTCCGCACGGGAAAGAAGCGCGGTCTTCTCTACAAGAGTATAATTTCCCGTTACATTTTCGTTTTCCTCCTTTTCCACACGAACGAACCGCTCCTGATCCGCCGGAGACAAGACCGTGTAATAATACTCCCCGTCATGCCAGCTGTTTTTTGTCTCCACCAGAGGCACGGCCTGCTCATACGTCCCCCCGGAGAGTACCCGCTCATAAGTCCCCTCTCCCGTCTCATAATAGGAGCCGGTCTGTACATACCCCGTATAAGTCATGGACAATTCATCCAGCTTTCGCCACGTATTGCTCACGCAGGAAGCCGCGCACAATACGAAGACAGGCAAAACCATCGGAATGGCTCTCTTCCATACGGGAAAAATCATACCCCGGCACATAACATAAACGGCCCCCGCATGCAAAATGTCTTTCCCGCCTCTTGCAAACTCGTGTCAATCGGCTACTATGCCTCCCTGTACCCCCATCGCCCTCATGATAAAACGTCTCCTGTCTTTCGCCTGCCTGTCCATCCTGGGTCTCTGCACGCTCCCGGCCCAACAGATGGGGGGGGGCAGCCCTGCCGCCGGCGGAGCCGTTGACCCGGCCATGAAGTCCTCCCACGCCCGCCGTCCCGTTCAGACCGGCCCCCGCGTCGTCAACAGAATAGCCGCCACCGTCAACGGCCGCAGCGTCACGTCGAGTGAGCTGGCCTTTATGCTGATGCCCGCCGCCGCCCAGCTCGCCGCCCAGTACCCCCGCCAAGGCCCCGAATTCGCCAAGCAACTGAGCCAGGCCAAAAACAAAATCCTCGATGAACTCATTGACCGCGAACTCGTCCTGGGAGAATTCGACGAACGGGGCTTCATGTTCCCGGACTCCATCATCGACCAGGAACTGGAGCGCACCATCCGGGAGAACTTCGGCGGAGACCGCGAGAAGTTTCTGGCGGACCTCCGGCAGGCGGGACTGACCATCAGGGGATTCCGCGACATTACCAAGCGGCGTCTGATCGTCATGAGCATGCGCTCCCAGAAGTACGACATGGACATCCCCCCGACTCCCGAAGAAATCCGTCAGGAGTACAGCAAAACCAAATCGAACTACCGCGACATCTCCAAGGATAAAATCACGTTCGAAAAAATCTTCATCCCCCTCGGAGCCCCCGGCACGGACGAGGGCGACCCCGACTACCAGCTCTCCTACGCCGAGCTCGTCGCCGACCAGATCAAAACGGGCAAAAAAACCTTTGCCGACGCGGCGAAAGAATACTCCAGGGACGAGCATGCGGAAAAAGGCGGCCAATGGCCCCAGGTCACACGGGGCGAGCTCGCCGCCGAGTTTGCCGCCATCGCCTTTGACGCTCCGGTGAATACAGTCATCGGCCCGCTGGCCGACCCGTACGGCTTCACCATCGTGCGCGTGCAAAAAAAGGAGCTGGCCCCGCCGCCTCCTCTGGAAAAAGTCAAAGCCATGGTGGACGACCAGGTGCGCCGCATCAAAAGCGCGGTTCGCTATGAACGCTGGATCAACCGTCTCCGGGAACAGGCGATCATCAAAAAATTCATCTAACCTCCCTTTGCTGTCATGAGCATGTTTTCCACTGACAACCGGAGGGAAAACGAACTCTCCCGCGTCGTCGCCCGGCTCCTGAACGGAGACGCTTTTCTGGAGCCGGAGCAGTACGCCACCGGCATCCCTGCCCTTCTGCTGACCTATGGCGGCAACCCCGCCCTGATCCCCTGGGAGCGCATCCGCTCCGCCTACGCCCGTTTTGAAAAAGCGTGCGACGCCGAAAAAAGATTCGCCATCCTTCACAATCTGGCCGCCTTTGCGGCTCAGATGAAAGGCCAGCCCCTCTCCGTCTGGGAGCCCGTCTTCCGGTGCGACTCCGACTTCCGTCTCCGTTCGGCGGCCGCCCACGCGGCCATGACACTGGCGCCCCGGACGGAAGAAGACAAACTCCACGGCGTCCGTCAAATGATGCAGTATATCGTCAAGGCGGAGGATACCTCCCTGCTGAATGGAGCCTTCCTCTCCTGCGACATGCGTTTCCTCCCCCTCATTCAGGAAGCCTGGGCGGCCCTGCCAGAAAATAAGCGTTCCCTCTCGGACTGGGGAAACCTGCCCCCCTCCCTCCCGGCGCTCCTCTTCCTGACGGAGCTGCTCGAGACCTCGCAGGACACGGACACAGCCCTCTGCGGCAATGCCGTCGCCCTGCTGACCGCTCTCCCGCACGCCGCCCTGACCGAGCCTCCCCTGACCTTTTACCACCCCTTCCCGGACTCGCACCCGGACTACGGCCACCCCCAGATCATCGATGCCGTCACCCCCGTCCCGGCCTGGATGTTCCCGGACACCATTCCCCAGGTTCTGCACACCTGGACCTGCCCGGAGTACCTGCCCCGATTCCTCCCCCGGATTCAGCACAAACTCCCGGAGGCGGAAAAGACGGCTCTCGCGACTGCCTGGAACGATCCGGCAACCGTGCCGGGCCGCTGACCCGGCCCTCTACATTCGGCTTTGCGCCGCGCGTTACAGCGCGGCGAGCAGCTTCTCCAGCTTCACAATATCGGCGGAGAACTTGCGTATCCCCTCCGCCAGCTTCTCCGTCGCCATGGCGTCTTCATTAAGCAGGAAGCGGAAGGCCTTTTCATCAACCTCCATCCGCTGCAGATCCGAGGCCATCGCCGCCTCCTTCGTCAACATGCAGTCAAGAGGCACGGATGTCGAAGCCAGCTCATCAAGCAATTCGGGAGAAATCGTCAGCAAGTCGCACCCGGCAAGCGCCGTAATCTGCTCCATCTTGCGGAAGGACGCTCCCATGATCTGCACGTCATACCCGAACTTCTTGTAGTAATAGTAAATATTTTTCACCGACTGCACGCCGGGGTCCTCGTCGGCGGAATAATCGATCCCCGTACTCTTCTTGTACCAGTCGTAAATGCGGCCGACAAAAGGAGAAATGAGCGTCACGCCCGCCTCGGCGCAGGCAACGGCCTGCACCAGAGAAAACAGGAGGGTCAGATTGCAGTGAATCCCCTCCTTCTCCAGCAGGGCCGCGGCGCGGATGCCCTCCCAGGTGGACGCTATCTTGATGAGCACGCGATCCCGCGCGATACCACTCGCCTCGTACAGCGCGATAATCCGGCGGGCGCGAACGACCGTCCCCTCCGTATCGAACGACAGACGGGCGTCCACCTCTGTAGATACCCGCCCGGGGATCACCTTCAAAATCTCCAGGCCAAAGCGCACCAGCACATGATCCATCAGGGCGGCCAGCCGATCGGCTCTCGCACCTCCCAGCCCTGGCACCTCAGCCGCCGCCTGCTCCAGCAGCTCATGATATTCGGCCTTCTCCGACGCCTGTAAAATCAGGGAAGGATTGGTCGTCGCGTCCTGCGGAGCAAAAGCGCGCATCAATTTGAAATCTCCGGTATCCGCGACAACAGTCGTGTACTCCTTGAGCTGGTCCAATTGGGACGGGTAGGAATCTGACATAGTAAAAGAGGTGGTGAAGGAAACGCCTTCCTTTCTGTCCCCACTCTTTCAAAAAAACCGGCGACTGACAAGAGGGAGACGTGTTTTCCTCCCCGGATTCGCTAACAGACGCCCCGGACATTCATCTCGGCACCACTTGCCGGAATCCCGCTACCCGGCACCAGGACAGAGCCGACAAACTGCGGTTCAACAGCCCGGCGGCAAGCCGGGACTGAGGATAAAGCCCGGCGGACTTCAACCCCTCGCGGGCGATCTCCACCGCCTTCCATTCGCGAAACTGAGAAGGAATAGAGACGATAATCGTCATCGTCCACACCCCCAACACCAGCGTAAACGCCATCGGGAGAGTACAGCGCCCCGCCGCCAGAAGAATCAGGCTCAGGAAAAATACCAGTATGGGAATCACACGCGCACGAGCCACCGCCCGCTCCCGCTGCCTGTGCCCCTCCGGGTCCGCCTCGGCCTGTCTGGCCATGGCCCAGGTATGGGCGACCAGCGCGAGCCGGGCTATAGTCATCGGGCTCGTAGCCCAGCGGGACAGGGGCAACGCGACACTGCCGTCCTCCAGCCCGCGCGGCCGACGGGAATCGAGAATCACCCGGTTGCGACGCTCTATGCCGTCCAAACGCAGCACAACGCCCGCCGCCTGGGGAATGGCCCCCATCTCGATCCCCTCTCCCTCACGGAGAGCGAACCGCCCCTTGACAAAGCGGAGCCAGCCGAGAATAAACAAAATGACTCCGCAAAACAGCCAGACAAGAAAAAGCAGAGGAGTCATAAAAAAGCGGGCCCCTTGCCCCGGCGAAGAGCCGGGACTCCCGAAGGGGCGAACCTCTCCGGGAGCAGACGGCTCCTCTCGCGGGAAACAAATTACCAAGTCGGTTTCGGGAAAATCTTTTCCTTGGTGTCGCCGGGGCAATTGTCCGGCACTTCCATCACCTTGCGGGTCTCGTAGTACAACTTCTTCATGTCCTCGGCCACCTTCTTGTAGGCGGGATCGTCCACGACATTCCTCATCTCGTTCGGATCCTTTTGCAGGTCGAACATCATCCACTCCTTGAAGTAGGGCAGATAGGCCAGCGTATAGCGGTCTGTCTTCACGGCGTCATGACGGGCGACCATGTGCTCGTTGGGCCACTCGTAATAGGCGTAGTAGAGAGACTTCCGCCAATCCTTCGGGGCCTTGCCCGTCTTGAACAGGGGCTTCAGACTCGTTCCCTGGAATCCCATCTCCTTCGCGTCTATCCCGGCGATGTCGGCAAAAGTCGGCGCGTAGTCGATATTCTGCACAAGAGCCTGACTGGCTACTCCCGGCTTGATATGCCCCTTCCAGCGCATCACGAGAGGCATCTTCATGGACTCCTCAAAAACCCACCGCTTGTCAAACCAGCCGTGCTCTCCGAGGAAGAAGCTCTGGTCTCCGCAATACAAAATCAGAGTATCCTCACCCAGGCCCTCCTTATCGACATAATCGACAATTTTGCCGATACTTTCATCCACGGCGATCAGCGTATTCAGATAATCCTCCATATATGCGCGCCACTTCCATTCGGCGCGGGCCTTTGGGTCAAGCAGGCGGCCGCCGGGCTTCAATCCCTCGATGAGATCCCTGGTGCGCTTTTCATAGTACTTTTCCCATGTAGCGCGCTCCTCGGGAGTCATGCGATTGAGATCACCGAGAGGCCAGGGGCTTTTGACAAAATGCTTCAGATCGGCAGGCACCTTGTCCACCTGTATCTTGAGGTCGCTCGCCCAGGTCATATCCTTGCCGATGCTCATCAGATTCTGCTTCAACGCTTCGGGACGGTTCGCGTAGTCATCGTGAAACGTCTCGGGAAGCTTCAGCTTCGATACATCCGTCTTGCCGAGATGGCGCAACGCGGGGAGCCAGGCGCGGTGCGGCGCTTTGTGCCCGACCACCAGCATGAAGGGCTTCTCCTTGTCGCGCTTCTGAAGGTAGTCGAGAGCCAGATCGGTAATAATATCGGTGGCGTAACCGGGAATGCGGCGCTTGCCCTTTGTCCCGTAAAAATCCGGCGCGTAATAATGCCCCTGCCCGGTAACAATATCCCAATAATCAAAGCCGACCGGATCGGTATTGAGATGCCACTTGCCGATATAACCGGTCTGGTAGCCGTTTGCCTTCAACAAATTGGCGTACGTGGGCTGGGTGCCGTCAAAACGGTTCCACTCATGACTGACAAACCCGTTCTTGTGCGAATGGCGGCCTGTCAGAATGGCCGCACGGGAAGGGCCGCAAATGGAGTTGCAGCAATAACTCTTGTCAAAAACCATCCCCTGTTTGGCGAGCTTGTCAATATGAGGAAGGTAATTGATCGATTTTCCCTTGATTCCCAATGCGTTGACCGCATGGTCATCGGAAATGATCAGGAGGATATTGGGCCGCTTCGCTGGCTTTTTCTCAACCGTGCCGGACTGCTCCGAACCGGCGGACACACTGCACACGGCCAAAAGCATACCCAATACCGGACTCAGCTTTTTCCAAAACATAGACCGGGAGAATAACAGTCTGATTTTGAATGTCGATCCCTTTTTTCCCTGCCGCTCCGGGCCTGCCGTCTTCCTATTGAGGCCAAAAACGGCGAACGTACCTGACGCGAAGCCCCATGAACACGGCGGACAAAGTCAGCCCGATAATCGCGCCTATCCAGAACCCCGGCGCGCCCATGTGGGGAACGAGCAAATCCGTGCGCGCCAGCATATAGCCTATCGGCACCGCGATCACCCAAAAGGCGATGACGGTAATAATCATGATGGACATCGTATCCTTGTGTCCCCGCAGAATGGAGCTGCCCATGATATGGCAGGCGTCGGAAAACTGGTAAATCGCGCAAAACGTCAGCAGAATGACGGCGATCGATACAATCTTGGGGTCGGAGGTATAAAACCCCGCAATCGGGTAACGGCCGAAATAAATAATCGAGGCCGACAGGGCCGCAAACATCAGCCCGAGCGTATATCCCGTCCGGGTAGCCGTCCGCACCGCCTCCAGATTACGGCTTCCCAGATTGTGCGCCACCCGGATGGAAACCGCCGTCCCTATGGAGAGCGGCACCATGAAGACCAGAGAAGACACGCTGATGGCGACCTGGTGGGCCGCCACCTGGACGGTCCCCAACGGGGCGAGCATCAACGCCGTCGAACAAAACAGCCCCACCTCGCACAGCATGGAGAACGCGACCGGGAGGCCCAGCTTCAACACCGTCGCCAGCATAACGCCCGTCGGACGGTGCGGGAAGGAGAGCGTCCTGTAATAGCGATGTCTCCTGTCGCGGAGAATCAGCAGGAGCAGGCAGAAAAACATCACCCAGTAAACAATCGCGGTAGCCACGCCGCACCCCGCCCCGCCAAGGGCGGGCGCCCCCAGCTTGCCGTACACAAAACAATAGTTGGCGGGGATGTTCACCAGCAGCCCGATGATCCCCACCACCATGGCGGCCTTGGTCATCGACATCCCCTCATTCAAACTCCTCAGAGAAACAAACCCGAGCAGGGCGGGCGCCCCCCACAAAATCGCATGAATATAGCCGGAGGAGATGCGCACCAGCTCCTTGTCCTGGCTGATCACATGCAGCAGGGGCGACGAGTAATAGAGCGCCGTCATGATGAGCAAAGCCAGCACCAGGGCGATCCAAAAACTCTGATTCATGTAATGGGAGATGCGGCCCTGCTTCCCCTCTCCATGCAAATGGGCCACGATGGGCCCCAGCACCATCAAAATACCGATTCCAAACAGAATGACGGGAGTCCAGATAGAGGTGCCGATCGCCACGGCGGCCATATCCACAGGACTTACGCGGGAAGCCATGACCGTATCGACAAACCCCATCGCCATCTGGGAGAGCTGGGTAATCAGCACGGGAATGGCAAGGGGGAGGAGCTGTTTGAGCTCCTGTCTGTCGAGAAGGGCTTTCATGAAAAGGGAACGACGCCTACACTCTGAAAGAGGCGGAAAAACGGTAAAAAAATCCCGATTCGAAAATTCGAACCGGGACGATAAATTCTGCGCGGAAACAAAAAGGGGATCACCCCCGTTCGTTAACCGAGAACCTTGTAGTATTGATAGTGAACGTTCGTGTTGATGCTGAGGCGTTCACGTATGGATTTGATGGCGGAGGGTTCCGCATCGAAAGCGAAGCTCACGTACTGACCGGCGGCGACGTGGTTGGACTCATTGGCGAATTCGCGGCGGCCGAGGTCGGTCGTTCCCGTGATCTTGGCGCCTTCTTCAGCCATTTCAGTGCTGATTTGCTTGACCAGTTCGTCAAGGGTCAACGTATTGCCCTTCATGTTGAAAACGATCAGTCCTTCGTACTTTTTGCTCATATCTCGTTTGCGTTATAGCGGTTTGCGGCGAGTTCCACGCCTTGGGAGAGAACAAACTGCACTGCTTCGACCGCTTTGTCCAGCCCGTTTTCCACAATTATGCGTTCTTCCGGCGAAAATTTGCCCAAAACATGCCCCGTAAGCTCTCCGGGTCTTGCCGGGCCGATACCGAACCGCAGCCGGGGAAAATCCTGCGTCCCCAAATGGGCAATCAGGGATTTGATGCCGTTATGCCCCCCGGCGGAGCCGCCGCCCTTGATCTTGAACACTCCCGGGGCAAACGCCGTCTCATCGTAAACCACAAAAACCTCCTCAGGAGTCAATTTGAAAAAGCGCATCAGCGGCCCCACGCAGGCGCCGCTGTCATTCATAAACGTCTGCGGCTTCACAAAAAGGACTCCGTCCCGGGTCATCAGCTCGGCCTTGCGGCGATTGTCCTTTTTAAACTCCGCCCCGAAACGGCGCGCCAGCTCATCCAGCACCATAAAACCGACATTATGGCGCGTCCCCTTGTAAGGAACCCCCGGATTCCCCAGGCCGACCACGAGACGTATCTTTTTCATGCCGCAGAGCATACGGAGACAGAACGCCGGGGAAAAGCACTAAAACCGGTATGACCCCTCCCCTCTGCGCCCCTCTCTCAAAATGGGCGCACTTTGTCCTTTGTTCCTCCCGGGAAAGAACTTATAGTGCGCCCACAGAAACAGAATCCCAGTTTTATGCTTAGCGACAAAACAAAAGCGGGCTTCGAGCACGCACCGCACCGCAGTCTGATGAGAGCCACCGGCATGACCGATGAAGACATCAAAAAACCCTTCATCGCCATCTGCAACTCCTTCAACGAAGTCATCCCCGGCCACGCCCACCTCAACAAAGTGGCGGAACTGATCAAGGCGGAAGTACGCAAGGCGGGCGGCACCCCGATTGAGTTCAACCTCATCGGCGTCTGCGACGGCATCGCCATGGGGCACGGCGGCATGAAATTCTCCCTCGCGAGCCGCGAACTGATCGCCGACAGCGTCGAGACCATGCTCAGCGCCCATGCCTTCGACGCCATGATCTGCATCCCGAACTGCGATAAAATCGTCCCCGGCATGCTTATGGGCGCGCTCCGCTGCAACATCCCGACCATCTTCTGCAGCGGCGGCCCGATGGCGGCCGGACGCGCCGACGACGGCTCGGCTCTCGACCTCAACAGCGTCTTTGAAGCCGTCGCCCGCTACAAAAACGGCGACATCACGGCGGAAGAACTCCACTCTCTCGAGTGCAAGGCCTGCCCCGGAGCGGGCTCCTGCTCCGGCATGTTCACCGCCAACTCGATGAACTGCCTGAGCGAGGTCATCGGCCTCGCCCTGCCCGGCAACGGCACCCTGCTCGCCCTCTCCGAAGAACGCAAGGAACTCTGGAAAACGGCGGCCCGCCGCGCGGTCGAAATGGCCCATGCCCAGGGCCCCCTGCCCCGCGACATCGTCACCCGCGACGCCATTGACAACGCCTTTGCCATCGACATGGCCATGGGCGGCAGCTCCAACACCGTCCTCCACACCCTCGCCATCGCGCAGGAAGCGGGCGTACCCTACGACCTGGAACGCATCAACGCCATTTCGAAACGCACGCCGAACATCTGCAAAGTGGCCCCGTCCTCCCGCTTCCACATGGAAGATGTCGAGCGGGCCGGAGGCATCAGCGCGATTATCCATGAAATCGCGAAAATCCCGGGAGCCCTGCATCTCGATTGCCTGACCGTCAGCGGCAAAACACTCGGCGAGCAAATCGCCGGCTGTGAAATCAAGGACGCGACCGTCATTCACCCCCTCTCCAACGCCTATTCGCAGGACGGCGGCCTCGCCGTCCTCTTCGGCAACCTCGCGCAGGAAGGCTCCATCGTCAAAAAGGCGGGCGTACACCCCGACATGATGGCGCACAAGGGCCCGGCCATCATCTTCGAATCCCAGGAAGACGCCTGCGAAGGCATCCTCGCCGGCAAAGTCAAGCCCGGAGACGTCGTCGTCATCCGCAATGAAGGCCCGAAGGGCGGCCCAGGCATGCAGGAAATGCTCGCCCCCACCTCGTACATCATGGGACAGGGCCTCGGCGCGAAAGTCGCCCTGATCACCGACGGCCGCTTCTCCGGAGCGACTCACGGCGCCTGCATCGGCCACATCTCGCCCGAAGCGGCGGAAGGCGGCATGATCGGCCTGCTCCGCGACGGCGACATGATCGAGTTCAGCATCCCCGACCGCACCATCAATGTTGACCTCAGCCCCGAGGAAATCGAACGCCGCCGCGGGGAATGGAAGCGCGTGGACAAGGAAGTCCAGGGCAAATGGCTCCGCCGCTACCAGAAAATGGCCGGCAACGCCAGCACGGGCGCGGTTCTCAAAAACGACTGATTTACTCACAAAGTGCCTCTCTCTCAACGGATGTTTTCTGCGGAAAACATCCGTTTTGCATTCTTTCAGCACACTCCTGTCACACAAAATACAGACTTTTTCCTTTACGGCCTATCCCTTTGGCTCTATTTAATTTGGCGAAGACCTCCCTTCATGCTGAAAACGGTGCGACATCTTTTTCTTGTCCTTTCCGTCCTGCTTATCGCGGCCGGAAACATGAATATTGTCTCCTTCTGCGAGTGCAGTCAGAATCTCTTTTTAAGCGACTGCTCCTGCCACGCCGGCACGGCTGTTGCTCCTTCCTCCGAGGATTGCAGCAGCTCCCACGGCGAGGCGCCCTGCCCCCGCAAAGACGCCCCGCACCACTGCCACCATCTCTCCCTCAAGAGCGGTGACTGGATGACCTCGGCTACGGTCGCCGCACCTCACGCCATCCTTATCCCGGCCTTTATCGCCGCTGTTCCCCTGGCGTGGAAGGGCGGCTTGCCCTTCCGGGAGCTGGAGCCTGTAGCTACCCACTCCCCCCCGGAGCCGTTGCTCCTGACCTCTGTCGGAGGTCTGGGCTACTGCCGCCCCCTGCTCATTTGAGAACCGCTCCTGTCCGGACAACGGCCGTTTTGTCGTTGTGTCCGGATTTTTTTATATCAGGCTGCCCCTCCGCCCGGCTGCCATTCTGTCCGCACTTTTTCGCGAACACGATTTTCCCCTTTTTTCTTTTAAAATATGACTCCTTTCAAAACAACCGCATTTATCGCCTCTCTGGGCCTGCTTGCCGCGCTAAGCTCCTGCGCGAGCTTCAAAAGCCGGCCTGTCGATCTGGCGCAGGAAGAAGCTTCCTGGAAAAACGCCGTTTCCGGCAACAGGGCGCTGCCGCTCTCGCAGGCGCGCCAGCTCGGCCTTGTACTCAACCCCGATCTCAACAAAGCCCGGCTCAAGCTTGCGGCCAGCGAAGACGCGGAAAAACAAGCCGGCTGGTGGAACGACCCCTCATTCTCCTGGGACGTAAAACAAGTACTCCAACAGGATGAAAAAACGCTTAACCTGGACGGAGGACTCTCCTTCACCATTCCCGTCACCGGCTTGCCGGGGCTGGAAAAACAGGTAGCAGCCCAATACAGGGAAGCCGACTACTGGGCCCTGCGCCAGGCGGAGCTGGACTTCCTCTCCTCTCTGGAACAAAAATGGGCCGAATGGGGCACCACCCGCCAGAAGCGGGATCTCTCGAGAGAACGCTTTGCCGAATTGAAAAAAGAGGACGCCGCCTTTGAAAGCCTGTATAAAATCGGTGAAATAGATTTTGCCTCCCGCCAAATCGCCACCCAGCGGCTCAACAACGCCCAGACCGAGTTTCAAAACGCGGCGGAAGACGAACTCGGCAAGCGCATGGAGCTGGTCAAGTTCCTGGGGCTGCACCCTTCGGCCGCCGAGGCCTACAAACTGACGCCTCCTTCGAATGACCGCATCCCGTCAACCGTGGCGACGCCCTCGGCCAAAGAATTGACCGCGACCCCCAAAGTACTGGGGCAGCTGGCCTCCTATGCCGGGAGCGAGACCCTGCTCAAAACGGAGATTCGCAAGCAATATCCGGAAATCCAGCTCGGGCCCGCCTTTACCCGCGATGACGGAGAAAAGGAACTGGGCGGCAGTCTGGGATTCGACATCCCCCTGTGGAACCGGAACCGCAAGGCCATCGCCGAAGCGGAAGGGAACCGGAATACCGCCCGCTTCGAAACCGTCCAGCTCTGGAAAGATCTGCTCAGCCAAACCGAACAGCTCTCCAAGGAACAAAAGATGGTGCAGGCTCATTGCCAGTCCGACCTGAAGCGGCTTGATAACTACAAGTCAAACCTGAAGCGTTTGGAAAAACTCCACTCTCTGGGAGAATCCAGCCTGGCCGACCTCTCCGAAGGCCGCCAGCAAGTCTATGAAAGCCGCATGGCCTTCCTCGACAGCCTCAACAAGCTTCTCTTCATCCAGGCGCAGCTCCGTTACCTCGCCTCAGCCAACCCCTCCAAAAACTGATTTTATGAAAATTTACCCTACATTACTGACCTCCCTGCTCGGCATCGCCACGAGCCTCAGCCTGTCCGCCGCCTCTCCCGCCCCCACGGCGAAAACGTCGGCGGAGCCGCACGACCACGCCACCGAAAAAGCCTCGGGCGAGCACGAGCATAAGGGCGAAACATGCGACGGCCACGATCACGGCGCAGAGCACAAACAGGAAGAAGCCGACGCTCACACCCATGAGGGAGAGCCCTGCACAGGACACGACCACAAGGAAGGCAAAGCTCACGACCATGCCGAAGAAGCCGCTCACAACCACAAAGACGGCGAAGAGTGCGACGGCCATGACCATGGCGCGGAGCCTTCCGCCGCCGACATGGTTCCCGTCAAAATAGACGACAAGGCCCGCATCTCCCTTGACATGCGCGTCGAGCCGGTCGTCGCCCGGCCCCACAAGGCGGGCAAGACCTTCTACGGCCAGATGGAAATCCCGCCTCATGCCATCAGGACATTCGCCCTCTCCGCGGGTGGCCGCGTCAACCTGCATGTCCAGTCCGCGCAGCAGGTCAAAAAAGGCGACCTCCTCTACACGCTGGAGTCTCCCGACATTTTGGAACTGAAAGGCAAAGTCGCCGAAGATGAAGCCGCCCTCCTCCGCAACTCCTCCGAACTGGAAACCCTGACAGCCCGCCAGCAGCAGCTGGCCGCCATCGGCACCAAAAACAGCGAACTGGAAACCTCCATCCGCTTCAAGCAGGCGGAAAAACCCGGCCTCGAAGCCGCGCTGGAAAACTCCCGCGGCAAACTCGCTCTCGCCACCTCCCGCGGCGAGCTCGTCAACAACGTCCTTCATGTACGGGCCGACCGGGACGGCTCCGTCCAGTCCGTCGACATCAACCAGGGAGCCTGGGGGGAGCAGGGCACGCCCGTACTCGTTTTAACCAACAAGGGAGAGCTTGAATTCCGAGCGACGGCCTATGCGGCCGACCCCCTCCAATACTCGGGCGTCAAGCTCGCGCTCACCTCTCCGGACGGCAAGGAAACCGCCCTCCTGGACGGTAAACTCCGCGTAGCCGACCAGATCAACCCCGCCACCAGCACCCGCGCCCTGTACTTCGTCCCCGACCGGCTCCCCGCCACGGCTTACGCCGGTCAGGTGGCCCGCCTCGAAATGAATGCCGGAGACGACGCGGCGGACGGCTACTATCCCGTCCCCAACAGCGCCATCGTCAAAGTCGGCATCAACGACGTCGTCTTCATCCAGGACAAGGCGGACAAAAACCTTTTCATCATGAAGAAAGTGGAAACCCTCCCCTCCCGCCAGGGCATGACCCCGGTGAAAGGACTTGAAGAAGGGCAAACGATCGTCACCCGCGGCGGCTATGAACTCAAGTACGCCCTGCCCGCGGAAGGCGGCGTCGAGAAAAAGGCGGCCGGACACTTCCACGCCGACGGCAAATTCCATGAAGGCGGCCACGACGGCGAATAATCAGAAAACCTGTTTATGAAGCATCTCATCTCTTTTTGCCTGAAAAACAGAATCACCGTCATCATTCTGACGCTGGTTCTGGCCGTTCTCTCGTTTTTTGTCGTCAAAAACATCCCGGTGGACGTCTTCCCGGAACTCAAGGTCCCCCGGGTCACCATCCAGACCGAAGCGGGCGGACTCACCGCCCAGGAAGTCGAACAATATATCACCATCCCCCTGGAATCGGCCATGAACGGCACGGCGGGCGTCAAAAGCGTCCGCTCCTCCTCCGGCAGCGGCCTCTCCTTCGTCTGGGTGGACTTTGACTGGGACAAGGACATTTACCAGGCCCGGCAAATCGTCTCGGAACGGCTCTCCGCCATCCGCGACTCCCTGCCGAAGGACTGCTCCCCGGAACTCGCGCCCATCGTCTCCGTCACCGGAGAAATCATGCTAATCGCGATCACGGGCGACGACACCGCCTCCTCTCTGGAAATGCGGCAGATCGCGGAATACAAACTCCGCAACCGCCTGCTGGGCATCCCCGGCGTCGGGCAGGTCACCGTCCTGGGCGGGCGTCTTCCAGAATACCAGATCGTCTATAAACCCAACCGCCTCAAACAGGCCGGGGTATCGCTGAGCGACGTCAAAAACGCCGTAGAACAATCCCAGTCCACCCTGCCCGCCGGCTACCTCGAAGACGTCGCCGGACAGGAAGTCCCCATCCAGCAGGACACGCGCACCAACGACCCCGAGCAAATACGCCGGGCGCTGATCCCCGGGCACCCCTCCGGCGTCCTGAAAGTGGAAGACGTCGCCGACGTCAAAATAGACGGCGCGCCGCGCCGGGGCGATGCCGGATTCATGGGCCAGGACGCCATCGTCCTCTCCGTGCAAAAAGTCCCCGGAGCCAACACGCTCAAACTGACCGAAGCCGTCGATAAAGCCGTCGACGAATTCGCGAAAAGCCAGCTCCCGAAAGGCCTGAGCATCCGCGCCGACGCCTACCGCCAGGCGGATTTCATCAACCTCTCCCTGGAAAACGGGGAAGAGACGCTCCTCACCGCCGCCATTGTCGTCGTACTCGTCATCTTCCTGACCCTGCTCAACGTGCGCACGGCTATCGTCACCCTGCTGTCGATGCCGCTGTCCATCATGCTGGCCATGCTGGTCTTCCCCACCTTTGACCTCGCCATCAACATCATGACCCTGGGAGGCCTGGCGGTAGCGGTCGGGGACGTTGTGGACAACGCCATCATCTTCGTCGAAGTCGCCTGGCGGCATCTGGAGGTGAACGCGGCCCTGCCGGAAGACCGGCGCAAGAGCAAATACGCCGTCCTGATGGAAGCGCAGAAGGAAGTAACGGGCTCCATCGAGTTCTCCTCCCTGATCATCCTGCTCGTCTTCAGCCCGGTACTGTTCCTGTCCGGCCTGGAGGGCCAG
>CAZNVW010000008.1:0-29574 GCA_964576595.1 uncultured Verrucomicrobiales bacterium
CTGCCGGGTGTGGAACGGGATGTTTTAACTTTTGTGACGTTTTTTAGCGCGTTACGGCTGCGGGGTTACCAAATATGCAGCCTTCCGCTTCGATGACCATTCTTGCCGCTCTGATGAGATCTGCGGAAGCATCGTCATCCCTTTCTTCGGCAATGGAGATGGTTGAGTTCCCTTTTGCGAATGTCATGTATCCGGTTTCAACGAATCCGACATTCTTCAATTTATTGATTACGTCTATTACTTTCATAAGCAATTTTGATTATGAGAAGAAAAGTAGAAACGGCAATCGTCTCTGTACGAGGGGATAGTTTTGCCTTCCGAAAGGGGCTTGCGCCTGCGCCGGTATTATTGGGGTGATTCGGGCGTTTTGTATTGCAGGGCCGGGAAGCCTTTTGCGGGGGTGTATTCCCTGTCGAGGAGCTGAATGGCCCGGTCGATGAGGTCGCGGTTGTCCGCCGCCAGGTTTTTGGTTTCCGAGGGGTCGTTGCGGATGTCGTATATTTCCCAGTTGGAGGCTTTTTTGCCGGGGAAGAGGTTGCGGCGGATGACTTTCATGCGGTCGAAGCGTACGGCGACTTGTCCGCCGTAGCCTCCGCCCGCCCAGACCATGGGGCGGCGGTTTGCCTCTTGTTGTTTTTTACCGAGGAGGATGGGCGTCAGATTCACGCCTGTAGGGTCGCCCGGGTCGGCTCCCGCCAGGGCGCACAGGGTCGGCATGATATCGGCGTGGCAGGCCGGCTGCTCTATGGTTGTGCCCGGTTTTATTTTGCCGGGCCACCGGATGATGCCCGGAACGCGGATGCCGCCCTCGTAGAGTTGGCCCTTGAGGCCTTTCAGGCCGTCCACTGAGTGGAAGAAGCGGTTATCGACCCCGCCGACGTCGTGCGTGGTGCCGTTGTCGCTGGTGAAGATGACGAGGGTATTTTTTTCCAGTCCGCACTGTTTCAGGGTTTCCAGCAGGCGGCCCACGTTATGATCCATTTGCGAGATCATGCCCGCGTAGGCGGCATGGGGACGTGGGTGCGGCAGATAGTCTTGTTGACCTCGGTAGGGAGTGGGATCCCAGGAGGCGGGGTAGCGGTCGACCCACTCCTGCAGGGGCTGGAGGGGGGTATGCGGCTCCAGCGGCGCGTAGTAGAGGAAGAAGGGGGATTTTGCCTTCGCCTGTTTTTTGACATAGGCGATCATCCGATCCGCCATGAGGTTCGAGCTGTGTACTTTGTCGCGGTAGGTGTCGGCCAGTACTTCTCCGTGGGGCTGTGAGCCGTGTCCGATTGTGGCGGCGGTCAGGGCGGGGTTGAGGAATTCTTTTTTGCCGTTGTCCCACAGGTAGGGCGGGTAATAGGAGTGGCAGGCTTTCTGGTCGGTGTAGCCATAGAAGGTGTCTATGCCGTGTTTGTCGGGAGCTCCGGTGGAGTCGAAGTCTCCGAGGCCCCATTTGCCGAAGACTGCGGTCGCATAGCCCGCTTTTTTCAAGGCTTGCGGCAGGGTATAGGCTTCTGCCCTGATGGGCCAGTCTCCCTTGAGGTCGCGCCAGTTTTCCCGGGCGTCTACCCGTTTGAGGTCCTGGATGTCGCATCGCCCGGTATGACGCCCGGTCATCAGCACGTTTCGGGAGGGGGAGCAGACGGGGGCGCCGGAGTAAAAGTAGGTCCATCTCTGCCCTTGTTCGGCCAGTTTGTCCAGATGAGGCGTTTTGATTTTTTTCTGTCCGTAGCAGCCCAGTTCCGCCCAGCCGAGGTCGTCCGCATTGATCAAAACGATATTGGGAGGCGCGGCGGAGGCCGCCCGGACGGCAGGCAGCAGTGCGGCGGCGAGGAAGAGGAGCAGGAGAAAAGATCGTTTGCGGGGCATATCAATAGATACGTTGCGCAGGCGTCTTTTTTAGCGGGGTAATTTTATTTCCCTCTGACGGTCAGGGGAATTGACGGACAGGGGCCGGTTTGAAAGCGGCATTGAGGGCGCAGACCAGATGCAGGAAGACGCCGAGCGGGAAGACGAGCAGGTAAAGGAGAGTGACTGCGAGGAGCCAGAAGAGGCCCGCTTTCAGCTGCCCCTTGTACAGTTGTCCTGCGCCGGGGCAGATCAGACTGAGGAGACCGGCTATTCTCCAGTTCCAGATTCTGGGGCCGGCAATGGGGTGTACGGGGGCTCTGCGAGCCGGGCAGAGGGGGCCTCCGCAGTGGGCGCAGGTGTCTGCGTCTTCCGGGACGACTTCATGGCAGGCGGGGCAGAGGACGATGCGGGGCATGGCGGTTGTAAAGCGGAGGGCCGCTCCGATAGGCAGAAGGGTAAACGAGAGAGCAGGCGAGTCAAATTCTTTCTGCGCCTGTACAAAAGGGTGCGGCGACAGGCATGAGAGACTCTTTTTTGAGTGGTTCTTATTTTTTTAATAAAGATGACGCTTCTCTGTTTTATTCTTAAAGTGCTCATAGTGAGTTATTTTATTTGCATGTTCCCAATATGTTACAAAGAAAGAAAGGTTTTTTATTGAAATTGAGACTCAATATCAATAAGTTTTTTCCCGACATGCGACATCAGTTATCGATAGACACGACCAAAGGCTCACACCCCCTGAGGAAAATGAAGAGGGGGGAACGTTTGCGTATTGCCTCCCTGGAGGGAGACCGTCATCTCTGCCGCCGTTTGAGAGAGATGGGGATCAGGGAAACGATGCCCGTGGAGGTGGTGCTGGCCGGATGGAATATGGTATGCGTCGTCTGTGGTTCCCGGTTTGCTCTCGGCGGTGATTTTGCCGATTGTATTTATGTGGAACGGGTGGCTTGAGGAAAACAGGGAAGGAGAGAATGATGGAAAGAGTAGCTCTTGTCGGTCCCCCGAATTGCGGGAAGACGACTTTGTTCAACGCCCTGACGGGACTGCGCCAGCAGGTGGGCAATTATCCCGGCGTGACAGTGGAGAAGAAGACGGGTACGGCTCGCACGCCCCATGGGGAAAAGGTGGAAGTGATCGACTTGCCGGGCGCGTACAGTTTGATCCCCCGGTCTCCCGATGAACGGGTGACGCGGGATGTGCTTCTTGGTCTGCAGGAGGGAGAGTCTGCCCCCGACCGGGTGTTGTGCGTGGTGGACGCGGGCAGTCTGGAGCGGCAGATGCCTCTTGTGCTCCAGGTATTGGAGGCGGGGCTGCCTGTTATTCTTATTTTAAACCGCAAGGATATTGCGGAGGCGTCCGGCATACGGATTGACGCGGCGGCATTGTCCGTCCG
The DNA here is from genome assembly GCA_964576595.1 of uncultured Verrucomicrobiales bacterium. GTDB lineage: Bacteria > Verrucomicrobiota > Verrucomicrobiia > Verrucomicrobiales > Akkermansiaceae > CAZNVW01. Next base: position 3,230 of record CAZNVW010000008.1, read on the forward strand.
CCTCGGCGGGACGCCCGTTCTTTTGTCACAGGCGAATACCGGGCTCGGGGTGGTGGAAATTCGACAAGCCATAACAAAACGGGATATTCCCGCGCCCGGCCGCCTGTGGCGAGGAGATGCCGTGTTGGAGGAGGCCTTGGCCGCCTGTTCTACGGGGGATGTTCCTCCTTCTCTGGTGTTGTCCGACGAGCATTTTCTGGAGGAGGCGAAGGTTCCCGGAGAGTTTCGGGAGCGGCTGCGCAAGATCCGGGGTTCTTTTGAGCGGTCGGAAGGCCGGAGTGTGGAAGAAGCTATTGAGGCCGCCCGGATGGAGCTTGTCGTTTCCATCAGCCGCGATGCCGTCTTTGGCGGGAGCGGTAATGAGGATCACAGGATGACGGCCCGAATGGATGCGGTTTTACTGCATAGGTTTTGGGGCTGGCCGGTGTTTTTCGGTATTTTTTTCCTGCTGTTCTGGTCCGTTTTTTCGGGAGGGGAGATTCCCTCCCAGGGGATAGACTGGTTGCATGAGCGTCTTTCCGGCTGGATTGAGGCGACGCTCGGCGAGGGGAATTTGCGCGATTTGATTCTCGACGGCGTTCTGGAAGGGGTGTTCGGCGTGCTGGGCTTCCTGCCCCAGATTCTGATTCTGTTTTTGGGGATGGGGATTTTGGAGAGTTGCGGCTATATGGCCCGCGCGGCGTATTTGATGGATGGGGTGATGCGCAAGGTCGGTTTGCCCGGGCGGGCGTTTGTGCCTCTTCTTTCGGGGTACGCCTGCGCTCTGCCCGGCATGATGGCTGCCCGGACGATTTCGAATGACAGGGATCGCCTGCTGACTCTTCTGGTGCTGCCCTGGGTGGGGTGCTCCGCCCGGCTGCCTGTTTTTGTTCTTCTGGTTTCCGTTCTGTTTACGGCGGCGGGCTGGTCGCCCCTGTACCAGGGGGTAGGGCTGTTTCTGCTGTACTTCTGCGGTACGGCCGGGGCTTTGCTGGCTGCCAGGGTACTGCGTCCCGTGATTACCCGGGAGGCTCCCGCTCATTTGTTGATGGAGCTGCCCCGTTTTCAGTGGCCGGATTTCCGTTACATTGGCTGGACGCTGTTTGATCGCGGACGGATGTTTGTGCGCCGCATGGGGGGAGTGATTGTCGTCCTGTCTGTCATTATCTGGGCGTTGAGCGCTTATCCCAGGCAGGATGAAGCCCCTCGCCAGGTACAGGTGGAGCATTCCTATATGGGGCAGGTCGGCAAGGTTCTGGAGCCTGTCTTCGCCCCGATGGGGTACGACTGGAGGATTTCGACCGGAATTCTGGCGTCATTTGCCGCGAGAGAGGTATTCAACTCTCACATGGGTATTTTGCTTGCTGCGGATGAAGGGGCCAGGCCGGAGGAGGCGTCCGGAGAAGAGGCGGGAAGGGAAGTGGAGGCGGACGACTACGAGACGCTGGGAGCGCGTTTCGCCAGCGCGGCGAGAGCGGACGGGAGTCCTTTGTTCACGCCTCCCGTAGTGATCAGTCTGATGGTGTTCTTTGTCTTTGCCCTGCAATGTTTTCCCACGGTGGCTGTGGCTCTTCGCGAGACCGGTTCCCGGAAATGGGCTTTGCTGCAGCTCTGCGGCATGACGTTGACCGCCTATTTCGGCGCGTGGATCGCCTATGCGGTGAGCGGGTTCTTTTTTGCCTGATTTTTACAACAAGCACACACATTGATGAGAATAAAATACACATCGATAGGATTGGCCTTTGCGGTCATCGCCCTGATTGGAAGTACGCACGCGGCGCAGGCCCCGGCCGAGTTTGCCGCCAGTGGCGCGAATATTCCCCTGGTTCTCCAGTATGAGCAGGCTCCCGAGTCGTCTTTTGAGTTGGGGCTGCAGACCGGATGGGCGAGCAAGTATATTTCGGAAGGGGTGGACTCTTTCGGAGAAGGCGGCATTTGGGAGTTCAACCCGGAGCTGATGTATCAGGGGTTTGCCCTGTCTCTCTGGTACGGGGTGTCCGACTCCATCAATGCCTCGGAGCTCAAGATCATGGGGAGTTATGAGTTTAAACTGACCGATCAGTTATCTCTTATTCCTTCTTTTGAGCACGCTGTCGCCTCTCCCGGACGCGAGGAGGCGGAGACGCCCGCTGTAGGCCTGGCGTATGAGGCTCTGCCGTGGCTGACGGTCGGCGGCGATGTACAATGGGATGTCAGGGTAGGTCGCTGGAACGGGTACTACGATGTGTTTGTCGAAGTCTCCCATGACTTGTGCGACCGCGTGACCGTTGCCGCGATGGCTTTGTACGCCTTTAATGACGGTTTTCTCGGCGAGGGCGTTTCACACGGTTCCAATACACTGGATTATTCCGTTCGTGCCGAGGTAAAGCTGACGGAGCGTTTGTTATGCTCCTGCTCGCTCAATTACAGTCAGGCCCTGACGGCTTTGAAGCAGGCGTCTTCTGCGGAGAATGGCCGTTTGGGGGATGAGTTTTGGGTTGGCACCTACCTTCACTACCATTTTTAAGGGTTGGATTTACGGTTCGACGTAAACGTGAGGAAGCGGTCTCCGTATCTGTGGGCGGAGGCCGCTTTTTCGTTTTTTCCGGGCGTCAGTGGGCCGCGAATTTGGTAAGGCCGCCCTTGTTGCGGGCTATTTTGAGGATCAGGGCAAAGAAGAGGCTGGCGGCGATGAACCAGATCAGGTTGACCAGCAGGGCGTATCCCATCAGGCCGTAGTTTGCGGGAGCGCCGTTGAGGGCTTCGCGCATGCCTTCAAAGACGGGCGTGCAGGGGATGCACCACGCCGCGCCCTGGAGCCAGCCGGGCAGTACGCTGACGGGGTAGAAGACGCAGGCGATGGGCTGGACGAGGAAGGGGATGGCCCAGGCGAGGTTCTCCGCGGCCTGTCCCCATCTCAGGATCAGGGCCGTGGCGATCAGGCCGAGAGACCAGCCGAAGAGGATGAGATTCAGGAAGAAGGGAATCAGCGAGAGGAAGGGGATGGAGAAGAGGTTGAACGAGTAGGCGAGCCAGGAGAGCAGGATCATGATGCCGCCGGTGACGACGACCCGGATGATGCCGGAGCCGAAGCAGGCCGCCAGATATTCTCCGGTGCGTATGGGGGCGACAAAGATATTGAGCAGGTTGCGCGTCCAGATGTCTTCGAGGAAGGAGATGGTGACGCCCTGCTGGCTTCGGAAGAGGATGTCCCACAGGATGAGGCCGCCCAGCAGGTAACCCGCGATGGCCGGGAGAGAGCCCCCCGCCGAGTCTTGCAGGTACAGGGCCATGAAGCCCCAGACAAAGAGATCGACAACCGCCCAGAAGACGAGGTCGATGAAGCGCACCGGGGTGCGGGTGTACAGGTAGATATAGCGGAGGATGAGGGCGCAGACGATTCTGGGGTTCATGGCTATGCCCCTGTTGTAGCAGGAAGGGGAGCGGGACGCCATCCGATTATTTTTTCCTGTTCTTGTGCCGTGACAGTCTGTAGGTTGCGCCCATGATTAGCCTCTCCCGTTTTTGGAAGCGTCGTGGCGTGCGCCTGTTGGCGTATACGGCGGTCGTTTTGTTTTTGCTGTATCATGGGGCTCTGTTCACTCTTGAGCACACGATTTGCCGGGGCGGTCATTGGGAGGGGCCTGTCAGCGACCATTTTGACGGCAGGAGGTTTCATAATACGGAGCCGGAGCCGGAGCGGTCTTCCTGGGCGTTTGTTCTCTGGGGGTTCATGCGGGAGCCGCGCCCCTATCCCGATGTGGCGGTCAATGCCGACCGGCCCGAGCTGGCGGAAGAGGTGAACGCGGGAAAATGGGAGGCGACTCTGGTGAATCATTCTACCTGGCTGCTGCGATTCAAGGGTGTGAATGTGCTGACTGACCCGGTGTGGTCCGAGCGCGTCAGTCCCGTGTCTTTTGCGGGGCCGAAGAGGCACCGCCCGGCGGGGATTGAGTTTGACCGTCTGCCCAAGATCGATGCGGTTGTCCTGTCTCACGATCATTACGACCATCTGGATTTTGAAACGCTGAAAAGGCTGAATGAAAGGTTCTCGCCCCAGTTTTACGCGCCTCTGGGGGTGAAGAGTCTGCTGGAGAGCGCGGGGATAGAGAATGTTATTGAGCTGGACTGGTGGGAGGACAGCGTTTACGCGGGAGAGAAGGGGAGCGTGCGCCTGACGCTGACTCCCGCGCGTCACTACAGCGCGCGATTCCGGACGGAGTCGGCGAGAAACAGGACATTGTGGGGCGGCTATTATTTCCGCACCGAGGACGGAGCCTCGGTGTATTTTGCCGGGGATACGACCTGGACGAAGTATTTTGCCGAAATCGCGGAGCGTCTGGGGAGTCCCGGGCTGGCGATTTTGACGGTGGGCGCGTATCAGCCTCTGGAGTTGATCGGCCCCTCCCACTTGACTCCGGCTCAGGCGGTCAAGGCGCACAAAGTGCTGCAGGCGGGAATGAGCGTGGGCGGGCACTTCGGTACCTGGCAGCTGGCTGACGACGGGTATCAGGAGGCTCTGGACGATTTGCGGCAGGCGTTGAAGGATGAGGGCGTGGATACCGGCCGGTTCTTGGCGCCGAATAACGGGAAAACGATTCGAAGCGGGAGGAGGGACTGATGATGGGAAAGATTCTAAAAAGAGGGCTTCTGTTTTTGGCGGCTGTGTACGCCGTGCTGTTGCTGCTGGCGGCGGGCTTGCAGAGGAAGATGATTTATCCCGGGACGACTTTGTTGCGCGAGGGGGATTACACCTCTTTGAATGAACGCTGGCGGAGTCATGAGCGTTTTTTCTCCGTGGGACGGGAGGGAGAGGGGGAAACGCTCCAGGGATGGTTTATGGACAGGCCGGGGAAGCCCCTGATCGTCTTTTACGGGGGGAATGCCCAGAATGTGGTCGATATGATGGACTCTCTGTCGTCATTGGGAGAGTATGCGGTGCTGACGATGAATTACCGGGGGTACGGGCGCAGTACGGGGCAGCCGTCGGAGCGCGCCATGGTGGGTGACGCGCTCGCCGTGCTGGATTTGATTGTCAGAGAGAGTGGACGCTCCCACTCCGATGTGATTGTCGTGGGGCAGAGTATCGGCTCCGGGGTCGCTACGCAGGTTGCCGCGGCGCGCCCGGTCAGGAATCTCGTCTTGCTCGTGCCGTTCGACAGTTTGCAGGCGGTAGCCGGGGAGAAGCTTCCCTTTATGCCCATGGGGCTCATTTTGCGGGATACGTTTCGTTCGGACGAGTTCGCGCCCCGCGTAGCCTGTCCCGTCGATATTATCGCCGCCGGAGAGGACCGGGTGATTCCTCCTGCTCACGCCAAGCGGTTGGCGGGCTTGTTCCCCCGGTTGAACAGTTATACGGAGTATCCCGGTCTGGGACACAATACGTTTTTCCTGTGGCCGGAATACGCGTCGGATTTCACCCGATGCTGCCGGTCGGGGGAGGCTGCTTTACGCCAGGGAAGGAATTGAGCCGCCTGTGGATGTCTGCCTCTGCGGCGTCTATTTGAAACAGTTTGATTCTGCCGCTGTCGCCCTTGAGCAGGGAGATTCTTGATTTGGGCAGGCCGAGACATTTGGAAAGGAAGGCCGTCAGTTCCCTGTTGGCCTTGCCCTCCAGGGGCGGGGCGGCGACACGTATTCTGAGTACGGGGCCTGACAGCGGATCTTCCTCCCAGCCGAGCAGCTCGTTTTTGCGCGCGTTCGGGACGGCTTTGACTGCCAGTTTCATGAGCCTGTTCGCGTGTTGAAGCGGAGGAGGTCTTCATAGGCGACGCCCGTTCCGCCAAACAGGTCGAGGGCGCTGCCTACGGTCGCGTCGAGGGTGCCTTCGCTTAATTCGTGGATTTGATGGAGATCCTCCATCCGGTAGATCCCTCCCGCGTAGGTCATCGGGCGGCCCTGCCAGGCGCCAAGCAGGGCGACCAGCTCCCGGTCTATGCCCCGGCACAGGCCCTCCACGTCGGCGGCATGGATCAGGAACTCCGAGCAGTATTCCGAGAGGTCGTCCAGTACGGCGGGCGTGACATTCAGATTGGTCATGGTCTGCCAGCGGTTCATGGCGACCGTCCAGCCTACGAGAGATTTGCGGCAGCTTAGATCCACGACCAGGCGGTCGGAGCCGATTTCCCGGGAAAGGGCGCGCAGATTGTCCCACAGGAAGCGGCCGTCTCCGTCAAACAGCCATGATGTGACGATGACTTGGGAGGCGCCTTTTCCCAGCCAGAAGGCGGCGTTTTCCATCGTGATGCCGCCGCCGAGCTGGAGACCTCCCGGGTAGGCGGCTAGAGCCTCCGCAGCGGCCTGATCGTTGCCAGGGCCGAGTTTGATGACGTGGCCGCCCGTCAGGCCGTCGCGGGCGTAGCGGCTGGCGAACCATTCCGCGCTTTGTTCGGCGACGAAGTTGGTGCGGAGCTCCTCTTCCTGCTCGGAAAGAGTGCCTCCCACGATTTGCTTCACCAGTCCATTGTGCAGGTCGATACAGGGGCGGAATCGGGTCATGGGGCCAGTTTGCCTGTCCGGCGCGTTCCGTCAAGAACCTCCTTTCTCCCGGAGAAAAAAAGAAAGGTGTTCTTTTGCCGAATTTCTATAAAAGAAGATTGACCCGCCCGTCAAAGAAGTTTTAGATTCGCGGGCCGACTGTTTTCAAGAACAGCGGCATTTTGGGACTCTCAACAGGTCCTGATTTCATAGGGTAGTTGGGGCGCCCCGGCCGGTTTACTGGCCGGGGCGACTTCTTTCCCGGCAATCCCGGTTTTACCGGGCCTCTTCGTGATGGAGGGGCGAGGCGTCCAGGTTGAGCCGAATGGCTCCCTGACGCTCCAAATTCCACAGGGTGATGCCTTTTGCCCGCAGTTCCTCCGTCCAGGAGGCGGGTCTGTGGAGCGTCGTTCTGGCGTCGGGGCTTGTATGAACGATCAGGGATGGCCGGAGTCCGGTCAGGAAGGGGACTGTGCCGGAGTAGTCGGTCTGGTGCGCTCCCAGGACGACGACATCCGCGCGGAGTCCGGGATATAGCGTCTGCAGTTTTTGCTCGGTGCGCCATCCGGCGTCTCCGAGGAAGAGGACTCGTTTGCCTCCGTATTCCCATAGGTAGATCAGGGAGAGGTCGTCTCCCGTCCCTTTTTGAGGCGGAGTAATGCCGGCTGGGTTGAGGAGAAGGATAAAGGCGCCTCCCGAAGTGTTTTTGAGAACGGCGCCCTGATGCGGCAGGCCGGGAGCCCCGGGAGAGAGGAGGCGGATTGCGGGCAGGTGTTTTTTCAGTTCGGAGACTCCTCCGCTTTGGGCCTTGTGCAAATGACTGACTGCCAGAAGGCCGGGGATGCAGCCTTCCGCGCGGAGCGCGGGCAGTATCAGATGCCGGGCGGCCGGTTCGGAACCGGCCTCCAGCAGTACGGCGGGGTTGCCTAGCCGGGCGGCGTAGTGTTGCCCGTACAGTGAGAGAATGGTGACGCTGCCCGGCGATGGAGGCGGGGGCACGGGGACGACGGCGCCCGGCAGCTGGGAGAAGTACTGCGCCGTCGCGAGGAGCAGGCCGGAAAGGTGTTTGACGGCGGCGGCGACAAACGTATCCAGCAGGGGGATGTTCACCGTCAGCAGTCTCAGCAGGCCCCCTCCCATAAGCAGGGTGATGGGGACTGACAGCAGGATATTTGCCAGAGGGGCGAACGGCGTGACGTAGTGAAGGCCGGGAATCAGGAGGAGCGAGGTAGCCAGCCAGGCCGCGCAGGAGAGAAACAGGGCGCAGATGAGCGACTCTCCCGCTTTTTTGACGATTTTTTCCCGTCTTGTGTAGAGGCTGGCCGGGATATAATCATCCGGGCGGACCAGCGGGAAAAACAGGGATGCGCTGTGAATGGCCGCGACGACGGCAATGACCGCGCCAAAGGAGAGGAGAAAGCTCCATTGAAACAGGGAGCGGGTGTCCCACAGCAGGAGCAGCAGGGCCGCCAGCGCGATCCGGTTCGCCAGGACGCTCCTGAGGCCGAAGGCCGGGCACAGGAGCAGTACGGAAAGCATCAGGGTGGCCCGGTTTGCGGAGACGCTCAAGCCCGTCGCGAAGTCGTACAGGCACAGCAGGATGACCAGGCTCAGGGCAAAGGCTCTGGGGCGGAGGCCGCACAGGAGGAGCAGCGGCGCGACCATCAGGGCGACGAGGCCCACATGCAGGCCGCTGACGGCGAAGATGTGGAGCAGGCCGCTCTGGCGGAAGGTCTCGACGGTTTCAGGGGCGGCTTGATCTCTGGCTCCGAGAACGAGGGACCTGAGAACTCCCGTCCGGGGATCGTCCGGCTCGAATCCCCTGCCCAGTCTGTCGGACAGGGCTCGGTTTACCCGGTGAGAAGCGGTCAGAATCCATTCCCTGACGGACGTCCCCTCAATCGGGCGCATGGAATACGGCTCCATGACAGCGGAGAGGCCCCGCTGCCGCAGCGAGGCGACCCGGTCGTATTCTCCGGGATTCAGAGGAGGGCGGCAGGGGTGCGCCTTGCCCTCGACCAGGTAGCGTTTCCCCGGTTCGGCCGGAGTGTCCGGCGGGAGATTGACCTGAATATTTACCCGGCCCGGAGCGGGATCTCCGGTCACGGGATGTCCACTCAGGATCAGGGAGCGGGCGGACACGCTTTGAACCGTCCCGGCAAAAAGAAGGGGGCCGCGTTTTTCCATCCATACCCGCCCGGCTTCCGTTTGATCTCTCTTGTACAGGTGAATGCCGGAGAGCAGAAGCGTGAGCAGAAGGGCCGTCCCGCCGGCCTTTCTCCCCTGAAGAAGAAAGGTCAGGATCAGGCAGATGGCGGCCGGGATCAGGAAGAGAAGGGAGACCTCGACCGCCGCCAGACCCGAGATGGCGCCCAGGGCTGGCAGGACGAGCGGCGCGCGGCCTGCCCGGATGCGCCACGGCCCGGAGAGCGGCTCCATCAGGAGAGAAGCGTGTTGAGCTTTTCCTCAAGCTTGTGCAGCAGTTCCGCGTCCTCCGGCTTGCTCCCGTCCGGCTGAGTGATATAGATGGTGTCTAGTGCGGCTCCTTTTTCCGTCGCGATCCGGGCGTTCAAGGTCTCCAGCCCGTACTCGCCGATACAGCGGAAGACGTCGTGCAGCAGTCCGATGCGGTCGAGCGCCTGTATTTCCACGACGGCGACGCAGGGGCTGATGTCTCCGCGCACCCATGCGCGTACGGGAAAGGCGATACCCTCCTGGGGCTTGGTCAGGAAATTGCGTTTTTTCTGGAGATACTTTTCCGGGGTGTATTCCGAGGTGGACTGGATGTCCGCGAAGGCGGCTTCCACCCGTTTGCGAGTGCGGGCGTCCGTGACGGGCTCATGGCGCACGGTACAGATGCGGAGGATGTCGAGGATGATCCCGTCTGGTCGGGTAAAAATCTCCGCGGACAGGATGTTGACTTGCTGGGAAGCGAGGGCGCAGCAGAGTTTTTCGATGAAGAAGGGCTGGTTTCTGGCAGAGATCACAAACTCCGTATAGCCCTTGTCAGGGTAGTCACGCCAGAGAATGACGCTGGGGAAGCGGGGATCTTTTTTTTGCTCCGTCTGGAAGCGGTCCATCGTCTCTATATGGGCGATGATGGAGGAGAGCTTGCGGAAGCGGAAGTAGCGGTCCGGCAGTAAATCGAGGTGGCGGCGGAGCTGGGCGGCGCGCTCCTCGTCGGAGGTGATGGCCTTGACGGCGCGCTCCTTGAGTTTGCCCATCTCCCGATCCAGATGTTTGTGGAACGTCCGGGAGTCTCCGTCCCGGAAGTACCGGGTGGTATTTTTGTACAGCTGGTTCATCAGACTGTCCTTCCATGAGGACCATGACTCTTCATTTGTCCCGAGGGAATCGGCGTAGGTGAACAGGTACAGGGCCTCCAAATTGGACTGGGTCTTGATGAGACGGGCGAATTCTTCAATGACTTCGAGATCGTCTATGTTGCGCGTGGTCGCGTAGCGCCAGAAGGTGAGATGCTGATCGACCAGAAAGGTAATCAATCTCCTGCGGCTGCCCACGATACGAAGGCGTGTACAGACCTGTGACGCGAGGACGGCGGAACCGTCGGTATGCTCTCTTACATTCTCTGCCCGTCCGCTGTCGTGGAGGAGGAGAGCAAGATAGAGGGCGTAGGGGTCGTCCTGATTGAGCAGGAGAGAGCGGAAGAGATCCCTGTTTTCCGATGTGCGGACGGAGGGAGCTTCCTCGCCAAACAGGGCGTCAAGCTGGTCGATACAGCGCAGGGTATGCTCGTCGGCGGTGTAACGATGGAAGAACTCATGCTGGACGAGGCAGTCCATGGCGCCGAACTCGGGCAGCCATCGTCCCAGGAAGCCGACGCGGTGCATCATGCGCAGGATGCGGCCCACGGCGCCCTTGCGCTCCAGAATGGACTGGAAGGTCTCCGCAATGGAGGGGGAGTGTCGGAAGCGGTCGTCTATCAGGGGCCAGCTGTTTTTGATCAATATTCTCAGATCGGGGGAGAGATCGAGTCCCCTCATCTGGCAGAGCTGGAAGGCGCGCATCATCAGCGCGGAGTCCTCCTGGAAGAGGTCGTTTTTTGTCGCGTGGAGCAGACCGTTTTTAATCAGGAAGCCGTCCACGCTCTCTACTTTTTTGGAGCGGAACGGGAGCAGGGAGAGTAGCGTGGGCTTCTCCTTTTCCTGAATATTCAGGATTTCCAGCACAGACAGGAGCCTGTCCGCCACGGAGCGGGCATGCAGGTAGTAGTCCCGCATAAAGGCTTCGGTGCGGCGCAGGATGGTCCGCTCGGGGTAACGGGAGACGGTGGCGAGCACCCCCTGCAGACGAAGGGTCAGAATATCGGAGCTTTTGCCCGCCTGATAGTGAAGCTCGTTTCTGATTTGGTGGAGGAAGTCGATAGCCTCGGTCAGCTCGTCGGCCTCTTTTTTGGTGAGCAGTTTTTTAGAAACGAGATCCTTCAGGGAGAAGCAGTCACGGGTCACATTCGCCGCCCACAGGATGTTTTGATAGTCCCTCAGGCCTCCGGGGCTTTCCTTGACATTCGGCTCCTGGAGAAAGACGGTGCCGGAATAACGTTCGTAACGCCTTTGCAAATCCTTCATCCGGGACTCCAGATAGGCATTTTTGTTTTTGCGGACAACCTGGGCGCGGAAACGCTGAGTCAGTTGCTCGAAGTATTTTAAATCTCCGCAGAGCAGGCGGGCCTCCAGCAGGGAGGTGAGTGTGCGGGTGTCCTGTTTTGCCTCCTGGATGCAGTCCGCGATGTTGCGGGACGAGTGTCCTACTTTGAAACCCAGATCCCAGAGGGGATAGAGGATGGCTTCGATGGCGTCGGTCAGCGCCGCCGGGAGTTTGCGCGACGGCTCTTGTGTCAGGAAGAGAAGATCCACGTCCGAATGGGGATTCAGATACCCCCGCCCATAGCCGCCGAGAGCGACAAGCGTGATTTTGCCCTTGGCTGCGGGGTGGTCGTTCAGCGTGACTTCGTAAAGAGTCAGAATCAGGGCGTCCATCAGGGCGGCTCCCGCCTTTGCGATGGAGAGGCCCCCGGCGAGGGCGTTGTGCGCCTCGCGTATTTCATTGAATTTTTTTTTGTAAACGGCCCTGCAGGTCTCTACCCGCTGATCCGGGGGGAGGGCGGAGAGTATCGGAAGATCCAGTTCCGCCAGAGTTTCCTTGTAGATGGAGCGAGCCAGCATATTTTTACCCAGAATAGCACAGCGTTTTCCCGTGCTGAAAGAAGAAAGTGGGGAGCCGGGAAGACAAAAAAAGGAGGCCCGCCCATCTCTGGGATGGGAGAGCCTCCGGGGAAAGGGGTTTTTAATGCCCTGATTCCGAAGATCAGGCGGCGATGCCGAAGTGACGGCGGATCGAGGCGAAGATTCTGTCCCGACGCTCGCGAGCCTTGACAAGGTCGCGTGTTTTCAGGGAGAAGCGAAGTCGCTCGGCCGTTGAGTCGGACTTGTGCACCGTGACGTGGCACCACCACACACCGCGATTGTTCCACAGATGGTGGTTGGGGTTGTCGTCGTTGATGCGTATGGCGATTTTAGCTTGTGCTTTCATGAGTATGGTGTCCTTACTTCATTTTATACTTTCAGTAGTTGGACGTATGGGTTAGGATTTTTAATTGGACTTTCCTGTATAGAGTATCAGGTTTTCTACTGGGAAAGCGAGGCAGGCGGAACCTTTTGTTTTTTTCTGTATCGATTCCTGCGTGGTCGATGAAAAAAAGGCGGGGAAGAAAGGGGGATAAAAAAAGCACTCACCCGGCGTTTTCAGCCCGGCGAGTGCTTCTCGGAAAAATACACGTACCGGAGCCTTAGCCCAGAAGGCCGACTTTTTTAAGCGTGTTGAATGCTCCGTTTTTGTTGATGGTCTTGAGCGCCTTGCACGAGATTTTCATGCGGATGAACTGGCCGAGTTCGGGAACCCAGATGCGCTTTTCATGCAGGTTGGGGTAAACCATGCGGTTCACAGTCTTGGTCACGTGACGGCCAATCCCGCCTTTTTTCTTGGCAAGACCGGAGCGATGAATGCGACGACCGGCGCGGGGAGCGGAGCCTCTGATGATGCAAATTCGGGACATGGTATCGTGATAAAAAGGGGTTAATGCAAACTTCGGACGGCCAATATAGGTGTATTTCAGGATTGGTCAAGGTTTATCCTGTAAATTTTTATTTTTGATGCCGGGAGGGGAGAATGGGCTCGGTACGTTGCTTCGATTTGCCCCGATACTTAAGGAGAAGGACAGGAATGCTTCTTGACCTGCGGGCGGGCGTGACCTTTAGTATGAGGAATCATGAGTCAGTATAAAAGAGCCTTTTTTGCCGCCACCGGACGACCGGAAGAGCAGTTGTCCATTGAAGAAGTGGAATTCGCCCCGCTCCAGGAGGATGAAGTCCGCGTGAAGATGAAGGCCGCTCCGGTGAATCCCGCCGATATCAATTTCATACAGGGCGTGTACGGTCTGAAGCCTGTCCTGCCTTCTGTCGCCGGGCTGGAGGGCTTTGGCGTCGTGTGCGAGTCCCGCTCTCCGCTGTTTGCCGAGGGAGACGCCGTGATTTCCCTGTCCGGCGTCGGCTCCTGGTCGGAATATTTGACCGGCCCCGATTCCCGTTTTCTGAAAGTGCGCGGCGACCTGCCTGCCGAGCAGGCGGCCATGTTGAAGGTAAACCCCCTGACCGCCTACCGGGCTCTGGTGGGATTCTCCTCATTGTCTCCCGGCGACTGGGTCGTGCAAAATGCGGCGAACTCCGGCGTCGGCCGCTGTTTTATCCAGATAGCCAGGGTTATGGGGCTCAAGACGATCAACCTTGTGCGCCGCGAGGAGCTGATCTCCGAGCTTCAGGCGCTGGGGGGCGACGTCGTGCTGCTGGATGACGGTGATGTCGTGGCAAAGGCCCTGGAGGCAACAGGCGGGCAACGGCCCTTGCTGGCCTCGAACTGCGTCGGCGGGGACAGCGCCCTGCGGTTGATGGACATGCTTGCCCCCAAAGGCAAAATGGTGACCTTTGGCGCGATGAGCAAAAAAAGCATCAAGGTGCCGAACGGCTTTTTGATCTTCAAGCGCATCGAACTGCTCGGCCTCTGGGTGACCGAATGGCTCAAGGAGTCTTCCCGCGAAGAGGTGGAGGCCGCCTATGCCCGACTGGCCGACTGGATGGCCGAGGGTAAACTGGTGCAGGCGGTGGACAGGGAATATTCTCTGGATCAAATCCGGGAGGCTGTAACGCGCGCTCAGGAGGAGGCCCGGGACGGCAAGATTCTGCTCCGCCTGGAATAAATTCCGGAGAAATGGTTCTTTAGTAAAGAAGTCGCCCTTTCCTGCGGGGGGCGACTTCTTCTGTTTCTAACTTGTATTGTGTCACTCGCGGGAATGCTTCACGGTAGGAGGATGAAGGGATGGTATGCCAGACTGACTGAGCGTTTCCTGCTGATATTGAGAGGGTGGAGAGCCCGCTGGCCCTGGATCGGACGGTTTATCCCGGAGGAGGCTTTCGAAGAGCGGTATTGGGAGTGGGAGCGCGGTTCTGTGGTGCGAGGGGCGTTTTGGGCGGGATTTTTCGCTCCGTTTCCTCTGCCCGCCGTGGTTCATGGTGTGCTGGGGATCTGGATTTGTATGCGCAATCGGGCGAATATCCCCGTCATGCTGACCTCCTGTCTGCTGCCGCCGGGCGCGAGCGTCATTATTGTGCCCAGTCAGTGGATACTGGGGTGGTGGATACTGCACCTACTCGGAGTGGAAAGGAGCGGCAATAGCTGGGAGGACATGTATTTATCGCTCAAACAGCACGAATTTATCTCTTTCATGGAGAAAATAGGCTGGGTCAACGGCTTGTGGGAGCTTGCCTTTGGCGTCGTGCTGAGCTGCATCCTGCTTGCATTCGCCGCCCGGCTGTTAATGGACGCGCTTTTGTTCCTCGGGGGGCGGTTTTCGGCAAGGGGGTAGAGTCAGGCCATGCCGATGACGCTGGCCGCCGCCGTAGTCGGCGTATGGCTCAGGCTCACGAGCCAGCGGGATATTCTCCGGCTTGCGGCTGTTTCAGCGGCTTTGCCTGACAGGTGGAGACGAGGAGCGCGGGTGCGCTCGCAGGGGACGACCTCGATGTCCAGAAAGGAGGCGTTTGCGCCCAGCCCGGTGCCCAGTGCTTTTGCCGTCGCCTCCTTGGCGGCGAAACGGGCGGCGTAGGAGAGAGCGGGGTCGTGTTGGGATTCACAGTAGAGGCGTTCCCGTTCGGTAAAAAGACGCTTTAACAGGCGTGTCCCCCGTCTTTGCATGGCATCCCGGAAGTCCTGGATGTCCACCAGGTCAAGGCCCAGTGCAAGGGGGGAGTCCATAAAAAAGGGCGGTTGTGAGAGACGGGTACGGGCGGGATATTGGGAGATCAGGGGATTAGATCCCGCATTTCTCTCACGGCACGCTCCATGCCGACGGAGAGCGCGCGGGAGATGATCGTGTGCCCGATATTTAGCTCGTGCAGATGGGGCACGCGGAGCATGTCCGCGATATTGACGTAGTTGATGCCGTGCCCCGCGTTGACCTGGATGCCGCCGTTGCGGGCAAACTCGGAAGCCGCCGACAGGCGGGCGATTTCCTGCTCGCGTTCCGCGCCGAAGGCGTTGGCGAAGCACCCCGTATGCAGCTCGATCATGGGGCTGTGCAGGCGGAGCGCCGCCTCAATCTGGCGGAGATCGGGGTCAATGAAAAGGCTGACCTTGATTCCTGCGTCCGCGAGCGTCTCCATGGTGGGGCGGAGTTCCTCGAAGTGGGAGAGGACGTCCAGACCTCCCTCGGTCGAGATTTCTTCACGGCGTTCCGGGACGAGACAGACAAAATCGGGTTTCAGCCGTACGGCGAAGGAGACCAGATCGGGGGTATTGCCCATTTCGAGATTCAGGGGCAGGGGGATTTCCCGTTTGACGTCTAGGGCGTCCTGATCCTGCATGTGCCGTCGGTCTTCGCGGACATGCAGGGTTATGGAGTCCGCACCCCCTTTTTCCGCCAGGCGGGCGAGTTCGAGCACGCGGGGTTCCGCGTTGGGCGATTCGAGCATGGTAGCGTAACGCGCCTGGCGGAGCGTGGCGACGTGGTCAATATTGACTCCGAGCAACATGGGGGTGCGGTGTGAGGGTGGGGGGATTAATGGAGGAAGTGGCGGTGTCCGGTGAAGACCATCGCGATACCCGCGGCATCGGCGGCGGCGATGACTTCTTCATCACGGATGGAGCCGCCGGGCTGGATGCAGGCGGTGACGCCCGCGTCGATAGCGGCCTGAAGGCCGTCGGCGAACGGGAACATGGCATCGGAGGCAATCACGCTGCCCTTGAGGTCGAGGCCGGCCTGCTGGGCTTTCCAGATGGCGATATTGACGGAGTCCACCCGGCTCATCTGCCCTGCTCCGATGCCGAGGGTACGGTCGGCGGAGGCAAAGACGATGGCATTGGAGTGTACTTGTTTGACGACGCGCCAGGCGAAGCGGAGGGCGGTCAGCTCTTCCTGCGTCGGCGGGCGCTTGGTCACGACTTTGGATTCCAGATTGTCGAGGCCGAGCACGGCGTTATCGCGATCCATGACCATGACGCCGCCGGGAGCGGAACGGATGATCGGGGCCTTGCGGGCTTCCTGCCAGCCGGGCTCCATGCGGATAATGCGCGTATTTTTCTTTTTCTGGAGCAGGGCGCGGGCTTCCGGTTCGAAGTCGGGAGCGATGATGACATCCGTAAAGATGGCGCCTACCACGCGGGCGAGGCTTTCGGTCATCGGGCGGTTCATGACGATCACGCCGCCGAAGGGGGCCTGCGTGTCGGTCTCGTACGCTTTTTGCCAGGCGGCGCGGAGGTCGTTGTCGTCCTGGCCGATGCCGCAGGGGTTGGTGTGCTTCAGGATGGCGACGGTCGGGCGGGTGAAGTAGGTGATCAGTTCCGCGGCGGCTTCGATATCGAGCACGTTGGTGTAGGAGAGTTCCTTGCCCTGGAGCTGGGTGAAGCAGTCGGCGAAGTTGCCGTAGAGAGCGGCGGCCTGGTGGGGGTTGTCGCCGTAGCGGAGCTGCTGATAGAGAGGCAGATTCAACAGGAAGTTGGAGCCGGTGCACTCGTCGCACTGGTGGCCGAGATAGTTGGAAATGGCCGTGTCGTACTGGGAGGTGCGCTGGAATACCTTGATGGCGAGGTACTCGCGGGTCTTGAAGGTGGTGTCTCCGCCATGGGTTTTGATTTCTTCCAGCACGCGGTCGTAATCGGCGGGGTCGGAGACGACTGTGACGGAGGCGTAGTTCTTGGAAGCGGAGCGAAGCATGGACGGGCCGCCGATGTCTATTTTTTCAATGGCTTCGGCAAGCGTGACGTTCGGATTGGCGACGGTTTCCTCAAAGGGGTACAGGTTGACGCAAACGAGGTCGATAGGCTCGATATTGTTTTCCCGGGCCTGGCGCTGGTGCTCTTCATCGTCCCGGCGCTGCAGGAGACCGCCGTGCACTTTGGGGTGGAGAGTCTTTACCCGGCCGCTGAACAGTTCAGGATCTCCGGTGTAGTCGGAGATTTCAATGACCGGGAGTCCCAGATTCTTGAGATAGGTGCAGGTGCCACCGGTGGAAATGAGGGTAATGCCCTGTTCGTGAAGACCTCTGGCGAAGGTGTCCAGTCCGGTCTTGTCTGAAACGGAAATGAGTGCTTTCTGAATAGCCATAAGCGGGAGTGTTAGAAGTCCTTTCACGGGACGGGAGCCGATAAAAGGGAGAGGGAAGGCTTACCTCCATTTTTGTTGGAGTGCAAGTGTATTCTGTTGCGCTGACGGGGCGAAAAGGGAAAAAGGAGCGCCCGTCTGCGGAGGCGTGAAACGGGAGCAAAGAAAAACCGGACATTCGCGGGAATGTCCGGTTTGAGTAAGGAGTTCGGGAACGTCCGCTCAGGAGTTCACGCGGCCCAGGTAGCTGTTGTCTTCGGTCTTGACCGAGATTTTATCTCCGGGTTTGATGAAGAGGGGAACCTGGACGATCAGCCCGGTTTGCATGGTGGCTGGCTTATAGACGTTGTTCGCGCTGTCGCCCTTGACGCCTTCGGCGGCTTCGGCGACGACCATGGTCATGGAGGCGGGCAGTTCGATGGAGGCGACCATGTCGTCCGTGAAAAGCAGGGTGTAGGTACCGCTTTCGAAGAGGTAGTCCTTGACGGGTTCAACGATGTCTTCGTTAACGATCACGTCTTCGTAGGTGTCCGGGTGCAGGAAATGGTAGCCGGAGCTGTCCTTGTAGCTGAACTCGTGCGGTTCGCGGTTCAGGTTGACGCCTTCCAGCGATTCGTTGGAGGTCATGCGCAGGTTGTACACCTTTTTGGTCGCGACGCTGCGGATGGTCATCTGCACATAGGAGGCCATGCGGGGCGGGCACTTGTGCTGCATGTCGGTAACCACGCACACGTCATTGTTGTACTTGACGGCGTGACCTTTACGGAGGTTGATAACGGGTACGGAAGCCATTAGGAGGGCGATTTTAACGATCGCTTTTCCCGCGTCAATCCTTTAGTCTGTGAGCGCAAAGGATTTTACTCCTTTTCTCTTTTCCGCTTTTCCCGTTTTTTGGGCAGATTGCGGTTGATAAACGGCGGCCTCCCGTCAGAATGGGCGGCATGGTGAGGCCTGAAAAATCAGCCGAGTTGAAAGCCCGGATGGAGTCCCTCGGAATACGCGAGGAGGACTTTGTGGAGAAGTTTATCCGGGGGAGCGGCAATGGAGGACAGAAAATCAACAAGACGAGCAACTGCGTGTATCTCAGGCATGTGCCGAGCGGGATAGGCGTCAAGTGTCAGATGGACCGTTCGCGGGAGCTGAACCGCTTCCTCGCCCGGCGGGAGATTTGCGATGTGCTGGAGGCCGTACAGAAGGGGGAACGGTCGGTGAAACGGCAGGCGATCGAAAAGATGCGGCGTCAGAAAAGACGCAAATCACGCCGTCAGCGGGCGCGCATGTGCGATGACAAGACGCACCACTCCCGCATCAAGTCCGCTCGGGGAAAGGTGGCAGAGGACTAGAAGGGGCTGAGGGTGAACCACAGAGGCGCTTTTATCTTGGTGCCCGGCTTGGAGCTCAGTACATCAGACATTTTGTCGGCCCACATGTCGGCGGTCTGGTAATGATGCCCGTAGGAGGTGTAATCGCGCAAAGAGCCGAATAACGAGGGCTCGTCGTCTCTTATGTCGGCGAAAGCAACAACGACTTTGCCCGTTTTTGCCGACTTGAGCCGGGCGACCATCGCCATCTCTCCGGTAGCCAGGGGGGAGATGGCCATGGAGACATAGGGAACAAACAGGGATGTGCCAAAAGACAGCCAGTTAAGATATTTTTTGGTCGGTTTGACTTTGACAAAGGCCGTCTCGAGAATGAAATCGGCCTTTTTGGCTGAATCGACTATTTTAAGATGCTGCTGTTCCTTGAGACTGAGATTCTTTTTCAGCTCGTTATTGTAAAAGTCGGCCAGCTTCTGCACATCCTGTCTCTCCTCGTCATCGGCAAGAGGAGGGGTGATATAGTCCAGAGTCGCGGGGGCGACGTAGATTTTCTGGGCGGTGACCTTGTATTCCTTCAGGGAGGAATCCACCCATATCCCGGAAAAGGGGGCATTCCATTTTTCGAGAGGCTTTGTATTGAAGGCCGTTTCCGGAATATCCTTTATGCCCGGGGCACAGGCCGAAAGCGCCAGGAGCAGCAAGGCGAAAGGGGTGAAGAGGTGTTTCATTTTGCGTTGTGAAGTGCTTATCGAATATATCTCTTAAACGCAGGAAACACGCAATGAATTTTGCAACGGTCTTATCTGCGAGCCCTGCCTAGTGTGGACTGTATTTTTTGGGACAGGGCGGACATTTCAGGCGCTTTGGTGAGCAGGCTGATGCCCAGATAGGCGGCCCCGGCAATGCCGGAGACCAGACAAAGCCCGGTCAGGCGGGGGAAGAACCCCCAGGAGGTGAAGCCTTCCAGAAACCAGCCCCGCCCCGCCCAGCACAGTGCGGCCATCAGCAGGGCTGGGACGGAGAGCCGGAGCAGACCCTTGAGCAGTTGGCCGGAATGGAGCGTTCCCAGAATTTTTTTCAGAAGGTAATAGTAACCGAGGAAATTCAGAATCATCACGACGCTGGTCGTCAGGGCGAGCCAGGTGCAGTCCTTGTGCCAGACGCGGACAAAGGTGTAGTTCATGGCATAGTTGATGCCAAACGAGATCAGGGCGATATTCAGGGGTACCCATTTTTTCTCCAGGGCGATGAAGGTGGGCTGGGCTACCTTGATGCCGGCATAGCCCAGGAGCCCGAGGGAATAGACTTGCAGGACGCTCCCCGACAGGGCGACGTCGGCGGCGGTGAATTTCCCTCGCTGGAACATGACGGAGAGGATTTCATTCGAGAGGAAAAACAGGAGAACAAAGGAGGGAATGGCGAAAAAGGCAATCTGGCGGAAGGCTTTGCCCAGCTTGTCGATCATCTCCTCTTTGCCTCCCTGTGAAACCAGACGGGAAATATCGGGCAGTACGATCATGCCGGTGGCGACGCCGAACAGGCCGACGGGCAGCTGCCAGAGGCGGAAGGCGTAGTTCAGGGCGGAGGCCGACCCCTCCGCCAGCTCCAGCGCGAATCCCGTGTTGATGAATACGTTGATCTGGGTGACGCCGGAGGCCATGATGGCGGGCAGCATCAGCCCCCAGATCGTGGTGACGCCTTTGTCCTTCCAATGAAAATCGAGATGAAAGCGGAAGCCCGCCTTTTTGAGGCTGGGGCATTGAATGAGCCACTGTACGGCGCCCCCTATGGTGACGGCAATGGCGAAGCCCACCAGCGACATGGGGCCGAAGCGCGGGTCGATCAGCCAGCCGAAGAAGAGGCCCAGAATGATCGTGATGATGTTGAACGCGCCCGAGGCCAGCATGGGCAGGGCGAATGTGCCGATAATATTCAGCGCGCCCATGACGAGGGCGGCAAAAGAAATAAAGGCGATAAACGGCCACATGATCTGGTTCAGGGCAGTCGCCAGAGGGATAAGCTCCGGGTGCTTGTCGAACATCATGCTCATGACGGGGCCCGCCGTCATGACGCCAATGAGGACGATGACTATCATCAAGAGCAGGATTTGCGTACCCATTTTACGCGCGAGCGCCCAGCCGGCCTCTGCCCCGTCTTTTTGTCTGCGCTTGGCGAGGACGCTGGTAAAAGATTGGGAGAGCGCGCCCTCTGCGAGAAGATCCCGGAGCAGGTTCGGAATGCGAAAGGCGGTCACAAAGGCATCCATCGCTCCCCCCTGGCCGAACAGGCCGGAGAAGGTCACTTCTCGAAGCAGTCCGGAGAAGCGGCACGTCAGGATGGCTGCGCTGGTAATGAGCGTGGTGAGAAACAGGGAACGTTTTTTTGCCTCTGGGGCAGGCTCTGCGGTCGGGGTCATGAAACGGCGGAGAAGTTGTTGTGCAGGAAGTGCCCGTAACGGGATACAAAGGCAAGGTTATTGTGAAGAAGGGGATAAATTACAGAATGCGCAGCATGCCCAGAGTCTCGTGGAGCTTGTCCAGGGCGCGGCCTTTGGTCAGCTTCGGGAAATATTTGTTTTCCAGCAGAATGTAATTGCCGTTCCGGGTCAGCATGAGCCTCTGATCCCGTATTTCCACCTGGGAGATGCGGGCGAGGGCGGCGACCGCCTTGATTTTATGGCAGAGCAGAAGATTTTGCACCGGCTCGGGCAGGGGGCCGAAGCGGTCTTCCCAGACTTTGGCGAGCCGGTCCAGCTCTTCGAGGCTCGAGGCTTGCGAAAGATCCTTGAACGCGGCGATGCGGAGCGTGGAATCGGGCAGGTAAGCCGAGGGGAAATAGGCACCCACGGTTGCCCGGCCCAGGCCGTCTTTTTGCGCTTGCAGGCTTTGGGCTTCTCCCCAGAGGAGAAAGTCGGCCTTCAAGTGGCAGTCCAGGCGAATCTGCGGCTTTTTGCCCTGTATCTGGTCGATGGATTGTTTGAGAAGCTGGCAGTAAAGGTCAAACCCCAGGGCCGCGATGTGCCCGCTCTGCTGGGTGCCGAGCAGGTTGCCCGCCCCCCGTATCTCAAGATCGCGCATGGCGATTTTGAAGCCGCTGCCCAGCTCGGTGTACTGCTTGATCGCATTGATGCGCTTGCGGGCGTCTCCGGTCGTCATCTCCTTTCGCGGCAGCAGCAGATAGGCGTAGGCCTGATGGCCGGAGCGGCCCACGCGCCCTCTGAGCTGGTACAGATCCGCCAGGCCGAACCGGTCGGCCCGGTCAATCAGGATGGTATTGGCATTCGGTATATCGATGCCGCTTTCGATAATAGTCGTCGCGAGCAGAATATCGGCCTCGCCCTTTACGAATGTGTGCATGATGACCTCCAGCTCGCTCTTGTCCATTTGCCCGTGGCCGATGACGATGCGGGCGTCGGGGACAAGCTCCTGCAGGCGGCTCTTGATGTAGTCTATGGTCTTGACCCGGTTGTGGAGGAAGTAAACCTGGCCTCCCCGCTCCAGCTCCTTTTCAATCGCCTTTTTAATGAGCCGCTCATCGTAGGAGGAGATGCTCGTATGGACGGGTAGCCGGTTTGGGGGCGCGGTGTCGATAGTGGACATGTCCCGCGCGCCCATCAGGGCCAGGTACAGAGTGCGGGGGATGGGGGTGGCGGACAGCGTCAGAATGTCCAGCGAGCGGAACCGCTCCTTGAACTTCTCCTTGTGCTTGACGCCGAAACGCTGCTCCTCGTCAATGATGACCAGCCCGGGATTTTTGACGATCACATCCTGGGAAATCAGGCGGTGGGTCCCGACGACGATATCCACGGAGCCGTCAGCGAGCCCCTGCAAAACCTTTTTTTGCTCGGCGGCTGAGCGGAACCGGCTGAGAAGCTCTACCCGTATCGGGTACTCGCTCATACGCTGGCGGAAGGTACGGCAGTGCTGCTCGGCAAGCACCGTCGTCGGGGCGAGCAGCAGGGCCTGCTTCCCCCCCGTTACGCATTTGAAGGCGGCGCGTATGGCGACCTCCGTCTTGCCGAAGCCGACATCTCCGCAAATCAGACGATCCATGGGACGGGGGCTTTCCATATCGGCCTTGGTCTGGGCGATGGCCCGGAGCTGGTCCGGCGTTTCCCGGTACGGGAAGGAATTTTCGAACTCCCACATCCACCGGGTATCGGAAGGGTGGGCGTATCCTCCCCTGGAATCGCGCTCCGCCTGCGTCTTCAACAATTGGGCGGCGTAGTCGTTGACCGCCTTTTCGGCGGCCTTCAAATTGCGCGCCCATCGCCCATCGCCTATTTTGCTGAGTTCGGGGGCCTTTTGGCCGAGCCCCGTATAACGGGAGACCAGGTGGGACTGGTTCAACGGGAGCCTGAGCAGCACATGATCGCGGTACTCGATCACCATTTGCTCCTCGTTGCTCTCATCGCGCTCGAGCCTCAGATACTTGCCTATCCCGTAATGAAGATGCACGACCAGATCCCCGGGATTGATCTCCTTCAGAGAGGCCTGGGCGCGCTCCCGGCGGGCCTTGTCCTCACGGTTGGCCAGTCTCCGGGCAATGGGTGTCTGATGCCGCCCGAACAGCTCGGCGGAGGAGAGCACGGCCAGACGGGCCGACGGAATGGTAAAGCCGCGTGAGATGGGAGAACGGAAGAGCCGAACCTGCCCCCACTCTCCGGGGAGAAGGGCGGAGTCGTTTGACTGCCCCGGTGTTTCGGGAGGCGTCGAAGAAGAAAGCATTTCCCGGAAACGGGACTCCTCGCCCCTGTTGCCGAACATCATGCACACCTGCCATTGAGCCGAGGCCCATTGCTTGAGCTGGTGGGAGACCGTCCGCCGCCTTGCCTCCTGTATCACAAAGTCGCCGGCATCGAAACTGCCCAGAGGCTCTCCGTAAAAAGCGGTGGCAAAATTCTCTTCCCCGACGCCGAAGCTTCCCTCTGAAAACAAAATGTCTGCCGGGACGTCCGCCTTTTGTGTGGAAATGACGAGATCATCCCGGCCTATCCAATCGGACAACGGCGTGTCCCCCCTGGGCTCGGACAGAAGATATTCCACCGATTCCAGCTTTCGCACGCTGGTTTGCGTATCAATATCGAACTCGCGCAGAGAATCAACCTCGTCTCCGAACAACTCCAGACGCAGGGGCCGGGGCGCCTGGGGCGGGAAGAAATCCAGAATCCCCCCCCGCCTGGCCCATTGATTGCGGGCGATCACCTGGACGGTACGGTCGAACCCCGCCTCTTCAAGGCTCGCCTCGAACCCGGCGACATCCAGAATCTCCCCTACCCGGAGCGTTTGCAGGACGGATTTAATATCGTCCGCGACGGGAACGGCTTGCGAAAGAGCCGTTTTAGTCAGAATGACCGCCTGCCTTGTCTCGGGAGGACGGGAAAGCTGCTGCAGGAGAGAGAGGCGCTCCGCGGACAGCTCGGGATCGTCCAGCACGGTTTCTCCCGCCGCCATCTCCTGCTCGGGGAGAAACAGAAGGGAGTACTTCTCCCCATGATCTTCGTGCAGCCACAGGGGCAGCTCGGAAGCAATGGCCTCCTGATCCTTCAAATGCGGCGTGATGATCCAGATTCTGGAGGAAGACGGCTGCTTCCGGTGAAAGGAGCGGGCAATCAGAGCCAGCAGAAAGGGAGTCGCCGAGGCGTGGACATGCTCGAACGGGACGGGGCTTTCCGGTTTGCCGCTGGAAAAAAGAGATAACTTCTCCCGGAAGCCGGGAGAACTCTCGACGGCGGAAAATAAAACGGACATGTCGGAATCGTCGGCCATGAGCGTCGGAAAAGAGTAGTGCTCTTCCCTTCTCCCGTCCAGAGCCTATTTGCGTCCGCCTGTCCGGATAGGGAGGAAAAATCAGGATTTTTGCGTGTCCTTGCCCTTGCGAATCCCGTCCAGAATGGAAAGAGACGCCTGGACGATCTGCTTCACCCCATTCTCCGACGGCACGACAAACACATAAAACTGCTGCCATTTGCTGGAGAAGGAGAAAGAACTCAGACTCTGGAAAAAAATACCCCGCAGACAGTGCAGGAACCAGTGAAACTCATCATCCGTCAGGTCGGGGAGCTGCTCCTTCATCCGATTCTCCACTTTCGACAGGGAAGGATGGAAATAATCCCGGAAAATGGGGAAAGCCACTTCGGGGACCTCATGGGGAATGCGGGCCAGAAGACGGGAAATATAAACGCCGCTCTCCGGATTTTCCTCCAGATAATCGAAGGCCGGCTGGACAAAAAGCGTCAACAGGGTTTCGATCGTGACATTATCCGTCCGTTCCAGACGATCCAGCATCAGCTGCCTCCGGGTCGCCTGAACCTCGGCGTAACGGCGAAGCACTTCCCGAAAGAGGCCCTCCTTGCCGCCGAAGTGGTAATTGGCGGCAGCGATATTGACATCTGCCAGTGCTGTTATTTCCCGCATGGAGGTGCCCTTGAATCCTCTCTCTGCGAATAGTCGTTCGGCCGCGTCAAGCAGTTTGGAGCGTGTCCTGACGGAGCGCTCATCGGATTTTTCTTCTGGGCTGGGACGTGTGTCTCTCATGAGCGTGTGTGCGAGAGCCTTACTAGCATCCGAGAGTGAAAAAATCAATGTAAAAGGGAATCGTTAGGTGGCGCTTTTTTCGAAACAGGAGATAAGGAAACTAAAATATTTTTCATTTTCCTCTTGCCAAAAAAGATAAAACAAGTATTCTGCCCTCCGTCCTCTCCTGAGAGGGCAAACAAAGACGAAAGTCAAAGGGGTATTAGCTCAGTTGGTAGAGCGCTTCAATGGCATTGAAGAGGTCAGCGGTTCGAACCCGCTATGCTCCACCAGATTTCCGGCGCCGCAAGAATTGATCATCACTTCTTGCGGCGTTTCTGGTTTTATGGCGACTCGTCTTTTTGGGGCAACCCCAAAATCGGTGGGAAGAGGAATTTTGAGCCGATTTCATAGATTAAATCCTCCACATTCAACCAGTACGCGCAGGCGGTAGTTTTCAAAGTTGCGATACCCGTACGCCTGCCGCTGGATGAGCTTCATTTTTCGATGGAAGTCTTCCGTGATGCCGTTGTTTTGGACCAAGCGTTACATGCGGATGATGGGCGTAAATCATTGGCGGATGGTAACGCTTATTTTTTTCATTTCCGCAGGTGCCTGGTGAGTGAGCGAGTCCATCATTTCCTTGAGTTTGCGCAGGTTGTTCCGGCATTGTTTGAGGGTTTGTGTTTTGAGTCTCAACAGGTCGCAGAGTTGTTCCTTGAAGGTGTGACAGGCATGGATGGCGGGATTGAGTTCGAAGAGTTTATGCAGGGGTTGTTTTTCCCGGCTTGTGAGGTTGCAGGCTCGTTTTCTCAGGGGATGGATGAGGGGGCGTTTCCAGCGTATGGACTGCTGTGCCTGTTTGCTGAATTCCAGGAAGTGGTGTTGGATCATGCGGATGACGTGGAAGCGGTCGGCGACTATTTTGGCGTTGGGGAAGCATGTTCGGACGATGTTTCTGTAGCTGGAGCTGAGGTCCATGCAGACCGTTTGTACTTTGTCTCTGTTTTTGTAACTCATTAGTTTTCTTTCTACTTGAGCGAGTGATCTGCCTTCGATGATGTCATAGATGCGGTGGTTGCCGAGGTCGGCGATGGTGGTGGCAAATTTTCGTCCGTTGTGGATGGTGTGTTCGTCAATGCCTATCATGAGGGGCGCCGGGTAGTTGAGGGCTTCTTTTATTTTGAGGTGAAAGCGTTCGTGGATGATGCGTTCTACGGTGCTTTGGGAGAGGCCGAATTCTCGGGCAATGGTTTTGTTGTTAACGTTTTTGATGTATTCATGGACGATGGTTTGCCGGAATGTTTCGCTGCTGCGTTTTTTGGGGAGCAGTCCTTCTATGGGTTCCCGGAAGAGGTAGGAGCAGTGCTGGCATTTGTAGCGTTTGGCCTTGATGAGCAATGT
>CAZNVW010000009.1:0-27991 GCA_964576595.1 uncultured Verrucomicrobiales bacterium
AGCCGGTTTGGGTTTTGATCTGGCGTACCCAGCCTTCCGGCGAGCGCAGGGTTTCTCCGCCTTTGCCAAAGGGGGTCAGGGAGGCGGGGGTGGCGTAGTAGGCCGAGATGCCTCCCGGGAAGCTGGGCTGGGCGGCGGCCGAGCGCGCGCTTCGGGTGGCGGGCGCGCCGATGTTGGAGGCTCTCAGGCCGACGACGCTCGGCTCGGCCATGTCAGGCGCGAGGGCGGAGAGGCCCGCCGAGATGGACACGAAGGAGCTGCTCATGACGGAGCGGGTTTTGCCGGAGCCTTCTTCTCCGCATTTTTTCTCTTCGGGTTCAGGCTGATCAACCGGCTGGTTTTCTGAGCCTTGCTGGCTAGGCGGCGGCTCGCCGTCAGCTCTCGCGGGAAACAGGGACAGGGGAGCCAGGGAGGCCGTCAGCAGGAAGGCGCCCAGCGGGAAGAGGTGGCGGCGTTTCATGAGCAAAGGGAGAGGGAGAGGTTACGCCCTTTCTTCCAAGTATGAGAGAGGAAAGGAGCAATGTCATTAACAATTGGGAGAATAGTTTATATTAAAAATTAATGTCAATTTATTTGATAAAAAAATTACCAATAAAACAAAAATATCATTATCTTTTTAAGAAAAATTGGATTGTTGATTCTCCTCTCCGGCCTTCATATACAGCAAGCCACTCGCCACCAATGGCACTTTCTCTCTTCAAGGTTGATCTTTCAAAAGGGGTAGATGCCAACTGTCACCAGTTGAAACGAGGTACTTCCACTTGTTTGGGCCGGGGCTCCTGCCGGGGCGCGGAAGGCGCGGGCTTGGAGGAGGAGGTCTGTTTGTTGCCCGAAGTACCGGAGGAGGAGGTTTTAGCCTTTTTGCCGGAGGCAGATGTTTTGGATGATGTCGTCTTAGCGGTCGATGTTTTGGGCGCGGCCGCCGACTTTGTCGTTTTTTTCCTCGCGGGCGCGACTGGCTTCGTTTCAGAAGAGGAGGTTTTGTCAGTCTCCTTCACCGTCTTTGCCGCACGTTTCGGAGAAGACGGTGCGGAGACAGGCTTGTCCTCTTTGGCTTTTGGGGAAGCCTGAGAGGGTTCTTCAGGCTTATGGGGTGTTTCCCTGCGAGCCGCTGTTGTTTTCTCCTTCGCCACAGGGGCAATAGAGGGCGCTGCTTCAACAACAGCCTTCTTTTCTTCCGCACTCCGTGCCGCAGACTCATTGGTTTCTTTTAGCGGGACGCCCTCTTCGTCATCTACGATGACGGCCTCCACGACTTCTTCCTTTTTCCTCCCCTTGGCAAATACGACGGGCGTATTGCGGGAGGGCAGCATATTGGCCGACACCACCCGGCGGTTTGTCGCATAGGCATGCTGCATGATCAACGACAGGTCGTGGAGCTGTCGCTCGTGTTCATACAGGCCGAATGTAATCTCCATGCCGTCGAGGAAACGGGCGGTGAGCGACCATTCGTTGGCAAAGGAAACCGACCTGATCAGAGGAATTCCCTCCGGGACAAACTGCCCGGCCGTCTTCAAAAAACGGAGAGCCTGCCGATTTGCCACTCCCTCCAGAGAGTCGCCCGCATCATAGCGGCCATCCATCGGCGTGCTCACTTTCAAGACGGGGCACTCGCGATACCGTTTGTGCAGTTCCCGGTCATAGGGGAAGATAAATCCCGACGAGTCCACCATGAGTCCCGACTCCTCGTTATGAGCGTACAGCTCCGTCGGAGCGCACTCCAGCCAGGCAACGGGCAGACGCTCCTCCACTTCTATGGAGAGGGAGGCGGGCAACTCCCGGTGGATGGAAATGCGCACGATGTCGGCGCGCTTTTTCATTTTGAGTTCCAGGCCCTCTATGTCCAAAAACAGGACGTTCTCCTGCCTCGTCAGTCCCAGTATGCGCTCCGCATCCTGGGGAGACATGTGCCCATTGGTCTCGAAATGGACATTCTGAAGACGGAAATGGTTGTTGAAGACGACAAAGCGATCCCAGGAAAGGCGCAAAACATAGAATATGGCCGCCAGTACGCCCAGGACGATCAGGATCTTGAGCAGGTTCCTGCCCCACTGCCGCAAGCGCCCCCTGCCCCGGTGGCGGGGCATTCCGCTCCCGACCAGCTCGTCCAGAGACTCGCGGCGGCCAGATTCGCGGGGGCTGTTCATTCTTTCCGGCATAAGGGCAAAGCGGCCGGGCTACCCGCCCGTGCCGCGCTGTACTTTGAGTGACTGGCGGGCGATTTCTTCGCACAGGGAGGGGAAGTCCATGCCAACCGCCGCCGCGGCCTTGGGCACGAGGCTTGAGGATGTCATGCCCGGGATGGTATTGATTTCAATGACAAAAGGCTCCCCGTCTTCCCGGAGAAGTACATCTACGCGAGAGTACACTTCGATGCCGACCGCCTTGTGAGCGGCCAGAGCGGCAGCCTGTACTTTCGCCGTTTCTTCTTCGGTAAGGTCGGCGGGGCAAATATAGTCCGTCTTGCCCGTCTTGCTCAGCCAGGGGTATTTGTTTTTCAAGTCGTAGAATCCCGACCGGGGGCAGATATGGATGACGGGCAGCGCCTGATCGTTGAGGATGCTGACCGTCAGCTCACGCCCCTTGATAAATTGCTCGACGAGTACCTTGCTGTCATACTTCGCGACATCGTCCAGGGCCGGGGCGATCTCCGACTCCTCGTGAACGATATGTACTCCGACGCTGGAGCCTTCTCTCGGAGGCTTCACTACAAAGGGAAGGGAAAGGGACGGCTTGACGGGGCTCCCGGCGAACGTAAAAATCTCGGACAGGGGAGTCGGGACGCCCGCCTTGACAAATACTTCCTTGGTCTGAGCCTTGTCGAAGCATATGCGGCTGGCCCGCACGCCGGCTCCCGTGTAGGGCACACCGAGTTTTTCCAGCTGGGCCTGGAGTTCTCCGTCTTCTCCGAATGTGCCGTGGATCAGGTTGTAAGCCAGTTCTGTACCCGGAGGCAGTACGACTTCATGTCCGGTGACGTCCACTTCGGTCACCTCATAACCCAGGCTCTTTATCGCCTCGGCAACAGCCTTGCCCGAAGCAAGGGAGATCACCCGCTCCGAACCGGGGCCGCCCATCAGAACGGCTATTTTTGTCTGCAAAGTAAGTTCCATAATAGGTTCAACTAAAAAATCAGAAATTGCACTCCCGGTCGCCGACAATTTGGGCTTCCGTTTCCAGATCTATTCCGCGCTCGTCCCTCACCTTCTGTTTGACCAGGTCGACCAGGGCAAGGACATCCAGAGCCGAGGCCTCGCCCTGGTTTGTAATGAAGTTGCCGTGTACCGGAGAAATTTCGGCATCTCCGATGCGCATGCCTTTCAAGCCCAGTTCATCCACAATTTTCCCGGCGGAAAAGCCCGGAGGGTTTTTGAATACGCACCCGGCGCTGGGAGCGACCGGCTGGGTCTGCTTCCGCTTCTGGCGGCCTTCCTCCATCAAGGCCAGAATCTTATCCGGGTCGCTCAATGCTCCCTCAAAAACGGCCCCCAGAACAAAATTCGCTTTCAGCTCGGGAAGGTTGCGGTATTCGGACGCCAGTTCCTCGCGATCCCATTCATGCTGTTCCCCGCTTTCATCCAGGCAAAGCACGCTCACCAGATTGTCATAGCATTCATGATGCATGGCTCCCGCGTTCATACGCAGGCTTCCCCCGACGTTGCCGGGGATGCCGTCCATCCATTCGAATCCGGTCAATCCCGCGCTCTGGGCGACTGCCGCTATTTTTTTGAGTTTCACTCCGGCTCCTGCCGTAATGCGAGTACCCTGTACTTCGACTGCGTCGAATTCTCCACCATGCGGACAGATCACGGCTCCCCGTATCCCGCCATTGCGGACGATCAGATTGGAGCCGCGCCCCACCAGGGTCACGGGCACCCCGCGGTCACGGCAATACCCGACCAAAGCGCAAAAAGACTCACGGGATTTGGGCTCGAACCAGAACTGGGCCGGGCCTCCCACTTTGATCGTCGTATGACGGCGCATCGGTTCGTACAAGCGGGCGGACTCCCACAAAATGTCTCCGCCGACGCGAACCATATCTTCCATAATGCAAAGATCACGGGCCATTCTGGCCCCGGCTTCATGCACATTCCCCGCGCCCAGCGTAATCAGCAAATCCCCCTCGCGCAACATATTGCCTACGACATGGTGAGCCGTGGCCAAGTCGGGCAGCGAATGGATTTCCACAGGGCCGTTCTTGCGGGCGGCCTCAACGATGGTCTGACCGGAGATCCCCTCAATGGGCAATTCGCTCGCGGGATAGATATCTGTCACATATACCAGATCCGCCGCCTGCAGTACCTTGCCAAAATCGTCCGCCAGCATTTGCGTGCGGGAATAGCGGTGAGGCTGAAACAGGACGACAAGCCGACGAGGCTTGAGAGACCGGGCGGTTTGCAGCGTAGCCGCAATCTCCGTCGGGTGGTGGCCGTAATCATCGACGATACGGTATTGGGAGGAAAGATACTTCGTCTCAAAGCGGCGGCGCGCTCCGGCGAATGTGGACAGGCCACGAACGATGGAATCAAAATCGACGCCCAGCTCCAGCGCAACAATAATGGCCGCCAGAGCGTTCAGCACATTGTGACGGCCGGGGATGCCCAGCTCCACGCGCCCGAGGGCCTCCCCCCGCCGGTTGACGACAAACACCGTGCGGCCTCTCAGTTCTTTGACTTCCGTCGCGGTAAAGTCGGCGTCGGCCCAGCCGTAGCTGATGGCATTTTCCCGGGCGGCGCAGACATCAGACGCCCCCGGGTCCGCCGCGCAGTAGATGATCCGGCCGCGAGTCTGGTCGCAAAGCCGGGAAAAAACGGCCTTGATTTCATCAAGGTTTTTATAGTGGTCGAGATGCTCGGCCTCTATGTTCAATACAATGGAATGCTCCGGAATGTAATTGACCAGCGTACCGTCGCTCTCGTCCCCTTCGGCTACAAGATAGTCGCTCTGGGCGTTCCAGTGGGCGTTGCTCCCCAGCACGGGTATCTCCGCTCCGACGTAATGGCAGGGTCTTTTGCGGCCTTCACGCAAAAGGTGCGCGCTCAGCGCGGATGTAGTGGTCTTGCCATGCGTGCCTGAAACGACAATGCCCCTCTTGCTGTTGAGAATGGCCGCCAGACACTGCGCTCTGAGCAGACAGGGGATGCCCTTTTCCCGGGCGGCGCTCAGCGTCGGATTGTCCTGACGAATCGCGCTCGAATAGATGACGATGTCCGCCGCAGCCGCTTTTTCCGGTGCATGGGGAGAGGAAAAATCCAGCCCCAGCCCCTTTAGGCGCTCCGTCTCGTCACTGCTCACGCGGTCGGAACCGCTGACCTTGTGCCCCATTTCCAAAAGCATCAGGGCCAGCCCGGACATTCCGGAACCGGCCACACCGATCAAATGGATTTTTGCAGGCTGGTCACGTTCCAAAAGTCGTTTCTGTAGAGCAAGTATCATAGGCGGGCAAGGTTCGTGCCAACGTTAGTCTCCAGCCGCGCAAAAGTCCAGCGGTAAAGCCTGCGCCTACCCCAGCCGTGCCTCAAAGTCGGCGTACCCGAACCGGCGCACCGGCTCCACACGCCCGTCTCCGTGAACCAGGGCAATATCGGGGTGTCTGACGCCGTTGAAAAAGCTGGTCTTGACCATCGTGTAATGGGACATGTCGTCAAATACGAGCTCATCCCCGATACGCAACAGGCGGGGAAAGGAGTAGTCGCCCATGACATCCCCGGCCAGACAGGTGGATGCCCCCAGCCGCATTGTGACGGCGAGTTCTCCCGCCTCTCCGGCGGCGGCATATTCTTCACCGGGCAGCCGTACCGCGGGCGCAGAATCTCCGCAAACGACGCCATCCGCTTTCTCCACCAGGAAAACATCCGGTCTGTAGGGCATCTCCAGCACATCAGGCATATGCGCGGAAGCGGACACATCCAAAATCGCGTGATGATACCCGCAAGACTCAAATACATCCAGAACGCGGCAACGCAGGACTCCCGTATGAATGGCAGCGGCCTCTCCCGGCTCCAGCCAGACTTCCACGCCGTATGTCTCCCGTATGCGGCGAATCAGGCGGATCAGTCTCTCCCGGTCATAGAAGGGTTTTGTAATCCAGTGCCCGCCGCCCATATTGAGCCAGGTTATTTCGGGGCGGGACAGCAAATAACCGAAATCACGCTCGACGGCTTCCCATGTTTTCTCCAAATCATCGGAGTTTTGCTCGCACAGTGTATGAAAATGCAGGCCCGAAATTCCCGTCAAATCCGCCTTTTTCAACTCCTCAAGGGGAATTCCCAAACGGGAGCCCGGCACACAGGGATCATAGAGCGGCGTATGCCCCGTAGAACACAAGGGATTAATTCTCAACCCGCATTTCAGCTCTCCCGACAAAAAACGGGGGTGGGACCGCACCTGTTCTCGATACCGCTCCCACTGCGATACCGAGTTGAAATCCAGATGATGCGTAAACTCCAGCAAAGCGGTCAGCTCGTCTCCGGCATAAGCGGGAGAATAGGTCAGGATCTCTCCGCCAAAATGTTTTTTTGCCAGCTGTGCTTCCCAACTCCCGGAAGCACAGCAGCCATCCAGACGATCCTTGAGTACGTCGAACGCGGGCCAGCAGGAAAATCCTTTCAGGGCCAGAACAATCCTGCACCCGGCCGCGTCGGCCACCTGCCGGAGCTGGTCTCCATTGCGCCGCAGCGCCTCAAGCGATAATTGGAAGGAGGGCATGGGAATAGTATGTATTGTAAACGGTCTTCTTCAAGAGAGACTATCCCTTGACGAGATCATATCCGTCCTTGCGATCCTTGACCAGCCAGCCCAGCGCGGATATTTCCGCGCGCAGAGAGTCGGACAGGCCCCAGTCCCGGGCCTGCTTCGCCTCCCATCTGCGCGCAGCGAGTTCCCTCACTTCTTCGGGAGCTTCCACGCCCTCCCCGTCCAAGGCCGGCAGGGTGATCCCCAGAGCGGCAAGAATAAAATGGAATGCCTTGAACACGGGACGGGCGTCCTCCATGCAAAAGGAATCAAGACTCGTCTTCCTGATACCGCTGAACAGATGCCCGAGCGCCTCGGGCGTATTCAAATCATCATTCAGACTCTCCCAGGCGGGGGCGAACACGCCCAGATCGGGACGGACGGCGCACAGCTCCTGATAAGTCGGCGCGGGGATGCCCGCCTTTTCCTCCAAAGCCTTGCCAAAACGGGCCAGGCGCTGAAGGGCTGCCCTTGCGTCGGACAGGGAATCAAGCATGAAGTTCAACGGGCGGCGGTAATATCCGCCGGCGAGCACATAGCGCACGCATCCTGCGTCAAACCCCTTCTCCTTCAGATCGGACAGCGTGTACATATTGCCGAGAGACTTGGACATCTTGCCGCCATTGACCAGCAAATGCGTGATATGGAACCAGTGGCGGGCAAAATGACCGCCGCATGAGCAGCGGGACTGCGCAATTTCATTCTCATGATGGGGAAAGACCAAATCAACCCCGCCGGAATGCAAATCAAATGTCTCGCCGAGATATTCCCGGATCATCGCGGAACACTCCAGGTGCCAGCCCGGCCGGCCATTGCCCCAGGGAGATACCCATTTGTTGTCGCCGTCCTCCGGCTTCCATGCCTTCCAGAGGACAAAGTCGGCCACCGAGTCCTTCTCGTATTCGTCCGCATTGGAGCGGGCCTGCGCCGTCTTGCCCAGGTCAAGTTCGCGTTCGTCAAGATGGGACAATTTCCCGTAATCGGGGAAAGAGGAGATGCGGAAATAAACGGAACCGTCCTCCGAAGAGTAGGCATGGCCTTTTTCCACCAGCTCTTCCACCATCCTGATCTGATGGGGGATATGAGCCACCGCCGACGGCTCGATATGGGGCGGCAGACAATTCAGCGCGGCGCAGTCTGCATGAAATTTATCCGTCCATCCGGCAGTGAATTCGGTCAGGGATACTCCGGCCTTGCGGGAGTCCCGGATCGTCTTGTCGTCCACATCGGTCAAATTGCGTACATGGCAGGTCTTCAATCCGCCCAGCTCCACCACCCGGCGAAAAACATCCTGCAAAACAAATGTCCGGAAGTTGCCTATATGAGCCGGACCATACACCGTAGGCCCGCAGCAATAAAAACGGACACGTTCCCCATCCGAAGCCGTTACCTCTTTCAATATTCTGGACTGCGTGTCGAACAGATTCATGGACTCATATCTACCGACTTCCTCTCCCGGGTCAAGCTCGCAAACCGGAACAGACCGTCCAAACGCTTCTTTTCCTTCTCTCCAAAATCACATTAAAAAACGCTACTTCTGAGATATTTCCTTCAAAAAACAACTATTAAAAAAACAGGAAAAACATAACACCACACATCTCCTTGAAAAAAATAT
The DNA here is from genome assembly GCA_964576595.1 of uncultured Verrucomicrobiales bacterium. GTDB lineage: Bacteria > Verrucomicrobiota > Verrucomicrobiia > Verrucomicrobiales > Akkermansiaceae > CAZNVW01. Next base: position 8,351 of record CAZNVW010000009.1, read on the forward strand.
GTATTTTCTATTGACCTCTTTTATAAATTAAATTATCCCTATCCGCATGGATCAATCATCTTCCAGCCAGACAAAACGAGTTCGTTATACTGAGGAACAGAAAAACGAAGTTCTCCGCTTCATTAAAGAATACAATGCGACCAACAAGCGGGGCGGACAGAAAATCGCTGCGGAAAAGTACAATATCACCCAAATCACCCTGAGCAACTGGATGAAAAAGGACAAGCAGGCCCCCAAGCGCCGCACCCAGACCAAGAAGGACTCCGCGCCCTCCCGCCCCAGCGCAGAATACGCCGCGCTTTTCACCCGCCTTGCCGAACTGCACACGCAGATCGCCCAGCTTGAAAAGCAGGTAGATCGCCTCGACGCCCTCCGTCAGGAAGCCGCCGATTTGCAGAATTCCCTGCGATAAGCACTCTTCGTCTTTACAGAAAGAAACCGCTTTGTGTTTCTTTCGGATCTTCCGATCTCTTTCCAGCCACCGGTTGCGCTTGCGCGATCGGTGGTTTTTGTTAATAATCCGCCATGCCCCAGCCCCCAGCCCCCGAACAAAACGAGGAGAAAGAAATACCCGCTTCCTCGAAGGCATGGAGACTGCGTTATGAAAAACGCTCTTTTCTGACACTGGCCTGCGCTTTCATCCTGCCCTCGTTTATTTACGGTTTTCAGTTCTTTCCCCTGAACCAGGGACATGGCGCGCTAAACAACTTCCTGATCCTGCTCACTCTGTTCGCCCACCCCCTGGCCGTGCTGATGAATACTTTTACCTCGTGGGGGTATCCCTTGTCCCTGAGCATTTCCGCCACCTTGCAGATAGCGTTCCTGTTCTTCCTGCACCGGCACCGGAAATTCACGCCAAGGACGGCTCTGGCCCTGGCCATCACAGTGGGCATGCTCGACCTTCTGGGCCTAAAACTGTTAAGCCTGTCCTGATTTATACTCCGGAAAATAACCTCTGCCTCCCGTCTTCCTGCAAAAGCGTAAAACACAGAATCAAATTAGACTTATTTTATGAAAAAAACCGCCGCCATTCTCCTCGCTACCGGATTTGAAGAAATAGAAACGGTCACGCCTCTCGACGTACTGCGCCGCCTGAACGTCAACGTCACCCTGCTCTCGACCACAGGAGATCGCCTGGTCACAGGCGCTCACGGCCTCGTCCTGCAGGCGGACGCCCTCTTGGAAGAAGATCGGGAAACAAACCGGGATATCGTCATCCTTCCCGGGGGCGGCCCCGGCTCATGGAACCTGCGGGACAATCCGGAAGTCCTCTCCCTGGTGCAAAAACAATACGCCAAGGGCGGACTTGTCGCCGCCATCTGCGCCGCTCCGATAGCTCTCGCCAAAGCCGGACTATTGGAAAACAAAACCATTACAGCCTACCCCGATCCCTCTGTAGAAGCAGATCTCGACGGAGCCGTCAATACCGGGAATCCAATCGAACGCGACGGCCTCATCATTACCGCAAAAGGGCCCGGCGCCTCCCTTGAGTTCTCCTTCCTGATCGCAGACGCCCTCGGCTACGCCGCCGCCCTGCCTGCCCTGAAAAAGGGCATGATCATTTAAGGCGCGCGCCAAGCGCTACCCTACCATTGCATGAAAGATTATTTAACGGCCCTCGGCTATCCTTTCCGGGGACATGGACGGATTATTACCATCATTTCCATCATCCTGTGCTGGGTCAGCGTATTTGGCGGCGCCATCATCCTGACAAGCTACTTCACCGTCTTTTTCATGAAAATGGTTCAGTCCAGCGGTATGGGAGAGGACGACCTCTGCGACTTCCCCTCCCCATACGAAGGATGGATTGACAGCATCATTCTTCCCTACTTTCGCATATCTGCTCTTATCCTTGTGTCATTCGGCCCCTGCGCCCTTGCCGTCTGGCAGGAGTGGCCTGATGCTACCGTTTTTATTCTGGGACTTCTAGGCTATCTCTACTTCCCCATGGCCTTTCTGAGAGTCGCCTTGACAGAAAGCTTCCATGGCATGTCTCCCATAGGATGGTGGCAATCAGTCTCGGAAATCCCGTGGCCTTATGCAAAGCTGACTGCCTTTTCCACTCTCGTCATCACAATCTGCGCCATCCTTCCCGAATTCTATCCGGCCGTGTTTATCAGCCGCCCCATCCAATTCATCCTTATTTGCATAAGCATGAACATCCTGGGAAAATTTTACCGCAAGCACGAAGACGCTTTTGCCTGGTAAACAAAAGTGCTCGAACAATATCGTCTCCTCCAAGCCGGGCCATCCGGCCCGGCCTTTCTCTTACCAGGAGACTTTCAATCCCGTGATAAAACTAATCCCGGGTTCATTCACTCCAGAACCGTGAACCCGGTAAATCTGGTCGGTGAAATTCTCCAGTGCGCAAGTCAGCTGAATGTTGTCCCTTACATCCCACCCGGCGTACAGGGAGGTCCAGTAATAACCCGGAGTGCCGCCCGGAGGAATGCGGGATGAATCTCTGGCGTCGGAAGAGCTCAGCTTGTCTGCCCGGTCAGCGGCAAACACACGCCACTCAACCCACACCTTGCGGGAAGGATGGGTCCATCTCAGCCCGACCGACCCCATCAGGGGAGAAAGGCGGGACAGATAACTGCGGGAGACAAATGCCGGATCAAGAGCATTGGGAAACTCATCCGACTTGCCGTAAATCCAGTTCCCTTCAGCACTCGCCGTCCACTGGGGATCAAACTCCCAGGCACCCTGTGCCTCCACTCCCATAACCCAGCCATCAGAAGCATTGGAGGCTACGGATTCCGTCCTGCCGTCGGCAGTTGCCACGGGACGCTGGACAATCAGGTCCCGCATTTGCGTGGCATATGTCGTCACCTGCCCGGAGACTTCGCGGCCTTTGTAATGAGTCCCCAGCTCATAGGTCAAATATTTCTCCGGCTGCAAATCGGGATTTCCGTTTACAAATGTGTTGGTCTGGGCGGGTTTTTGATTGGCCCCGAGATCGTCCAGATTGGGCGCGCGAAACGCCTGGGACACTCCCAGAAAGGCATTCCACTCCGGGGCTATTTTATAAAGCGCCCGTCCGCCAAAAACAACATTTGTCCAGCTTTTTGACAAATCGGCAACATCCTCTCCGCCGCTTCCATTCAGCTCCGCAGAGGCCCAGGTATATCGTCCGCCGCCCCGTAGCTCCCAGCGATCCTCCGCCAACGGAAGCACATATTCCGCAAACGCGCCAAACAAATCATAAGACGACCCGTCTGGCAAAGCGGGGGCAACCTCCTTTCCACCACTGACCCGGCGCGAATTTACCCGGTCATGATAGTAATCCGCCCCATAAACGGCTTTGCCGACAGCAAACGCCGACTCCAACTGCAAAGCTGCGCCAAATGTATCCACTCCGGTTACAGACTCCGTATCCTTTTTCTTTTTCGATTCAAACTCATTCTCATTGTTTTGAGAAAAAGAAAACGTCAGGGCATACGCATCCACCGGGCCGCCGAGATCCTTCCCGGACAAACGGACATAATGAAGCATGTCTTTCTGATCGTAATGAAAATCATCGGAATTCCCCATGCTCGTCCCGTGCCAGGAGCCGGAATAAATCGTCTTGTGCGTGCGCCAGACATCATCCTGATACAACGTCCGGCTCGCCACAACCAGCGTGTTCTTTTCATTTATCATCCAGTCGGCCCGCAAATCATAATCATATTCATCATAACCCGTATTCTTGATTCTTCCGTCCCGGTTTCGAATATCGCCAAAAATTTTGTCACTCAACCCCAAATGCAAGCCAAACACCTTTCCCACGCCCGTATTGGACTCCACGCGCGCAACGCTGGCGTTGCCATTCGTCGCATAACGATAGAACGCGGAACCGTTAGAGTACACCACCCCCTCCTCGTAAAGCTCGGGAGACGCCGACTGGCTGATGACATTAAGGGTACCTCCGATGGAATCGCTCCCGTAAAGAACCGATCCCTGCCCCTTGACCAGCTCCATACGCTCAACAGAAAGCGCGTCTATAGTATTCCAGTACTGGGCAGGCCCGGAGCGCCATGTTGAATTGTTGCGGCGTATGCCATCCACGAGCAGCAAATTCTGCCGTCCCGTAAACCCGCGCACATAGGGAGAGCCGTGCCCGTAGGCAGTCTTCTGCACCATGACGCCGGGCACCAGCTCCAATGCTTCGGGAATAGTCCTGTCGCTGCGCTGGCGCATTTCCTGCTGAGTGACAATATCCGTCACATACGGCACCAGAAAGGGATCTTCCTCGGCACGCGACGCCGTGACAACAATCGCAGGCATCAGTTCGGCAGCCTCCCCGCCGCCGCCCTCTTTTACAGCGGAATCGACAGCGCTCGCTTGTGCCATCAAAAGAAAAACTCCGTGCGCCGGCCATAAAAAAGAACTCCTGAACGTCATGAGGTAAAACCTATAAAAAGACGTATTTTCTGACGAGTCCGCAATAGTAACAATTTAATAAAAAGCCGCTCCACCCCAAGGGAGCGGAACGGCTTTTCAGATAGTCGGGCGTTACTCAGCCCTGAGAAGCAGCCAGGGCCTGATCAAGATCCGCCAAAATATCCTGAATATTTTCAAGACCGATGGACAGACGGACAAAGTCCTCCGTCACCCCGCTTGCAGCCAATTGCTCGGGAGTCAACTGCTGGTGCGTCGTCGAGGCGGGATGAATGACAAGAGACTTGGCATCCCCGATATTGGCCAGGAGGGAGAAGAGCTTGACGGAGTCAATGAACTTGATCCCGGCCTCTCGGCCCCCCTTGATACCAAAACCGATAATCGCACCGAACCCGTTCTTGAAATATTTCACGGCATTCGCATGATCCGGATGGCTGGGCAGGCCCGGATAGTTGACCCAGCTCACAGAGGGATGGGCTTCCAGCCACTCGGCGACCGTCTGGGCGTTTTTGGCGTGCGCGGCAAGCCGGAGCTCCAGAGTCTCAAGACCCTGCATGATCTGGAAAGCATTCAATGGGGAAAGACAGGAACCCATATCGCGCAATATTTGCGCTCTAGCTTTCAGAACATAAGAGATACCGCGCACGACCGCCTGGTCATGATTGCCGAATGCCTGCCAGTAGCTCACGCCGTGGTAGGACGGGTCCGGTTCGGTGATTTCGGGGAACTTGCCGTTATCCCAGGGGAAATCCCCCTTCTCGACCACGATGCCGCCAAGAGCGGTGCCGTGACCGCTGATGAACTTGGTCAGGGAGTAAACAACGATATCCGCACCGTGTTCGAACGGATTGAACCAGCTCGGCGGAGCAACCGTATTGTCGGCAACGACGGGCAGCCCATGTTTGTGCGCGACGGCGGCAATTGCCTCATAGTCATCCACATTATTGCGCGGATTGCCCATCGTCTCGGTGTACACGAGGCGGGTATTGTCGTCAATTGCGGCTTCCAGTGCATCCAGATCTTTCAAATCGACGAACTTGGCCGTGATACCGAGACGCTTCAGCGTCAGGGAGAAAAGATTCACCGTTCCGCCATACAGAGACTTTGAGGCAACAATATTTTGCCCCGCTCCGACGATATTGAGAATAGCGGCGGTAATCGCAGCCTGCCCCGAAGAAAAGGCGATGGCTCCGGCGGCTCCGTGCAGCGCGGCGATACGCTGTTCCAGAATCTCCACCGTCGGATTCGTCAAACGGCTGTATATGTTGCCGAATGCCTTCAAGCCAAACAAATTGGCGGCGTGATCCACACTATCAAAATTATAGGCGGCCGTCAGATAAATGGGAGTGGCGCAGGCGTTCGTCGTCGCTTCGTTGCGGTACCCTCCCCGGATGGCAATGGTGCTTAGCCCGGGTTGTTGTTGATTACTCATGATGGTTTGTCTTTTTGTGTTTTGGTCAGAGCGACCGAGAACGGTTTATGGCATTTCGGGATTTCTGTCAACAGAAAAAGATTATTAAATATATCTTTTTAGTAAACTTTTTGTCATACTCTTTTTTCAGTCGGCTCATGGCGCAAAAATATTTCCGTAAATTTTCTTTTTATCCCAAACAAAACTACAAAATATCTAAATAAATAGCCCATTAAATCCACAAATAATTATTTTATCTTGGTAAAAAAACGATTTCCGCTCTAAACTCATGATATGATCGCTCGTTTATATTCCGCCGCCATCGTCGGAGTGGATGGTGTGGAAGTCCAGATAGAAGTAGATGCCCAGCCCGGCTTCAAAAGCACCAGCATCGTCGGCCTGCCCGATGCCGCGGTGAAGGAAAGCGCCCAGCGAGTCAGTTCGGCGATCACAAACAGCGGCTTCAAACCATGGGAGCAAACCTATATCGTCAACCTTGCCCCCGCCGACCTGCGAAAGCAGGGGCCGTCCTTTGACCTGCCCATTGCCCTCGGCATGATAGCCGCCGCAGACTCTCCCGTCAGCGGAGAAGACTGGTTCATCGCGGGAGAATTATCCCTTGACGGACGCCTTCGTCCAGTAAAAGGCATGCTCTCTCTCGCACTGGAAGCCAGAGTCCGGGGTCGAAAAAAGCTCCTGATCCCCCGGGGCAACGAAGAAGAAGCGGCCATTCTCGGAGGGCTGGAAGTCTATCCCGTTGCAACGCTTCGGCAGGCATGGGAAGCACTCAACGGCCAAACCGCCAGCCAATGCGCAGCCGCGCCCGATGCCCTCCCCGCCGAAACGAGGGATAACGAAGTGGATTTTGATGAAATCAAAGGCCAGCCCTTTGCCCGGCGCGCCCTGGAAATAACCGCCGCAGGAGGACATAACATCCTCCTGTGCGGAAGCCCGGGAGCAGGAAAATCCATGTTTGCCCAACGACTCCCCACCATACTGCCCGGCATGGAAGAGCAGGAGGCGATCGAAGCCAGTAAAATCCACTCCGTCTGCGGCCTGCTGGCAAAAGGATCGGGATTATTGAAGCAACGCCCCTTCCGTGCGCCGCACCATACCATCTCGGACGCCGGGCTGATGGGAGGAGGAAGTACCATCATGCCGGGAGAAATTACCCTGGCCCACAACGGCGTCCTGTTTCTGGACGAACTGCCCGAATTCAACCGCCGGACGCTAGAAACTCTCAGACAACCCCTTGAAGCAGGACAGGTCACCATCTCCCGGGCCTCCGGCTCCATCACCTTTCCCTGCCGATTCATGCTGATGGCGGCCATGAACCCCTGTCCCTGCGGATACCTGGGTGATCCCCGGCGGGGATGCCGCTGCCAGCCGGGACAAATCGCCCAATATCGGCGCAGAATATCCGGCCCCCTGCTTGACCGTTTCGACCTGATCCTTGAAGTACCGCCGGTAGACCCGCGCACACTGGCCTCGGGAAAAACGGGAGAAAGCTCCCAAGACATCAGAAACCGCGTAATGGCCGCCCGGCACATCCAGAAGCAACGATTCCAAAAAGAACCCTTCCCGGTCCAAAACGCCAATATGACCAGCCGCCTGATTCGAAAATTTTGCGCGCTGGACACAAACTCCCGCACCCTGCTCGACCAAGCCGTACAGGACATGGGACTCTCAGCAAGAGCGCATGACAGAATACTCAAAGTAGCCCGCACCATTGCCGACCTGGCGGCCGAAGAACACATCAACTCCAACCACCTGTGCGAAGCCATCCAGCTCAGGCTTTACGAGAACTTCCTTCGATGACCGCCTCCCTGGTCTTTATTCCCGATCCTTTCGGGAAATGACTTCCCACTTTCGCCGATGCTCTTCCAAACGGGCATCAAGCTCCTCCCTGTCCCGCGCCCGGGCTCGGCGTTCACTCGGCGCCTTCCCCCAAACAAACGTTCGCTCCGGGCGCCATGGACGAAAAAACGGGATCAGCAACAACAGAAACCCCATAATCATCCCGCCCAAGTGCCCGGCCTCGCCTCCGGCATTTTCCCAGCCAAACAAAATCACAACCACGCCAAAACCGAGCAGACACAGCGCAAGAGTCCTCAAACTCAGCTCGACAGGAGGAAACAACAACATCACCCGCTCGCGCGGAAACATAACAGCTGATGCGGTCAACATCCCGTAAATGGCCCCGCTGGCTCCCACCATCGGCACATCATTCCAGGCAAACAGCATCCCATCCCTGTCAAACAAACCGAATGAAGCCAGCAGAGAAGAAAACAGGGCTCCGGCAATACCGCATAAAAGATAAAACAGCAAATAACGGGATCGCCCCATGACCCTCTCCACAAGATTGCCGAAAATAGACAGCGCAACCATATTGAATACAAGATGGCCCACATTAGCATGAACAAACTGGTAGGTAATCAGCCGCCAGTACTGCCCCTGCTCCCAAACCGCCGAAACAGAATACGCGCCATAATACTCCGGCCCGCTTACACTGAACCGATACCCCGGGTACTTTACCGTCCAGAAAAAGCCGAGGGCGAATACGGCCACATTGAGAACAATCAGCCACTTGGTCACCGACCAGGGGGCTTTTGCCATTCCTTCATCTCTCCGGGACATCCAATCTCTTTCGGAAGCACTCATGCAATCGCCTGCCTATCATGGAAATAACTCGGAATCAAGATTCCCTCCGGTCATTCCGGCAAAATCGCCTTGTCCCTCATCGGAAACCCCGTTTAAGCATCTTTGATAAAAATCAAAAATAAAATCACTTTTTATCCATATTTATTCAAAAAAATATTTATTTTTTTGTCTTTAATCTATAAACAGGTTCATCTCCCACCTCTTTACCTCATGAAGCAACAACTGATTCTCCCTGCTCTAGTTGACGATATCCGCCAGCTGATTATCGCCGGACGCGCCCGGGTCGTTACGGTAGTAAATGTCGCCATGGTTTCGACCTACTGGGAAATTGGCCGGAGAATCGTCGAAGAAGAACAGCAAGGAAGCCAGCGGGCCGAATACGGGAAATATCTTCTCCAGGAGCTTTCCCGCGCGCTTTCGCAGGAATTCGGAAAAGGATTCAATGTGACCAATCTTTACCTGATGAGGCGATTTTATCTGGCGTTCCCAATTCTGCACACAGTGTGCACACAATTGAGCTGGTCACATTATCGACTACTCATGCGCCTTGATAATCAGGAGGCAAGAGAGTTTTACCTCAAGGAGGCAGCCGCAGCGCAATGGAGTGTACGACAACTCGAACGGCAAATGCAGTCTTTTTACTTTGAGCGCCTGCTCGCCAGCCCCCACAAGGATCTGGTGGCAAACGAAGCGCAAAACACAGGCATGCAGCTGGTAAACACGCCCGAGCAAATACTCAAAGATCCCTTTATTCTGGAATTTCTCGATCTCAGGGAAAACAAGGACTATCTGGAAAAGGATCTGGAAGGAGGGTTGATAGACAAATTGGCGGAATTTATTTTGGAACTGGGCCGTGGATTCGCTTTTGTATCGCGCCAGCAACGAATTACCACAGAATCGGGAGACCATTACTACATCGATCTCGTTTTCTACAATTATCTCCTGCGCTGTTTCGTACTGATCGATTTGAAGCGCGGCAAGCTGTCGCATCAGGATATCGGGCAAATGGATATGTATGTACGCCTGTACGAAAAATTCAATCGACAGGAAGAAGACAACCCAACCGTCGGATTGATTCTTTGCTCCGAAAATGACAAAACGGTCATGGAATACAGTATGCTCAAGGACAGCAAACAGCTTTTCGCCTCGAAATATCAGCTTTATCTGCCGACGCAGGAGGAAGTGGCCCGTGTACTGGAAACCCCTGTGGAATATGATTGCCCGCCGTCACCTGCAACATATGTGTGACTCAACAAGAAGAAATCAGCCTGGCGCCAACCTGTCTCGCAGAATGACCCTATTTTCTCATTTTGCGCAAATTCAATACTGACCACGACCATAAACGGGCAACTTTCTTCACCCCTTCGGCAGATCCCACCCGTAACGAATAAAAAGAACGCTTGAATTTCACACAAACCCGGGTATTAATCGATTTGAACAATCGTTCAATTTCTCATGAAGTCCGCGGACGCAAAAGACCAGATACTGCAGAAAACCTTCCGACTCCTTCTAGAAAAAGGATACGACGGCGTTTCCATTACAGACATACAGCAGGCAACAGGACTGTCCCGGGGCCTACTCTACCACTATTTCGAAAACAAGGAGACCCTCTTCTCGGAAGTAGTCCGCACTTATTTCACAGACCTCTGGCATCAGGAACCCGGCTCGGATTCTTTTGACCTGCCGGAAATGATCGAATCAGCCATCCGAATGCACGAGCGGCTCTGTTCCCGTGCCCTTAGCGACCGCAAGGCCAATCTGCGAGACTATGATTTTCTGTTCTACAGAATGCTTCAGGAAGATATCGCATTTTCCAGAGAACTGGGAGAAGTCCGGAAACAGGAAAAAATCGTATGGCGGCAGGCAGCGGCCCGTTCCGCCGAGAGGGGCCAGCTTCGGAACGGCCTTGATTTGGATATAATCTCCCAAAGTTTTATCTTTCTGATGGATGGAATCTGGATGCAGGCAATCAATGAAATGTCGCCCCAGCCCCTGATCGACGAAATACGAAAAACCCTTCACAGCTATTTCAAGCTGATCGCCCGCTAACCCGTTCCCTTCATTAATAGTATTTACTCAAAATTGAACGATTGTTCAAATCTCCCTTTCTATATGACCCCTCCGCAAACTACAGCCCATTCCAAACCTTTTCTCTCCGAAGAGCTTCGCCTTACCGCACCCATCCCTCGCCTCTTTCGCCGCTACGCCATTCCGGGAGTTGTCGGCCTCTTGTTCGTCGGCCTTCAAACAGTCGTGGACGGCATCATCCTCGGCAACTACGCGGGAGCAGCCGCTCTGGCGGGAGTCAACCTTTTCCTTCCCTTTTACAGCTTCATCATCGCCCTTGCCGTCGTACTCGGCGTAGGCTGCCAGGCCATGGTCAGCGTACGCCTGGGACGCATGGACCGACAAGGCGCCGACGATGCGCTAACCTCCGGCTTCCTCGCTCTGACGGGCATTTCCACCCTTGCCAGCATACTCCTGCTAACCGTAGCCCCCCAGATTGTCGGATTCATGGGCGTTGACGACGCTCTGCGCGAACAAACACTCGGGTACATGTACTCACTCCTGCCCTTTTTCCCCTTTATCACGGTCATGTTTTTCTGCGACTACCAGCTCAAGGCCATGGGACGCACCCTGTTAAGCGTGGGGATCATCAGCCTGGTCGTCCTTCTGAACATAGGGCTGGATCTGCTGTTTATCGTCGTCCTGAAACAGGGCACCTGGGGAGCCGGACTCGCTACCGGGATCTCCTTTACCGCAGGAATGCTCCTGGCTTTGCCCGGCATCGTCGGCCGGCGAAACATGGTCTCCGTCCTCCGAGGGCGCTGGAGAGCAAACCTGGTTGGCAAAATGATGTACAACGGCTCCTCGGAAGGATTCTCGGAAATATCATCGGGCATCACGGCCCTGCTCTTCAATATGGCAATCATGCGATACCTGGGGCCGGCTGGAGTCGCCGCCCTCGCCGCCGTCAACTATATCCTGTTCATCGGCGTGACCATCTTCCTCGGCATCTCCGACGGCATCATCCCCATTATCGCCTATAATCACGGAGCCGGCCAGAAAGCACGTATCCGAAAAATCGTCGGATTGGCAATCAAAGTAAACGCCATCATCGGTCTGGCCGTCTGTCTGCTGTTGTCCCTGTCCGGAGAGCGGATTGTTTCCCTGTTTTTCCGGAATGGCGACCAGGCCGTGTCGTATATCGCGGCCGGCGGCCTGGCCTGCTACGCCTTCGCCTTTCTGCTTAACGGCTTCAACATACTGGCATCCAGCTACTTCACCGCCATTGAAAACGCCAGGACGTCCATCATTGTCTCCCTGATGAGAAGTCTGTTGTTCAGCTCGGCGGGCATACTCCTGCTCCCCGTAATCTTCGGCCCGGAAAGCATCTGGTTCGCCGTCCCGGCGGCCGAGCTTCTGACCTTCCTCTTCGCCCTGCTCCTGATAAAACGGTCTCCCGATTTCGCACAGGCGAATATCGGCAAAACATTTACTGAAGGGGAATCTTCCGAGCCAAATACCGCAACTTCAAGGCAGGAAACATAAGACATTGACGCTTCATCCGCAAAAAAAATCTTTTTACGAAAAAAGAACAATCTTGGTGTTGCCAATTATAGCGGATGTTGTTATCTAGGGAGCCCATGAAACTTACCGGTACATCACACAAGGCCGCACAAGCGTGGGTTGAGGAAATCGCCCAGCTTTGCGAACCCAAGGCCATCAGATGGTGCGACGGCTCCGATGAAGAAAACACCGAGCTGTGCAACATGATGGTGGAAAAAGGCACCTTTATCCGCCTGAATCCGGAGAAGCGCCCGAACTGCTTCCTCGCCCGCTCCACTCCCTCCGACGTAGCCCGCGTCGAAGACCGTACCTTTATCTGCAGCAAAAACGAAAAAGACGCCGGTCCGACCAACCACTGGGCCGACCCCGTCGAAATGAAGGCCAAGCTCAAGGGCCTCTTCAAAGGCTGCATGAAGGGCCGTACCATGTACGTCATTCCCTTCTGCATGGGTCCCCTCGACTCCCCTCTTGCCAAGATCGGCATCGAAATCTCTGACAGCCCCTATGTGGTCGTCAACATGCGCATCATGGCCAAAATGGGCGCGGCCGTTCTGCAACGCCTTGAAGACGAAGCCAACAACGGCGGCGGCAACAAGAAGCGCGACGGCTACGGCACCTTCGTTCCCTGCCTCCACACTGTAGGCGCCCCTCTGGAAGAAGGTCAGCAGGACGTCACCTGGCCCTGCAACGAAGACAAGTACATCTGTCACTTCCCCGAAACCAACGAAATCTGGAGCTTCGGTTCCGGTTACGGCGGCAACGCCCTCCTCGGCAAGAAGTGCCTTGCTCTCCGCATCGCTTCCAACATCGCCCGCAAGAACAAGTGGATGGCTGAGCACATGCTCCTCCTCGGCATCGAAAGCCCCGAAGGCGACAAGGTATATGTCGGCGGCGCATTCCCGTCCGCTTGCGGCAAAACCAACCTCGCCATGCTCGTTCCCCCGGCGGTTTACCGCGAAAAGGGATGGAAGACCACCATCATCGGTGACGACATCGCCTGGATCTGGCCCCACGAAGACGGCACCTTCCACGCCATCAACCCCGAAAACGGTTACTTCGGCGTAGCTCCGGGCACCGCCTACAGCACGAACCCGATCGCGATGGACACCATCAAGGAGAACATCATCTTCACCAACGTGGCTCTTACCGATGACGGCGACGTCTGGTGGGAAGGCATGGACGGCGAACCCCCGGCTCACGCCATCGACTGGCAGGGCAACGACTGGACGCCGGACTGCGACCGCAAGGCCGCCCACCCGAACGCCCGCTTCACCGCCCCGGCCGCACAGTGCCCGACCATCGACCCCGAATGGCAGAATCCGGAAGGCATCTCCCTCTCCGCGATCATCTTCGGCGGCCGCCGCGCCACCACGATGCCGCTGCTCTTCCAGTCCCGCTCCTGGGAACACGGCGTATATGTCGGCGCCACGATGGGCTCCGAAATGACCGCCGCCGCTTTCGGCAACATTGGTCAGGTCCGCCGCGACCCGATGGCCATGCTTCCGTTCATCGGCTATAACGCAGGCGACTACTTCGCTCACTGGCTCGAAATGGGCAAGACGGTTGAAAACCCGCCGCTCATCTTCAACATCAACTGGTTCCGCAAGAACGAAGAAGGCAAGTTCACCTGGCCCGGCTTCGGTGAAAACATGCGCGTCCTCGACTGGATCATCCGCCGTTGCAAGGGCAAGGTCCAGGGAGTGGAAACCAAGCTCGGCGTCTCCCCGACTGCTGAAGAATTCAACATGGAACAGCTCACGAACTACGGCAAGCCCTTCGGCAAGGCCGAATTCGAACAGTGCATGGCCCTTTCCAACACGGAATGGCAGGCCGAGCTGGAAAGCCAGACCGAACTCTTCACCAAGATCGGCGACACCCTGCCGGCCGAACTCAACAAGCAGCGTGAAGAACTGATCGCCCGGTTCTCCTGATCGCTTGAATAAAGAGTAACATCATGCCGCGCCTTCCTCCGGGAAGGCGCGGTTTTTCTTTGCTCCGCCTAAAAAACGCCCATTTAAAACCGCCAGATAAAAACTTTACAATCAGCACCATCAGACACATAGTTTCCCTCATCATATGAAAAGGATTTTCTTCACCCTTCTTCTGGCCTGCCTGCCCGCCGTTGCTTCACAAGCGGCCGTCATCAAGGACATCATCCTGCCAAGCAAGGCCATGGGCCAAGACATGCCTCTAAAAATTGTCCTCCCCAACTCCTATCCTGACCCGGAAACCAAAACAACCGCTCAAATAGGCCGCCGTTACCCTGTCGTCTATCTGCTCCACGGCCACGGAGACAATCAAACCGGCTGGCCGACCAAGACGCCCCTCTCGGAACTCTCCGACAAGGAAGAAATCATCTTCGTCTGCCCCAACGGAAAAACCTCGTGGTACTTCGACAGCAAAACAGACCCGAAGGAAAAAATGGAGACGCACATCATCCAGGAAATCATTCCCTTCATTGACGAAAATTTCCTGACCATCCCTCGCCGCAAAGGGCGGGCCATCACTGGCAACAGCATGGGCGGACACGGCGCTCTCTATCTGGGAGCCAGACACCCCGATCTTTTCGGAGCAGCCGGCAGCCTCAGCGGAGGAGTCGATTTTACCCCCTTTCCAGAAAACTGGAATATCAAAAACAACCTCGGTCCCTACAATGACAACAAGGAACTCTGGAGGAAGCATACCGTCCTGTACCTGCTCCCCAAAGTGAAAAAGAAAAGACCCAGACTCATCATAAGCTGCGGTTCGGAAGATTTTTTCTTGAACGTTAATAAAAAACTCGATCAGGCGCTTACCGAAGCAGGCTACAAGCACACCTTCCTCATCACTCCCGGAAGCCATAACTGGAATTACTGGAAAGAAGCCATCCGCCCCCAGATCGATTTCTTCTCCGAATACTTCCGAGCCCCCGGCACCAATATTAAACTGCCGCCGCTCTACCCGACCAGGCACCCGCAAGACCAGCCCGCCTCCCCTTCGGGGAAAAATTGATTCGATTGCTAACTGGTAAAACCACGTCAGCCGTCCAGGCCATCCCGCTTTTTCCCTTTCCTTGCCATCTTCAGTCGGTTAGTCTAACCGACATTATGACAACTACCCGCATCCGTCCCCTCCTTTCCCTCTCCGGGATGGCCATGCTGTGCCTGCTGGCCTCCTGCTCGACCAAATTTCCCATCACCTTCCACTTGCAGGGCGATGAAACCGACAGCAACAAAGTTTCCTTTAACCAGACCGTAGGGAACAAAGTCTATAAATTCCAGAAAGCCGCCATCATCGGCAACCGGGATCTGGAAAACTATACCTCTCTGCCCGATTCCACCACAGGCACCTACGGCGCCTACTTCAAACTGACCCCGGGCGCTAAAAACAGATGGCAGGCAATCAGCACCGAGCACATCGGTAAAATCGTCATCCCCATGGCAAACGGTCACCCCTGCGAGCCCTTCCGCATTGATCACATCTACGACAAGGGCAACATCGGCTTCCTGTCCGGCATGACCAACGACGACATGAACAAGCTCAAGGAAGTCATCGACCCCAGCCCCCTGGAAGAAAAAAACATGAAGTTCAACAAGGCCCGGGAAAAAGCGAAAATAGACAAACTGCGCTAAATCGACGTGATGTCCTGCCGCATACTTCGCCTTCTCCTCCTTGTGCTTCTCTGCGCTCCCTCCCTCTGCCGGGCGCAGTTGCTGGTACGCCTGCCTACAGACAACCGCAAACTCTTCACCGGAGACCATGAAGGCTTCTTCATGTATGTGGACCGGATGAAGGACGGAGTCAACCTGAAGCCCTGGACCGCCGGACAATACGGCATTGTCCGCACAGTTGTCGAAACGCCCCAGGGGCCCGTTTGCGTCAAATTTCATGAGGGCATAGACATCAAGCCCCTGCACCGCGACCAGACGGGCAAGCCGCAGGATACCGTCCGCCCCGTCGCTCCGGGAGTCGTCGTCCATGCCTCGGATACCCCCGGGCACAGCGCATATGGCCGCTACGTCGTCCTCAGACATGACACGCCTGACGGCCCGCTATACTCCCTGTATGCGCACCTCGGCTCGGTCTCCTGCCAAAAGGGCGACCGCTTGGGCACAGGCAATGCGCTCGGCATCCTCGGCTACTCCGGCGTCGGGCTGAACAAAACCCGCTCCCACCTCCATTTGGAACTGGCCCTGATGCTCAATGACCGCTTCCCGGAGATCTACGCCGCCACCACAAAAACACCCGACTACCACGGCTGCTTCAACGGCCTCAACCTGGCGGGCTTTGACCCCGTCCCCCTGCTCAAAGCCTGCGAACAGGGAGAGCGCCCCTCTCTCCGAGACCACCTCGCAGCCATTCCGCCGGAATACACGGTCCGCATCCCGGGCAGCGCTCCGCCCACCCTGGGCAAAACCTATCCTTTCCTCATCAAACCGGGTAAAATTCCGGCGGCTCAGGCCAGCTCCTGGGATATCTCCTTCTCTCAAACAGGGGTCCCCCTGACTCTGGAGCCCTCGGGCGAGTCCGTTACAGCCCCCGAAGTCATCTGGCTGAGACCCGACCCCCTCCTCCCTCAATACCGCACCTGCTACAGAGTAAAAAGCCTGGGAAACGATCAATATGCGCTGACAGGTTCCGGCAAAAGATATTTGAACCTTTTCTGTTTTGGACGTGACGAAGCAGGGGAAACAGTTAAGAATTGACCCAGTCCATGCGCTTCTCTCTTACCGCATTCCTGTTGTCTCTTCTGTTGCCCTCTCTCTGCCTGACCTCGGAAGCGGCAGGCAAAAGGCGTCCCGGTAAAAACGCCCCTTCCGCCCAAACGGACAAACCCTCCGAAAAACAGCAAAAACCGGACACCGGGAAGGAAAAAAAAGAAGAGCCGCAGCCCCCGCCTGTGGTGGACCCTGCCGCCTGGCTGAAAAAAAACTCTCTCTTTCAATCGGGCTTAAAGGCGATGGCCGACCACCTGCCCGATGTAGCCGCACGCCAATTCAATGACCTGCTGGCCTCCCGTCCGCCCGGGGAAACACTCCCCTACATTCATCGCCAGCTCGGAGAAGCTCTCGTCAGAAACGGCCAGTACAAGGAAGGGCTGCACATCCTTAAAGACACTCCCGAAACCGCCAAACAACCGGCCGCCCTGTTCTGGGAGGCGCTGGCAAACAAGGGACTGGGCTACTACTCCTCCGCTCTCCACCTCTTCAACTCACTGGAAGACGACGCCACCCTGCCCCCAGAACTGAAACGTTCCCTGCTCTGGCAAATGGCGGAGATTCACATGCTCCTGCGAAACCCGGATCAGGGGAGCAATGTCCTCAAACGCCTCCTTCAGGACTCGGATCAGCAAACCCGTTCCGCGGCCCGCCTCGCCCTCGGGGGCCTGGCCCTCCAGCGCAACAAACCCGAAGAAGCGGGGGAATTCATTCTCGAAATCGTTAACTCCCCAAAAAAATTCTCCCCCCAGGCCCGCGGACTCGCCTCCCTGATTCAGGCCAAGGCGCTTGTCATGCAAAACAAGCCTCAGGAGGCCATGCCCCTGCTGTCCTCCCTGATCGCCCAGCCCAAAATGCTGCCCCGCATCGTTTCCATGGCAAAACTCGCCACGGCAGAAGCTGAAATCGCAGCCGAAAAAATGGGCCAGCTTCCCCGGGAAGAAAAAGGCAAGGGAGAGGACCGCCTGCTCAACTTCATTGAAACGGAGCCGGACTCCCCGCTGATCCCGGAAGCCTTCAACATCCTCCGCGCCGCGGAAGCCTTCCGGGATGCGGAATCATTCCAGAAACTCCAGGACTGGGCAGGAGGAGAGCACCCGCAGAGAAGCCCATACGCCATGGGAACCTTGGCCCGGGAGCTGATCTCCAAAAAAGAAGACCTGGCTCTACAAAAACTCTTCCTTCGCGCCGGAGAAAAATTCCCGGACCACCCCGCGGCAAAAGACCTGCAATACATTATCCTCCAATACCTCTACGATGAAGAAAAACTCAAGGAGGCAGGCGAACTCGCCGCCACTTTGAAGGACTCGGAGGCCAAATCCCTGTTCATGAAAGCGGGCCTCCTCTTCTCCGAAGAAAAATTCAGGGAAGCCTCGGCACTCTACCTCAATGCCTTCGACCTCCTCGAAGATCAGGACGGTGTCCTTGAACAAAAAGCGGCGTACAATGGCTACATCGCCGCCCTGCACGAACAACTGCCTGAAATACTGGGCAAAATAGGCAAAAGCGCTCGCCTCTCCAGCGATACCTACGCCGACCTGAAACTGGAAATCGCACTGGAAGCCGCCTCCCGCCTTCAGGAATCGGCCAAAACCTCCCTGGAGCGGTTCATCAAGACCTATCCCGCGCACCCCCGGCTCGCAGACGCCTGGCTCGCTCTGGGAGAACTGGCCCTCTATCTGGAAAACCCCGATCAGGAAACAACCATACACGCGCTGGAATCCCTGAAGCCCCTCGCCCTCTCCGAAGAGCAAAAAGAGCGCATGGCCCGGCTCCGCATTCTCCTCCCGGAATACATGGGCCAGTGGCCGGCCGCCATCCAGGCCGCCCGTGACTATCTCTCCGCCTACCAGGACAAGGAGAAAAAAATCCCCATGCAGTTGAAACTGGGAGAACTCCTCTACAGAAACAACGACTTCAATCAGGCGCATCTCTACCTGCAAAACTACCTTTCCCACCTCGAACCGGACAGCCCTTACAGAATCCCCGCCCTCTTCCTGTCCGGCAAAGCCGCCCAGCAGACAGGTACGCAGCAGTCCCTGTCCACGGCTCTTGACCTGTTTGAAAAAGTGGAACAAACCGCCTCGACCTACCGGCCCGCCGCCGTCATCGAGCGAGCCTCCATCCTGATGCGGCAGGGCAAACCCCAGCAAGTCATCAACCTGCTCGACGCCTTTATTGACAGCCCCAACCTGACAGAAGAATCCCATCGGCTCGCCCTGGCCCTCGAGGCGGAGGCCTGGGCCTCTCTCGGCTCCACCGATAGCAAAGCCTTGGACAAGGCCCGCGAACTGACCGGTAAAATTCTGGAAGAAAAGGAACTCCCCCTGGCCTGGAAAAACAGAACCCTTTTCCAGCAGGCTCAATTATCCGAGCGAGCCGGAGACGCAACACTCGCTCTCAGGGATTACCACCGGATCATCTCCACGCCTCCCGATTCCCAACTGCGCAGAGAATGGTACTGGTACTACCAGGCGGGTTTTGCCGCCATGCACCTGCTGGAGGATATGAAAAACTGGGCCGGGGCCATCGCCATCGCAGAATCGATGGCCAAGGCTGGCGGCCCCCGTTCGGAAGAAGCCCTCAACCGCGCCAAAAAAATCCGGCTGGAACACTTCGTCTGGGGAGCAGAACCGGAAGAATCAACCTCTGCCCTCCCGGAAAAAGAAACGCCGGTGGAAGTCTCCCAGCCGCAGGAACTCACCCTCCCGCCCTCATCCCTCCCCCGAAAATTACCAGCCAAGCCCGAAAAAACCGCCCAAAAGAATACAAAAAAACACGCCCCCCCCCCCCATAATGCAGGAAAAGAGCCCCGCCTGCGCGTCATGGACTTGGCCGGCGTGGGCCGCACGATCTTCTCGCGCACCCCCCCCAGCTGGCCGCCCGGGCGGGGCGGGGCGGGGGGCGGGGGGGGGGGGGGGG